>NZ_JARBAX010000001.1:2690000-2990000 GCF_028807635.1 Streptomyces spiramyceticus
GTATGCACGCTCGTGCCCGCGATGTGGCTCGACCATGGTGATCAAGGCATGCCCGACCTTCACGCCGTACGGCCCGACCGACGCCAACTCGGCATACATCTCCAGGTGCCGCTCCGCGCGTCCGCTCTCCTCCATGCACCCTCCCGCGTCAGTCCCGACCGAATAGTCCTGACGGTACGTCAGGCGTTGGTCGATAGGAACGCCCATACGAGCAATCAACCCTGCAGGTGATGGGTACTCAATGCGACCAAACGACCACAGTTGGTCGCTAAATTCGGGGTGCATTCCATCGCCACTGGAGGAACCGTGAACACCTTTGGCGCCACCGATACGACTGGGCTCGACGCCTCATGGGACGGCGTTGTGATCCCTGAACGCGTCCGGAATCGCACATCGGTCGCGCTCGCCGTCGGAGACTCGTTGCGCAGGTACGTTCCACAGCGACCCGGCTGCTACCTACGGACCTCCTGCGACCGCCGCGGCAACGAGAAGGGGATCGATCTCCAGCTACAGGACGCCGAGCTGAAGCGCATCGACCTTGGCTGGGGCCTGTTTACCGAGGTCTACCGAGAGAACGACACCAGGGCGTTCAAGAAGAAGCGGCTCGCGAAGAGCGACGGCACGACTGACTGGATGGTGATCCGCCCTGCCTTCCGGCGCATGCTGAGCGACCTGCTGTCGGGCCGTATCGACGGCGTCATCTTTTACGACACGGACCGACTGGCGCGTCAGCCGAGGGATCTCGAGGACCTCATCGACATCGTCGAGCACGCCAAGCGGCCGGCTGTCGGCGTCACGGGCGAGCTCAACCTCATCAATGATGCCGATCGGCACATGGCCAGGATGCTGTGCATCATGGCCCTCAAGGCATCGGAGGACACCTCCCGCCGAGTGGCCAGGAACCACCTCGCGGATGCCTCGGCCGGCGAACTGACCGGCAGGACACCATACGCATGGAACCCTGACGGAACCCTGCGCCAGGACCGGGCGCGCATCGCAAGGCGCATCTACGATCAGTTCGCTGCCGGCAGGTCCATCACCGGCATCTCGCGAGATCTCAACGAGGACAACATCCCGTCCCCGCGTGGCACCAAGTGGGCGCAACCGACCGTGAAAGCGATCCTCACCAACCCTCGCTACTGCGGCTTCGTTTCCTACCAGGGGAAACATCGGAGCGAGATCTCGCGGCAGCGGGACGGCTGGGGTCGCGTGCTCCTCGGCGAAGACGGACTTCCCGTCCTGGGGCGGTGGGAGCCGGTCGTCTCCAAGAAGTTGTGGGCTGACACCCAGCTTGAGCTGGACCACCGGCGACTTCTCGGCGAGCAGCGAGGCATCGCGGGGAATCCGCAAGGGGCCAACTATCGCAAGTACGTGTTCACCGGCTATCTGAGGTGCGGGATCTGTAAAGCGGCCATGAGCACCAAGCGCGTTGCCTGCCGCGGGCATGTCATCTACTACTGCCCGGGCAAGGGCCGCAACGCCTGCGGCAAGGTGAGCCGACGTGCACAACCAGTGGACCTGCATCTGGAGAGTCTGATCGTCGAGTGGGCGAAGGCCCACTCGACACAGCTGCCGACGCGAGACGAAGCCGCAGACCAGACCGATCCAGCCCACACCCTCAGGACTCGGATCTCAGAGATCGGCGCTCGCAAGCGGGATCTCACGTCCTCGTGGGCCAAGGGCTCGGAGAGCGTGCAAGGCATGCGACCCGACGACTACTACCAAGCTCTCGCCTCGCTGAACGCCGAA
The DNA here is from genome assembly GCF_028807635.1 of Streptomyces spiramyceticus. Classification (NCBI taxonomy): domain Bacteria; kingdom Bacillati; phylum Actinomycetota; class Actinomycetes; order Kitasatosporales; family Streptomycetaceae; genus Streptomyces; species Streptomyces spiramyceticus. The sequence goes on from NZ_JARBAX010000001.1 coordinate 2,691,750, forward strand.
CTCGACCGGCTCGAAGGAGAACTGGCGACCCATACCCCACACGCACGTCACGGCCGAGCGCGCGATTACGAGGGCGAGTGGCGAACCGGAGGATTGGAGCAACGCCGTGCCCTGGTGGGTGAGATCTTCAGCGCCATCCAAGTGATGCCGTCCGGCAAAGGACGTGCTCCGTTCAACCCCGAACACATCAAGCCGCTGTACCTGCACTGATCGACGGACACAAAGGCTTCGCACTGCGCCAGGGCGTCGCCACCGCATGACGATCGCACGACTTCCCCTCGCCGCCCATACCACCTATCCTGACGGGTCGTCAGTTCAATGAACGGACTCGGGAGGCACCCGGATGCTGCTCCAGGGGAAGACCGTCATCGTGTCGGGGGTCGGCGCCGGGCTCGGCCACCGGATCGCCGCGACCGTCGTACGGGACGGGGGCAACGCGGTCCTCGGCGCGCGTACTGCGGCAAACCTCGCCAAGGCCGCCGCCGAGATCGACCCCTCGGGCGCGCACACCGCCCACCTGGCCACGGACATCTCCGAAGAGGCGCAGTGCGAGGCGCTGGCCGCGCTCGCGGTCGAGCGGTTCGGGCGGATCGACGGGGTCATCCATGTCGCCGCCTGGGACAGCTACTTCGGCGGCCTTGAGGACGCCGATTTCGAGACCTGGCACGGCGTCATCGACGTAAACCTGCTCGGCACGCTGCGGATGACCCGCGCCTGCCTGCCCGGCCTGAAGGAGCGGGGCGGCTCGGTCGTCATCATCGGTACGCAGTCGGCGGTGGCCGCGCCCTCGCAGGTCCAGCAGGCGGCGTACGCGGCGTCGAAGGGCGCGCTGACCTCGGCGATGTACTCGATGGCGCGCGAGCTCGGACCCCACCGGATACGGGTCAACACGGTGCTGCCGGGGTGGATGTGGGGGCCGCCGGTCCAGGCGTACGTCCGGTTCGCCGCGCACACCGAGGGCGTACCGGAGGCCGAGGTGCTGGACCGGCTGACCGGGCGGATGGCGCTGCCGGAGCTGGCCACGGACGGGGATGTCGCGGAGGCCGCGGCGTTCCTGGCCTCCGACCGGGCGCGGGCGATCACCGGCCAGTCGCTGCTCGTCAACGCCGGTGAACTCATGCGCTAGTAGCTCATCGTCTCGCGCAGAAGGCCGGTCTGGTGGCCGCCCGTCTGTCGACCGTGGCATTCCTGGCGCTGTCGATGGCGATCGCGATCCAGGTCAACTCGCCGGCGTTCAAGGACATCATCACGGTCGTCATCAAGTGGGTCGCGGGCCTGATGGGGCCCATCGCGATCCCGTTCATGCTCGGCCTGCTGCCCCGCTGCCGTAAGTCCGGGCCGACTGCGGCGCTGGTCTCCTGGGCGTGCGGGCTCTTCGCCTTCTGGGTGGTGAACTACGGGATGGACGGGGTGGCGACGCAGTACCAGACGCAGTACCAGGTGTCCGTGCCGTTGGCCGTGTCGCGGTGCTGTACGTCCTGGTCGGCTTCATCAAGCCGGAGGACACGCCCGAGCGGGATGCGGTGCTGGCGCGGATCAACTCGGACGACGACTCGGACGACGACTTGGACGACGACGAGCCTTCGGGCGGTGCGGCGGCTGTTCCTGTTCCCGCGGCGCCGGGTGATGCGACGGTTGCCGTCATGCCCTCGGATAGCGGGCCAGCCAGCCAGGCGCGTTGACGGCCGGACCGTGCAGGGCCGGGCCCTGGGTCATCTCCATCGCGAAGTCGTCGGCGAGTTCGAGGACCGTGCTGCGCCCTTCGAGCTCGGCCAGCCAGCCCGGCGGCAGCGCGGTCTCGCCGTGGAGGGCGCCGAGTAGGCCGCCGCACAGGGCGCCGGTCGCGTCCGAAGCCCCGCTGTGGTTCACGGCGAGGCACAGGGCGTGGCGGATGTCCTCGCCGACAAGCGCGCAGTAGACGGCGACCGCGAGCACCTCCTCGGCGGTACGGCCCCCGCCCAGGGATTCGACCCTGGCGGGGTTCGGGATGCCCTGGCGTACGGCGCCGAGGGCCTGCTTGAGGGCGTCCGTCACCGGCTGGTGGCCGGGGCGAGCGGCGAGCTGGGCCAGGGCCCGCTGCACGGAACCGTCGAGGGTCTCGCCGCGCGCCAGGCCGTGGACGACGACGGCGAATGCCCCGGCCGAGAGGTACGTGGTGGGGTGGCCGTGGGTCTGGGCGGCGCATTCGACGGCGAGCTGGAAGACGAGCTGGGGCTCCCAGCCGACGAGGAGGCCGAAGGGTGCGGAGCGGGTGAGGGCGCCGGAGTCTCGGGCGGTGGGATTCCTCGGCTTGTCGAGGGTGCCCATGGTTTCGTCGGCAAGGCCGGTGAGGCATTCGCGGGACGGGTCGCGGCGGGCGTAGAGCCACTCCTCGCGGGCGAGCCAGCCGTTGTCCTTGCGGCGCTCGTCGGGGCCCCAGTCGCTCTGGGTGGCGGCCCAGCGCAGATGCGCGCGGTGTACGTCGGTGGGCGGGTGCCAGGCGCCTGTGTCGCGGCGTACCTGGGCACGTATGAGGCCGTCGACGGTGAAGAGGGTGAGCTGGGTGCCGGCGGTTATGGCGCCGCGTCTGCCGTAGGCGGGGGCGAGGTCGGTGAGGGCGTCGGTGCCGTGGGCTGCGCGTATCTCGTCCAGGGTGAGGGCGGCGACGCCCGCGCCGAGGGCGTCGCCGACCGCGCCGCCGAGGAGGCAGCCGCGTACCCGGGAGCGGAAGTCCTGCTGTTCGGCACGGCCCCAAACGGATGTGACTGGTGCGCTCACCACTACTGCCCTTCCCGGTGCGGCCGGCGTTCGATCGGCGTCTGGCGCAGCACTGTAATCGAAGGGGAGGGGGTGTTCGGGTGGGGCGGGTGGGTGGAGGTTCGGGTGTGGCTTGTTCCCCTACCCGCCCCTTCCCGCTGTGACATCTGCGGTTCCGCCGCGGGCCTCGAACTCCTCCAAGGACTTCGTCCAGGGGGGACCCCGGACGGGCTGAAAATCAGCCCGTCCGGCGTTTGAGGACAGTCCGCGGCGGTCCCGCGGCTCGGATCAGTCCGTGATCGGGATCTGGCCGTTCGCGTCGGCCGGCTCCGGAGCCGTCTTCACGCCTCGCTGCGTGATGCTCTTCAGCAGCTCCGCGACGTCCACGCCCGTCGTGGACGTCAGCAGCTCCACGCCCTGGGCGACGTTGTCGGTGACCGTACGCGCCAGCTGGCTCGCACCGTCCGTCGAGATCACCGTCATCTTGTCGATCGCGCTCAGCGGCTCCGACGCCTTGGCCACGACCTGCGGCAGCACCTCGACCAGCATCTGGAGCACTGCCGCGTCGCCGTACTGCGCGAACGCGTCCGCCTTCTTGTGCATCGCCTCGGCCTCCGCCGCACCCTTCGCGGCAATGGCGGCGGCGTTCGCCTCGCCCTCGATGCGTACCGCCTCGGCCAGCGCCGCGCGGTGCAGCTTCTCGCCCTCACCGGTGAGGCGGGAGCGCTCGGCGTCCGCCTCGGCCTCCTTGACCTGCGCGATACGCCGCGCCTCCGCCTCCTGCTCCGCCTGGTACCGCGCCGCGTCGGCCGGCTTGCGCACCTTGGTGTCGAGCTCGCGGTCGGTCAGCGCGGCCTGGCGCTCGGCGACCTTCTCCTGCTCGGCGAGGACCTCCTGCTGGCGGGCGGCGTCGGCGAGCGGACCGGCCGCGTTGGCCTTGGCGGACGCCGCCTCCGTCTCGACGCGGATCTCGGCCTGCTTGAGGTAGAACGTCCGCTCGGCGATGGCGATTTCCTCGGCCGCCTTCAGCCGGGCCTGCTCGGAGGCCTGCTTGGCGATGGCCTCGGCGATGTCGGCCTCCTGGCGGGCACGGGCGGCCTCGGGCCGACCCAGGTCCTCCAGGTAGGAGCCTTCGGTGGTGATGTCCTGGATCTGGAAGGCGTCCAGGATCAGGCCCTGGCCCGACAGGCTCGCCTCGGCCTCCTCCGCGACCTGGCCCGCGAACGCGGCACGGTCACGGATGATGTCCTCGACCGACATGCGGCCGACGATGGCGCGCAGCGCGCCCGACAGGACTTCCTGGGTGAAGCCGACGATGCCGTCCTGCTGCTGGAGGAAGCGCTGGGCGGCGGCCCTGATCGCGTCCTCGCTGCCGCCGACCTTGACGATCGCGACGCCTTCGAGGTTGGCCTTCACACCGCGCAGCGTGACCGCGCCGCGTACGGCGATCGGGATGTGTCGGCTGGAGAGATCGAGGGTGAACTTCTGCTGTACGAACGGCACGACGAAGACGCCGCCGCCGACGACGACCTTCTGGCCGCTGTTGTCGGTGGAGATCTGTCCGGTGACCGGGTCCGTGGACCGCTTGCCGCGGCGGCCGGTGATGATGAATGCCTCGCTGGGGCCCGCGACTTTGTAGCGAGTGATCACTACGAGTGCGAGCAGTACGAGGAGTACGACGACTCCCACGACAGCGACAATGACTGGACTCATGAGGAAATCCCCGTAGCAGGTAGTTAATGAGGCAGGGGTGTGATGTAGAGATGTAGACAGGTGTGGTGAGGAAGGTCAGCGTTCGACGGGGCGCACCGCGACCGACGTGCTCGACAGCGATGCCTCCACCCAGATCTCGGCGCCCCGCGCAACCGGCACGGCGCTCTTCGCCGCCAGCTTCACCGGCTGCCCGGCGAGGCGCAGCAGCACCTCGCCGTAACCGTCGGCGGGAATGGCCGTGACGACCGCTCCGGAGGTGCCGACCAGGTCGGTGCCGCGCGGGGTGGCGTCGGTCCGGTCGCGCATCAGCGCGCGGCTGAACTTCCACGCGAGCCAGCCCGCGGCGACACCCGCCGCCAGCCCGACTCCCGTGGCGGCCGCGCCGCCGAGGCCGGTGGCACCCAGCATGATGGCGCCGCCGAAGCCGAACATCGAGAGGAATCCGGCGACAACGGGCAACGAGAGCAGCCCGTCGAAGAGGCCGTCGAGGACTCCGCCGAAGAGCCCTTCCAGGATTCCGTCGAAGATCAACGAAAGAGCCAGCAGCACGATCCCCGCAATGCCGAGACCGAGAAAAACAGTCATCCCGCTCGCCCTCCCCCGTGTACACCGATCCCTTGAACAAGGGGATGGTCTCATGCAGCTCTGACAGAAAGCATTGCCGGGTTCCGGCAATCTTTACGCGTTACTAATGCCGCTTCACTCCAGCACCGGCAGCAACTCCGGAAGATGTCCGTCCGATGCGAGGGCCGCCCGCTGCCGCTCCTCCGGTACGTCGCCGTACAGGGTCGTGCGCGGCTTCGAGGGCCGCCCGGCCGCGTCCGCGATCGCGATCAGATCCTGGACGGAGCGGTACGAACCGTAACTGGAGCCCGCCATCCGGGAGATGGTCTCCTCCATCAGTGTCCCGCCTAGGTCATTGGCGCCGGAGCGCAGCATTTCGGCGGCGCCCTCCGCACCCAGTTTGACCCAGCTGGTCTGAATGTTGGTGATGTACGGGTGGAGGAGAAGACGGGCCATGGCCGTGACAGCCCGGTTGTCGCGGTCCGTCGGTCCGGGCCTGGCGATCCCGGCCAGGTAGACAGGCGCGTTGGTGTGGATGAAGGGCAGCGTCACGAACTCCGTGAAGCCGCCCGTCTCTTGCTGGATGCCTGCCAGGGTGCGCAGGTGGCCGAGCCAGTGGCGCGGCTGGTCCACATGCCCGTACATCATGGTCGACGAGGACCTGATGCCCAGCTCGTGCGCCGTCTTCACGACCTCGATCCAGGTCGCGGTCGGCAGCTTGCCCTTGGTCAGGACCCAGCGCACCTCGTCGTCGAGGATTTCGGCGGCCGTCCCCGGAATCGACCCGAGCCCGGCCTCCTTCGCCGCCGTCAGCCACTCGCGGATCGACATTCCGGTGCGGGTCGCACCGTTGACGACCTCCATCGGGGAGAAGGCGTGCACATGCATGCCGGGGACGCGTTCCTTCACGGCCCGCGCGATGTCGAAGTACGCCGTGCCGGGCAGGTCGGGGTGGATGCCGCCCTGCATGCACACCTCGACCGCGCCGACCTCCCACGCCTGCTGGGCCCGGTCGGCGACCTGGTCCAGGGACAGCGTGTAGGCGTCGGCGTCGGTACGGCGCTGGGCGAAGGCGCAGAAACGGCAGCCGGTGTAGCAGACGTTGGTGAAGTTGATGTTGCGCGTGACGATGTACGTGACGTCGTCGCCGACGACGTCACGCCGCAGCTCGTCGGCGATACGGGTGAGGGCGTCCAGCGCCGGACCGTCCGCGTGCAGCAGGGCGAGCGCCTCGTCGTCGGTGAGCTTCGTCGGGTCGTCGGCCGCCTGCGTAAGGGCGGCCTTCATGTCGCCGTCGATACGTGACGGCACCATGCCGGGCGCCGCGGCCTCGCGCAGCGCGCCCCAGTCGCCGTAGACCTCGTCGAAGTCGTCACGCCGGTCGGCAGTGCGGCCCTCGGTGTCGATGGTGCGGTGCAGATCGGTACGGCCGGTGGAGGTGAAACCCTCGTCCGGCTCCTGCCACGGCAGGCCGCGCACGGGAGCTCCGGGGTTCGCGAGGCCCGTCTCCGGGTCGGCCAGCGCGCGCACGTGCGGCAGCAGACGCGGGTCGAGCCAGGGCTCGCCGCGCCGTACGAACTCCGGGTAGACGCAGAGCCGTTCCTCCAGCCGGAACCCGGCTGCCGCCGACTGCTCGGCCAGGGCCTCGATCTGCGGCCACGGCTTCTCGGGGTTCACATGGTCGATCGTGACCGGCGACACTCCGCCCCAGTCGTCGATGCCCGCGCCGATCAGCCGCGCGTACTCCCCGTCGACGAGGTTCGGCGGGGCCTGCAGATTGCCCGACGGGCCCATGATGTGCCGGGCTACGGCGACCGTGGCGACCAGGTCGTCCAGCTCCGCGTCCGGCATGCCGCGCATCGCCGTGTCCGGCTTGGCGCGGAAGTTCTGGATGATGAGTTCCTGGATGCCGTGGTAGGCGCGCGCCACCTTCCTCAGCGCGAACAGCGACTCGGCGCGCTCCTCGTACGTCTCCCCGATCCCGATGAGCAGCCCGCTGGTGAACGGCACGGACGAGCGCCCCGCGTCCTCCAGCACCCGCAGCCGCACGGCCGGTTCCTTGTCGGGCGAGCCGTAGTGCGGCCCGCCCGGTTCGCTCCACAGCCGGGTCGCGGTCGTCTCCAGCATCATGCCCATGGAGGGCGCCACGGGCTTGAGGCGCTGGAAGTCGGTCCAGGACATGACGCCGGGGTTCAGGTGCGGCAGCAGTCCGGTCTCCTCCAGGATGCGGATCGCCATCGCCCGTACGTACGCGACGGTGTCGTCGTACCCCTCGGCCTCCAGCCACTCCCGCGCCTCGGGCCACCGGTCCTCGGGCTTGTCGCCGAGGGTGATCAGCGCTTCCTTGCAGCCCAGTTCGGCACCGCGGCGCGCGATGTCCAGCACCTCGTCCGGCGACATGAACATCCCGTGCCCGGCGCGGCGCAGTTTGCCGGGCACGGTCGCGAAGGTGCAGTAGTGGCACTTGTCGCGGCACAGCCGGGTGAGCGGGACGAACACGCTCTTCGAGTACGTGATGACCCCGGGCCGCCCGGCGGCTTCCAGCCCCGCGTCACGCACCCGCGCGGCGGAAGCGGCGAGGTCCTGGAGGTCCTCGCCGCGGGCCTGGAGGAGCACGGCGGCCTCGGTCGTGTCGAGAGCCACCCCGTCCCGCGCACGCCTGAGCGCGCGCCGCATGGCGTTGGCGGTGGGTCCGTGCGGTGCGCTCGTCGTCATTCCACGAGCATACGAGCGGCCACCGACAGAGAACCGGTCAGGAGCGGTCAAAGGTGCCGGTCCGGCCAAGGTCCGTCCGGTCCGGCCAAGGTCCCGTCCGGTGCGGTCCGGTCAAGGTCCGGTCAGGGGGCGGACATCGAGCTGAAGACGACGACGCCGAGCAGCATGCCGAGGACCAGGCCGGCTCCGGCGACGATCAGGGCTGTGACCGCGAGCGGTTCGTCCTTGGACTTGGCGATTCCGCCGAAGACGAGACCGAGGATGCCGAAGAGCGGCGGACAGAAGAAGAGTGCGACCACGCCGAAAACGATCGCGACGATGCTCAATGGGCTTTTCTGCACGTGCGTAGCCTCTCCCCCGAGGTGCGGCCCTGCGGCCGGACGCTGTACATGCCAATGCCATGCCACTGGCAAAGGTAGCGGCGCCCGCCCTCCGGGCACAGGGGGCGGAGCGCCTCCTCCTCAGAGAAACGCCGCGTACTTGTCCAGGACCCGCAGCACTTCCGCCTCACCGGCGGGCGGCAGTTGCAGCACCACCTCCCGCACTCCCAGTTCCGCGTAGTGCGCCAGCTTGCCTGCGTTCGGGACGACGGCGTACGGGACGACCTGGAGGCCCTCGGGATCGCGGCCCGCCGCCTCCCACACCTCGCGCAGCACCGGCAGCGATTCCGTCAGGCCGCGCCCGCCGATCGGCAGCCACCCGTCCGAGTACTCCGCGATGTGCGCGAAGAGCTGGGGGCCCGCCGCCCCGCCGACCAGCGTGCGGGGGCCGACGACCGGGCCGCGCGGCTTCTGTACCGGCTTCGGGTACGCATGGCTCGCCCTGACCGACCCGAACTCACCGTCGTAAGCCGTCGGTTCCTCCGCCCACAGTGCCCGCATCAGCGCCATCCGCTCCCGGGCGAGCTCGCGCCTCGTACGCCATTGCACGCCGTGGTCGGCGGCCTCCTCGGCGTTCCAGCCGAAGCCGACGCCGAGGGTGAGGCGGCCGCCTGAGAGGTGGTCGAGGGTCGCGACCTGCTTGGCGAGGTCGATGGGGTCGTGCTGGGCGACCAGCGTGATGCCGGTGCCGAGGGCGAGCCGCTCGGTGACGGCGGCCGCCTGGCCGAGCGCGATGAAGGGGTCGAGCGTACGGCCGTACTCGCGCGGGAGTTCACCGCCCGCGGGGAAGGGCGACTCGCGAGAGACGGGGATGTGGGTGTGCTCGGGGAGGTACAGACCGGCGAATCCCCGCTGCTCCAGCTCGCGTGCGAGCCGTACGGGCGTGATCGTCTCGTCGGTGAGAAAGATCGTGGTGGCAATCCGCATGCGTTGTGACCTTCCGCGTCATCCGGTGGAGCGTCCGGTGTACATCTCGTGGTGCGCCTGGTGGCCGTCAAACGTATGTCGTACGGTGCCGGAAGCCGAGTGCCTCGGCCACCCCCGGGGAGGAAGAACCGTGCGTACCGCAACCACACTCCTGCTCGTCGGAGCGCTTCTCGGCGCACCGGCGGCCACCGCCGTCGCCGCGCCGGCCCGCACCGCGCCCGCCGTCGTCACGGAGCAGCAGGGTGCTGCCGCGCCCACCGCCTGGTCTGCGACGCGGAAGTCCGAGACGTCGGAGACGACCGCCGGCAAGAGCCGCAAGGGCAAGAAGAAGTCCAAGGGCGGCCTGTCGGCGGGGCTGATCATCGGACTGGTTCTCGTCATCGTCGTGCTGCTCGTCGTCGTCTTCCTGCTGATGGCCAAGTCACGTCGTGGGAAGACCTCGTAACTCGTAATGACCGGATTATCCGGATCGACCGGATCAACCGGATCGATCGGCAGACGCGGACTGTTCGTGACGGGGGCCGCCACCGCCCTTACCTTGGGCAGCGTGAGCTTCGCGAGCGCCGAGCCCCCGGGCCGCGGTGAGGAGACCCGGACCGTACGCGGCACACTGCCGCCGGGGTCGCCCGACTACGTCTACCTGCCGGTCGAAGTGCCTCGCGGGGTGCGCGAGATCGCCGTCTCGTACACGTACGAGAAACCGTCCGTGCCTGCCGGTACCCAGGGCAACGCCCTCGACATCGGCATCTTCGACGAGCGCGGTACGGACCTGGGCGGCCGGGGTTTCCGTGGCTGGTCGGGCGGGGCCCGCAAGGAGTTCTTCATCCGCGCCGACGCCGCGACGCCCGGCTACATCCCCGGGCCGGTGCGCTCAGGCACCTGGAGCATCGCCCTGGGCCCGTACACCACCGCCCCGCAGGGCCTCCCGTACACCGTGACCATCACCCTCCGCTTCGGCCCCTCCGGCAAGACCCCGGCCACCGTCTACCCGCCCCAGCGCGCCAAGGGGCGCGGCCGTGCCTGGTACCGGGGCGACTGCCATCTCCACTCGGTGTACTCCGACGGCAGGCGCACCCCCGCCGAGATCGCCGCCGCCGCCCGCGCCGCCGGGCTCGACTTCATCAACACCAGCGAGCACAACACCCACTCCTCCCACAGTGCCTGGCAGGGCTTGTGGGGCCCCCACCCCGACGGCGAACTGCTCATCCTCACCGGCGAGGAGGTCACCACCCGCAACGGCCACGTCGTCGCCGTCGCCACCGAGCCCGGCACCTTCGTCGACTGGCGCTACCGCGCCCGCGACAACCGCTTCGGGCACTACGCCCGCGAGATCCGCCGCGCGGGCGGCCTGGTCGTCCCCGCCCACCCGCACGCCACCTGCATCGGCTGCAACTGGAAGTTCGGCTTCGGCGAGGCGGACGCGGTGGAGGTGTGGAACGGCCCGTACACCCCGGAGGACGAGGCCGCCCTCGCCTCCTGGGACAACACCCTGACCAGCAGCCGTGGCTGGACCCCGGCCATGGGCAACAGCGACGCCCACCGCGAGCCCCAGCTCGTCGGCATGCCGCAGACGGTGGTCCTGGCCGACGGCCTGACCCGCGAAGCGATCCTGGCGGGCATCCGCGCCGGCCACTCGTACATCGCCGAGTCGTCCGCCGTCTCCCTCACCTTCGGCGCCTCGGGCGGCCGCGCCCGCCACGCCGGCATCGGCGACCGCCTGCCCGTCGACGCCGACACCCCGGTCACGGTCCGCCTGGAGGTCACCGGCGCCCCGGGCTGCACGGCCCACTTCGTCACCGATCAGGGCACCCTCCACACCGCCACGCTCCCGGCGTCCGGGGCGGGCACGGTGGAGTGGAGTACGACGCCCCAGTACGCGACGTACGTACGGGCGGAGGTCCGCCACGCGCCGACGGTGCCGGGGCTGCCGGGGGCACTGGCGGCGCTTACGAACCCGGTGTTCCTGGGCTCGGGCCACTGACCACAACTGGCGGGAACGAAACGCTGGTTCGGCTCCTCTGTGGGGTGAAGTGCCCGCGGACCGAGGAGCCTCAATTGAAGTCATGCACCACAACTGCCGCCACCGCCGTGGCGGCGATCCTGGCCACGGACGGACTGCTGCACCTTTACTGGGCGACAGACAGCAGCTGGCCCGCCGCAGACGCGAGGTCCCTCTCGTACGCCGTACTGGGCGCCGAAGTGCCGTTCACCCCGCCCGTGGTCCTCCCGTTGGCGGCGCTGCTGTTCACCGCCGCCGCTCTGGTCACCGCCCGGGCCCGGCTGGGCAGATCACACCGCTACGGACGCCTGCTCCAGCTCGGGACGGCCGCCGTCGCGTGCGGTACGGCGCTGCGGGGGCTCGTCGGTGTGGCGTGGGCGTGCGGGGTGGAGGCCGGGCTCGACCCCGGCGCGGGCGACACGTTCTACTGGCTCAACTTGGGCCTCTACACCCCGCTGTGCCTGGCAATGGCGGCAGTAACGACCGGTCTGGCAAGGGAGCGGAGTTGAGTGACGACGTACAGCATCTCGTACGCGCCGCCCAGCGAGGCGACACGCTCGCGATGAACGAACTCCTGGACGCCCTGGCCCCGTACGTCGGCCGCATCTGCACCCCGATCGCCCTGGCGGACGGCCCGGACGCGGCGCAGGAGACGCTGGTCGCCGTCTTCCGCGGCCTGCGCTCGCTCCGTGATCCGGCGGCGCTGTACGGCTGGGTACGGGCGATCGCCTGCCGCGAGGCGGTACGGGTGGCCCGCAGGTCGGCCCGTGCGGTACCGGCCGACCTGTCGACGCTCCCCGGCCGGGGCGATCCGCAGCTCGCGGCGGACATCGGCGACGTACTGGAACGCCTCTCGCCGGAACACCGGGCGGTACTCGTCCTCCGCGACATCGAGGGCTTCGACGAACAGTCCGCGGCCGAACTGCTGGGCCTGCGCGTGGGCACGGTCAAGTCACGCCTGCACCGGGCCAGGGACTCCTTCCGAAAGGCGTGGTCGTCATGACCGTCAACTGGCCGGCACCGCCCGACCTGGACCCGGTACGCCGCCTGTACGCGCTGGCAGCAGGCGTAAGCGGCGCCCGCGTAACCGAACGCGAGATCCACGCCAACTACGCCACGGTATGGCCGCTGCTGGCCGACCTGGACGGCGAACTCGCCCGACTGGTACCCGACATGCGCCGCCTGAAGGTCACGGCCATCGACGGCGACCGCGTCAAGGCGACAGCCCGAAGCCGCTTCGGCCCCGTCGCCCGCTTCGAGGGCGTACGCCGCCCCGGCTGGATCTGGCTCCAGAGCCGCTTCGTCCTGTTCGGCATGGCAGCCACCCCAACTCCCAACGGCCACACCCGTGTCGCCTTCACCGGCGGCGTACGCGTCCCGGGCCGAGCGGCGCTGATCCCGGTAGGCGTGGACCGAGCGGGCCGCCGAGTCCTGGGCCGCCTGGCAACGCGCGTGGAGTCGGCACACCCTCACTGAATTCGGTGTCGCAGAGTCTATTTCGGCGCCACTGAACAGCCCGCATCCGAATGATTCGGGTGTATGCCCCGCGCATATTATGCAGACCCCGGCGCACGTTGTTCATGTGCCGGAGTCTGCGGCGCAGAGAATCGTTTCTTGTTCGATTGAAACCCCTCTAGCCTGCATAAACCTCCACACCCCTTCGAACGTGATCTCATATGCTCATCATTCAAATCACTCGTTTGAGTGGCACCTGAAGAGCGGCATTTACGAATCTCGCGGCTGGTCGCCCAATGAGCCTCGTCCCTGTTTTCCGAGACGAGGAGCAAGCCGAAATGAAGATTCGCCGTATCGCATTCGTCGCGGCATTCGCCGCGCTGCCGCTGTTCGGTTTGGCAGCAGCACCCAACGCCGGCGCTCTCCCCGCCGCCGGGGTGGCATCCGTGCCGGCCGCCGCGACTCAGGACACCCCGTGGATCAGCGACGCCGCGGCCGCCGAGATCTGGGCAGAGGAGCCCGGCTACGCCGTGGGCGCCCGGCAGGCTGCGGATCCGTGTTTCCACGAGGACGCCCTGTGCCGCCTCGGCCCGACGACCCTGCCCAAGGAAGGCCCGGTGGCCGAGCTGATCCTCGGCTACCAGCGGCTGCACGGCCTCAGCCCGGAGCGGTTCCTGGAGACGTACTGGGACCCGAATGCCCAGCAGGACTGGGGTAATTGGCGCTACCCGGACAAGCTCGGGTTCTACGTCGCGGACGACGGAACCGTAATGCGGCACAAAGTCGAACTGAACAAGGGCACGGTCCTCGACCGCTTCGGCCCCGAAACCGGATCCTTCCTCTCTCCGAGCGGGACCCCGTTCACGGAGCGCTCCATGCCGCCGAGCGCTCTCAACACTCCCGTCGAATACACCCAGTACAAGGTTCTGAAGCCGTTCCCGGTCCATCAGGGACTCGTGGCGCCGTACTTCAACCAGGTGGGGCTCGGAACCCAGCAGCTTCTCGACAACAGGCTCGTCAGCGGTGCACCGAGCGACCGGAAGAAGTTCCTGCCCTGGCTGGTCAAGAACGAATACCTCCAGCGTCTCAAGACTTCTTGAGGCCCCTCGACGGCACGACCGCCAATCGCCAAACCCCACCACCCGAAAGTGAGGTTTCGTCATGAGCACCTATGACGTCGACGTCCTGATCGTCGGCAGCGGGCCAGTAGGTTGCACCTTCGCGCGAAAGCTGGTCGAGGAGGGCCGCAACGTCCTGATGATCGACGCCGGAGCCCAGCTCTCCGGTCGCTACGGGGAGCACCTGAAGAACAGCTTCCTGTACCAGAAGAACGTCGACCTGTTCGCCTCGGTGATCCGCGGACATCTGCACCCGCTCTCCGTCGCGACGAGTGACAAACCCGTCGTCACCCTGGACCCCTCTTCGTTCCAGTACGACATGGACGACTACAAGGGCTTCGTACTCAACAACCAGAATCCCGAGCAGAAGGAGAAGGACAACCTCGGAGCAGAGGCGGCCACCTACGCCGTCGGCGGGATGGCCACCCATTGGACGTGCGCGGTCCCGGAGTTCGTTCTCGACCTGGAGCGCACCCACAACGGGGAGCAATACCCCATCGACGAAGCCGAGATGGCCAAGCTCTACGACGCCGCGGGGACACTCCTGCACCGGACGACGACGGTCTTCTCCTCGTCCGCACGCCACCTCCTGGTGAAGAAGGTGCTGCACGACAAGGGGTTCTCCTCGGTGACGGAACTGCCCCTGGCCGTCAGCGCGCGCCCGGACGCCAAGAAGTCCGACTGCGTCTCCTGGAGTGCCGCCGACACCGTGCTCGGCACGCTCGCGGATCCGGCCCAGGAGCAGCCCCTGCCGGGGCAGGGAACCTTCACGCTGCTGGCCGAGCACCAGTGCACCAGGCTGGAGATCACCGGAGACGAGGACGCCGAGCAGACGGTGACCGGCGTGCATGTCCGGAACCTGCGCGATCTGCGCGAGAAGGTCGTCATCAAGGCCGCGGCGTATGTGGTCGCCTGTGGTCCCGTGCTCACCCCACAACTCCTGTTCGCCTCGGGCGTGAAGTCCAAGTCAATGGGCCGCTACCTCACCGAGCAGCCGATGGCCTTCTGCCAGACGGTGCTGAAGCAGGAGTACCTCGACACCGTTCTCGACAAGCTGCCGGAGAACTCCGAGGCGCGGGCGCGGGTCGAGGCGTACATGAAGGAGCAGGAGCAGAAGAAGAAGGAGAAGGTACCGGGCGCCGACCCGGTGCCGTTCCCCAAGGGGGAGCTGGAGCCGAACCTGTGGATCGGGGCGACGAAGGAGCATCCCTGGCACTGCCAGATCCACCGCGATGCGTTCAGCTACGGCGCCGTCCCGCCAAACATCGACTCAAGGCTGATCGTCGACCTCCGCTGGTTCGGGATGTCCCGGCCGCGCCTGGAGAACAGGGTGGAGTTCAGCACCTCGATCAAGGACACCTTCGGGATGCCCCAGCCGACCTTCCACTTCCAGCTCTCCAAGGAGGAGCGCGCGGACGCCGGCCGGATGATGGCGCACATGATGCAGGTGGCCTCGGCCCTCGGCGGCTTCATGCCCGGCTCCGAACCGCAGTTCCTCACCCCCGGCCTGCCCCTCCACATCGGTGGGACCACGCGGATGGGCAAGGACAGGAAGACCAGCGTCGTCGACCCGGATTCGCGGGTGTGGGGCGTGAAGAATCTCTTCCTCGGCGGCAACAGCCTTCACCCGTACGGCAATGCCGGGAACCCCACGCTCACCAGCATGGCCATGGCGCTCAAGGCGATCGACGCCGTCAAGAGCACCCTGCCGCCGAAAAGCTAGCCGTCCCGGGCACGTGAGGAGAGCTGCCATGGACAAGATCAACCTACCCGGGACCCACATCGGCATCACACCCACAGGCTGGACGAACGACGACTTCCCGCTCCTGGGAAACGACATTCCCTTCGAGCAGTGCGTCAGTGAGATCGCCCTCGCCGGCTACGAGGGCTGCAGCATCGGCCACAAGTTCCCGACGGACGTCAACAAGCTCAACGCCGCCCTCGCTCTGCGCGGCCTCAGCATTTCCGAGCCGTGGGTGAGCACCTTCTTCACGGTGCCCAACATGGCCCAGCAGACGATCGCCGCCTTCGAGGAGCGGATGGACTTCCTCGCTCAGATCGAGGGGCCGGTCAAGACGACCGACATCGGAGTGGCCGAGTTCGGCAATTCCATCCACTTGCTGCCCATCAGTCTCAGGGGCTCCAAACCCACCTTCACCGAAGGACAGTGGAAGGACCTGGCTGCCGGTCTCAACACCCTTGGCAGGCTCGCCACCGCCCGAGGATTCAAGCTCGTCTACCACCCCCACATGGGCACAGGCGTCCAGACCCAGGCGGAGCTGGAGCAACTGATGCGCGTGACGGAGAAGGAACACGTCCATCTGCTGCTCGACGTCGGCCACCTCACCTGGGCAGGCGGCGACCCGGTGGCGGTGATCAACGGGGCTCACGGCCCCCGGATCAAGCACGTACACCTGAAGAACATCCGGGGCTCCGTCCGCGACCGGCCCGCACTCGCCTCGGCCGGCTTCGAGGAGTTCGTCAGGGCCGGCATCTTCACCGTTCCCGGCGACAAGGCCGGAGTGGTCCGCTTCCCCGAGATCCTCAAGGCCCTGGAGGCACAGAAGTACAAGGGCTGGCTCGTGGTGGAAGCAGAGCAGGACCCGTACGGCCCACGACCGCCGCTGTACTACGCCAAGTTGGCCCGCGCCTACCTCAAGGAGTGTGGACTGTGACGACGCCCGCAGGCGCCGGCGCGGCGCCGAGCTTCACGTGCACGGTGGTCGACGACAAGCCCCGGGACGGGTACTGGATCCAGGCCGTCGACATCGACGGCGACGGACGTCCCGACCTGGTGGCCTGCGGCCTCACCCGCGGCGAGGTCGTCTGGTACGAGAACCCCACCTGGACCAAGCGCACCATCGCGACCATGACCAACGACAAGCCCGTCGCCCTGGACGCGGCGGACCTCACCGGTGACGGTCTCCCGGACCTGGTGATCTGCCACGACTACGGCAAGTGCATGTTCGACTGCGGCCCCAAGGACGGCAGGATCTCCTGGCTGCAGAACCCGGGCATCGGCAATCTGAACAAGCCGTGGACCCGCCGGCACATCGCCGACCTGGTGGCGACCCACCGTCTGCGGCTGGGCCACTTCACCACGGATGCGCGCCTCCAGCTCGCGGCGTTCCCCGTGGTCGGGCCCCAGGGAGGCGCTGAGGGCGTCACCTCCGCAGTGCGCGCCATGGTCTATGACCCGCCGGACAACCCGCTCACCTCCGAGTGGAAAGGACGCCCGATAGACACCACGCCCTTCACGATCGTGCACGGCGTCGTCGCCGCCCGCTTCCCGGGGACCCCCTGGCCGGAACGGGAGTCCTTCCTGCTGGCGTCCGCCGAGGGCATCAGCTGGCTCGGGCAAGGGCCCGGTGGCACCTGGCAGCACAAGACGATCGGCAGCGGCGTGCCCCCGCAGAAGTCGGTCGAGACCGGCCGCGAGTTCCGCGGCAGCGGCAACCTCGCCATCGGCCGGGTGGGCGGCAGGCCGTACTCCGTCATCGTGGCTCTCGAACCGTTCCACGGGAACACCGTCACGGCGTACGTCCGCCCGCCCGGGGCCCACCCGTTCGCCGCCGCGTGGATGCGCAAGGTGCTGAAGGTGCATCCGCAGCCCGACCCGAAGCACGATGCCGTCGGCCACCATGTGGTCGCGGCGGACTTCGACAACGACGGGGACGACGAGTTCCTGGTCGCGATGCGGGGGCCGGCCCCTGCCCAGGGCGTCTTCTACTACAAGTTGGACGCCTCGGGGAAGGTGGTCGTAGAGAAGCAGATCAGCACCGAGTCCACGGCGCGCATCGCGGTCGCCGACTTCAACGGCGACGGCCGGCTGGACTTCGCCACCACCGCGTACAACACAACGGGGTACTACGAGATCCCCAACCCCAAGGTCCGGCTCTACACCAACACCTTCGCCACCCCGGCCCCGGTTCTCCCACCCGCCGGCGGCGACGGCTGACAGCAGGCCGCAGACTGCCGTTCGGCTCCCCCGGTTTCCCTGCCGCGGGAGCCGTCCGGCGTGGCGGCGGTTCGTGATCCGGTCGCCCCTCGCGTACTACCGGGGTCACCAGGTGTGCGCGACGTCCACGATCAGCTGGTCGCCGGACTGGAGCACCCGGAACGGCAGCCTGGCGCGAACGCCGACGCCGACCTGGGTCTGGCCCTCGAAGCTCGCACCGAACTTGGTGTCCTTGAACGTCTTGTATCCGGTGATGTTCACGCCCGGCAGCGGCTTCCCCGCCTTCCCGGCGTAGGTCTGCTTCATCGTCGCCGGGTCGTAGCTCGGCGCGGACACGTAGACCTGGAGGATGGCGCCGCCGTTGACCGGTATCTGCTCGCCGGAGCCGTCCTGATGGAATGTGTCGACGTAACCGACGTGGTAGCCGAGCTTGCCCGTCGCACCACCGATGTCGAAGACCATGCGGTCGTAGCAGGGGTTCTGGCTGGTCCTGATGTTCGTGAGCGGCTTGGAGTCCGAGTCCGTGGCCGACTTGGTGCCGCTGCCCCAGATGGTAGAGCAGGTGGCGGCCGAGGCGGCCTTGCCCAGCTGGCCGGGCGCGGCGCCGGCCACCCCGGCCGTGCCCGCCAGACCGGCGCCCGCCAGCGCGAGCGCTGCGGCCGCTGTCGTCAACCGTCGCATGACTTACCTCCGATAAGAGCTGAGTACAGGTTGAGGTGCATGCGGTAGGACGGGCGGGTTGGTGACGGCGTTGCGTGTCGGTCGGCTTTTGGCCAATGTGCGGCGGAATTGTCGCATCGATCCGATTCGAGGTCATTGTGCGTCGTAGGCCCACGTACGCAGCAACACCTGCCGCCCCCTGGTGTCCCGCAAGACCGGTTCGTCGCCGGTGAGGCGGAAGCCTGCCGCCTTCGCGACCCCCTCGCTCGCCACGTTGGCTGCCTCTATGCGCAGGAGTACGCGCCTGGCGGCCAGTTGGCGCAGGGCGTAGTCCGTGGCGAGCCTGACCGCCCTGGTCGCCAGGCACTGGCGGCGGAACTGCGGTCCGATGCCGTAGGCCAGTTCGATGTCCCGGCCGTCGACGTCGCTGCGGAAGACGAGGATCTCGCCCTGCGGCTGCATCCCGTCGGTGGTGATGGCGAGCTGGATCCGGCGGCCTTCCGCCCGGGCGTCACTCGCCGCCGCGAGGTACAGGACGGCGGCCTCGGCGTCGAACGGCGAGGGTACGGGGGTCCAGCGGCTGATCTGCGGGTCGTCGTAGAGCTTGACCAGAGCCGGTACGTCCTCGCTTTCGTCCCACTCTCGTAGGTGAAGGCCCTGCCCTTCGAGCCGGAGCGAGCCGGGGGGCGGAAAGGGCGAAGGCGTAGGGGAGTCGGGTCGGCTGTTCATGCGCCGATCCTGCCCCACGCGCCTTTGTCCAAGCCGTGCCACGCATGACAGAAGGCCGGGGGAGCCGCATTCGGCTCCCCCGGCCTTCGACGCATCCGCGTCGGCCGTCGAGGTGGACTCAGTCCTCGACCACCAGCGCCGGGGTGTCCGTCGTCAGGACCTTGCCGCGGAAGAACTCCGGGCTGCGGAGCTGCATCGCGAACATCAGCACCGCGCCGAGCAGCAGCAGGCCGACGCCGATCACGAAGACCGAGCCGATGCCGAAGAGCGAGCTGCCGCTGCCGTACGCCGGGTCCCACATGTCGTACAGGGTCTGGCCGAAGACTGCGGTGAGCATCAGCGCGCCGATGCCGGGGAAGACGCCCTTGACGAACAGCTCGCGCACCGACTTGCGCATTTCCTTGCGGAAGTACCAGACGCAGGCGAAGGCGGTGATCGCGTAGTAGAAGCAGATCATCAGGCCCAGCGCATAGATCGTGTCGATCAGGACGTTCTCGCTGACCAGGGTCATCACCGAGTAGAAGAGACCGGTGGCGATGCCCGCGACGACGGTGGCACGGCCCGGGGTCTTGAAGCGCGGACTGACCTTGGCGAAGGAGGCCGGCATGGCCTTGTACGTGCTCATCGCCAGGGCGGTGCGCGCCACCGGGATGAAGGTGGTCTGCAGGCTCGCGGCGGCGGAGGCGAGGACGGCGACGAAGAGCAGGATGCCGAGGCCCGAGCCCATGATCGGCTCGGCGAGGACGGCGAAGACATTGTCCGCGGTGTCCGGGTTGCCGAGGCCGGTGCCCTTCTCGCCGACGCCGGCGTACATCTGCGCGGCGATGGCGACCATCAGGTACGAGACGACGATCACGACCATGGCGAGCATCGCGGCGCGGCCGGGCGTCTTGGCGCTGCCGGTGCTCTCCTCGTTGACCGACAGGCAGGCGTCCCAGCCCCAGTAGATGAAGATCGAGAGGGACAGGCCCGCGGTGAAGGCGGCGAAGGACTCGACCGCGAAGGGGTTCATCCACGACAGCGAGAAGTCGATGGAGCCCGCGACCTCGTCGGACTTGGTGAGCGCCATGTAGACGAACATCGCGAGTACGGCGAGCTGGAGGCCGACCAGGGCGTACTGGACCCACTTGGTGGCGGTGATGCCGCGGTAGCTGATCGCCGTGGCGACAGCGATGAAGACCAGCGTGGTGAGGATGTGGGCGACCTTGTTGTCGTCCAGCGCGGCAAGGCCGGGGTTGCCGCTCACCTCACCGAGGAGCAGGTAGAAGAAGGAGGTCGCGACGCCGGCGAGGTTGGAGAGCACCACGACGGTGGCGACCAGCAGGCCCCAGCCGCACATCCAGCCGACGCGGGGGCCGAAGGCCTTGACCGACCAGGTGAAGGAGGTGCCGCAGTCGGGTATGGCCTTGTTCAGCTCGCGGTACGCGAAGGCCACCAGCAGCATCGGGAGGAACCCGGCGAGGAAGATCGCGGGCATCTGCAACCCGACCTCGCTGACGGTGGGGCCGAGTGTGGCCGTAAGGCAGTAAACGGGTGCAACGGTGGAGATGCCGATGACGGCGTTGCCCATCAGCCCGACGGAATTGCCGCCGAGCCCCTTCTTGCGTACGCCGCCCTCCACCGAGGAGGCGCCGCTTACCGTGTCTCCGGCCTGGGGCCGTGTGTCCACCTGAGTCATAAACGGGACGTTAACGGCTGCGCTTTCCACATCCGGAGCTCATCGCTCCGCTCTAAAGATCCTTGCAATCTGTGGGGTGCCGACCCGGTTGGTTGAGGATTGAAGGTCACTTGCGAGCCGAGGGCGGCTATTGCCAGGTCCTCGCACACACTTTCCGATGTGCGGAAACCGCAACACTGTCCGTTTTGTCCGATTGAAAAGTTTCCCATACATCTTTCCGGAGGCCTCGTCCGGTCCTCATCCGGGTCCTGGTCCCGTCCTCATCCATTCCAGACGATCGCCTGGGTCTCGCTGTACGCATGCAGCGCGTACGACCCGACATCGCGCCCCACACCGCTCTTCTTGAAGCCCCCGAACGGCGCCTCCATATTGCGCCCGACGGTGTTCAACCCGACCCCGCCCGCCCGTAGTTGCCGCGCCACCCGGAACGCCTTCGCGACGTCCCCCGACCAGACGTAGTCGATGAGGCCGTAGTCGCTGTCGTTGGCGAGCGCGATGGATTCCTCGTCCTCGTCGAAGGGGACGACGACCACGACCGGGCCGAAGATCTCCTCGCGGACGATGCGCATGTCGTTCGTACAGTCCGCGAAGAGCGCCGGGGCGACGTAGAAGCCCCTGTCGTACGCAGGACGCTCGCCGCCCGCGACCAGCCGGGCGCCCTCCTTCTTCCCGAGCTCGATGTACGACTCGATGCGGTCGCGGTGGGCCGCGGAGATCACCGGGCCGACGACCGTGCCCGGGGCGGCGGGATCGCCGACCTTCATGAAGGCGAGGTAGCCGGTCAGCTTCTCGACGAGCTCGTCGTAGATGCCGCGCTGGGCGAGGACACGCGTCGGGGCGGTACAGATCTGTCCGCTGTAGAAGGCGTACGTCGTCCCGATGCCCCTGACCGCCGAGTCGAGGTCGGCGTCGCCGAAGACGACCGCCGCGCCCTTCCCGCCCAGCTCCATGAGCTGCCGCTTCATGCCTCGCCCGCAGACTTCCGCGATGCGCTGCCCGACAGACGTGCTCCCGGTGAAGCTGACCATGTCGACGTCCGGCGAGTCGACGGCTGCCTCGCCGACGGCGGGCGCGGACCCGGTCACGACGTTCACGACGCCGCGCGGTACGCCCGCCTCCTCCAGGGCCGCGGCCATCCGGTGGACCGAGAGCGGGTCCTGCGGGGCGGGCTTCACGACGACCGTGTTGCCCATGGCCAGCGCGGGCGCGACCTTGCCCGCCGCGTTGGCCCAGGGGTTGTTGTACGAGGTGATGCAGGTGACGACCCCGACCGGCTGGCGCACGGCGAGCGCCCCGAAGACCCCCGCCTTCCCCATCGGCCCGGCCTCGTTGATCTGCGGCGGCAGCCCGGTCTCGACCGGCTCCAGCGCGCCGCGCGCATACCGCCGGAAGCGGGCCGCGCCCACCGCGACCTGCATGGCGCGTGCGGTGCCGGTCGTGGCGCCGGTCTCGGCCTGGGCCAGGCGCGCGTTGGGTTCGGCGTCGCGCTGCAGGATGTCGGCGGCGCGGTCGAGGATCGCGGCCCGCTCCTCGGGCTTCGTACGGGACCAGGCCGGGAAGGCGTCCCTGGCGGCGGAAGCGGCGGCGTACACCTGTCGGCGGCTCGCCTCGGGGGCGAGGCCGACGATCTCCTCCGTGGCCGGGTTGATCACCTCGTAGTGGCCGCCGTCCGGCTCGGTCCACTCGCCGCCGATGAACAGCCGCTCCTCGTGCTGGGACCGGCTCACTTGGTGGCCACCGTCCGCGTGTCCCGGCCCGAGCGCAGCACCGTGCCGGGCACCGCCCCCGTGACGCGGTCGTCGCGTATCGTCTCGACGCCGTTGACGCGTACGGACACGACGCCGATGGCCTTCGCGTCCAGGCGCGGGCTGTCGCCGGGCAGGTCGTGCACCAGCGTGGCGGGCCCGGCGGCTATCCGCTCGGGGTCGAAGAGGACCAGGTCCGCGTGGAAGCCTTCCTCTATACGGCCCCGCTCGCGCAGCCCGAACAGCTGGGCCGGGTCGTCCGTCAGCATCTTCACGGCCTGCTCCAGCGGCACGAGCTTGCGCCCGCGCAGGCAGTCGCCGATGAAGCGGGTCGTGTACGGGGCCCCGCACATCCGGTCCAGGTGGGCCCCGGCGTCGGAGCCGCCCAGCATGACGTCCTCGTGCTGCCAGGTCTGCTGCCGCAGCGCCCAGCTCGCCGGGTCGTTGTCGGCCGGCATCGGCCACAGGACGGTACGGAGGTCGTCGGCGGCGCAGATCTCGACGAGGCAGTGGAAGGGGTCCTGGCCACGTTCGGCGGCGATGTCGCGCACGACGCGTCCGCTCAGGCCCGCGTTCGCCTCGGAATAGGTGTCGCCGATGACGTACCGCTCGAAGTTCGCGAGGCGGCGGAAGACCCCCGCCTCCTTACTGTCGGCGCGGCGCAGCATCTCGGCCCGTACGTCCGCGTCGCGGAGCTTCTCGATGCGCTCGGCCCCGGGCAGGCCGAGGATGTCGCCCCAGCCGGGGATGAGATTCAGCGCGCAGAAGGTGCCGAGGGACATGTTCATGGGGGTGAGGATCGGCATCGTCAGGGCGACGATGCGGCCGCCGGCCCGGCGGGCACGTTCGCTCGCCTCCAACTGGCGGGGTACGCGCTCGGGTACGGCGGCGTCGATGGTCAGGACGTTCCAGTTGAGGGGCCGGCCCGCGGTCGCCGTCATGTCGACGAACAGGTCGATCTCCTCGTCCGCGAACTGGTCGAGGCAGCCCGCGACGATCGCCTCCAGCTGGGTGCCTTCGTGTTCGCCGACGGCCCGGGAGAGGGCGATGAGTTCGGCGGGCGTGGCGTGCCGGGAGGCGACGGGCCTTCCGTCGCCGTCCGAGTGGGTGGACGACTGGGTGGTGGACAGGCCCCACGCGCCGGCGTCCATGGCGTCGTGGAGGAGCCGCAGCATGTCGTTCATCTGCTGCTCGGTGGGCTGCCCGCCGATCGCGTCCGGGCCCATGACATGGCGGCGGAGGGCGCAGTGGCCCACCATGAAGCCCGCGTTGACGGCGATGCGTCCGTCGAGGGCGTCGAGGTACTCCCCGAAGGTGTGCCAGTTCCAGGGAGCGCCCTCTTCGAGTGCGACCAGGGACATGCCCTCGACCTTGGACATCATGCGGCGCGTGTAGTCGGCGTCCTCGGGGCGGTCGGGGTGGAGCGGGGCGAGCGTGAAACCGCAGTTGCCTCCGGCGACGGTGGTGACGCCGTGGTTGAGGGAGGGGGTGGCGTACGGGTCCCAGAAGAGCTGGGCGTCGTAGTGGGTGTGGGGGTCGACGAACCCGGGCGCGAGGACCAGGCCGGTGGCGTCCTCGCTGGTCCTGGCGTCCTCGGCGACGGTGCGGGTGCGGGTGCCGGGTGCGGCGATGAGTGCGATACGCCCGTCACGTATCCCTACGTCGGCGGTGTACGCGGGGGCGCCGGTGCCGTCCACGACGGTGGCTCCGCGGATGAGGTGGTCGAGCATGGCGGTCCCTTCGGGGTGGGTGGGAGAGGCTTACGTGTACTGGGGTGGGGTGCGGGCGGAGCGCCGTGCGGGCGGGTGCCGCTGCGCGGGGCGTGTTCCCCACCCAGCCCCTTCCCGGCTGTGACATTTGCGGCTGCCGCCGCGTGGGGGCTGCGCCCCAGACCCCGCTCCTGCGGGCATCCTCAGCCCGTTGGGGGTCCCCCTGGACGAAGTCCTTGGGGGAGATTGGGGGTCCCGCAGACTTCGTCCGGGGGACCCAAGGGCGTCCGGGGTCTGGGGGCTTGCCCCCCCCCCACGCGGCGGCAGCCGCAAATGTCACAGCCGGGAAGGGGCGGGGAGGGGAACTGCGCCGCAGGCAACCCGCACAGCACCGCGCACCCGCCCCGCACCCGCACCGCACCGTCAAGCCGCTCCGCGGAACCTCGTCGTCCGGTGCACCGGATCCGTGTCGATCTTCGGGATGACGTGCTCACCAATGAGCTTGATCGTGGTCTTCGTGTCCTCCGGGCTCACCCCGATCGGCAACCCGAAGCTCAACTGATCCGCCCCCGCCTGCTCCCACCGCTTGCACTGCCGGAACACCTCGTCCGGATCACCGCAGATCATCAGCTCCTCCGCGATGAGCAGCTCGATGATCTCCGCCGAGTACTCCGGCAGCAGCTCCGGCCACTCCGGAATCCCC
Source organism: Streptomyces spiramyceticus (assembly GCF_028807635.1). Classification (NCBI taxonomy): domain Bacteria; kingdom Bacillati; phylum Actinomycetota; class Actinomycetes; order Kitasatosporales; family Streptomycetaceae; genus Streptomyces; species Streptomyces spiramyceticus. The sequence goes on from NZ_JARBAX010000001.1 coordinate 2,716,539, forward strand.
TCCGGCCGAGGAAACGTGTCGTGGTACCGGAAGAGCAGCGACTGCAAGTAATTCAGCCCCCCGCTCACCGCGATCTCGACCGCCTTCTCGTGCGTCTCCGCACAGATCGCCGTCGACGTCACCATCACGTTGTCGTTGACGAAGCCCCCGATCGGCTGCGCCTCCTTCACCGCGTTCTTGTACGACTCGACGACCCACTCCATGTCGGAGACCTTCTGGACGCTGAAGCCCAGCACCCCGAGGCCCTTCTTCCCCGCCATGGCGTACGACGACGGGGACCCGGCGGCGTACCACATCGCCGGGTGCGACTTCCCGTACGGCTTCGGCAGGATCTTCCTCGGCGGCAGGGACCAGTGCTTGCCCTGGAAGCCGACGTACTCGTCCTGGAGCCACATCTTGGGGAACTCGGAGATCGTCTCTTCCCAGATCTCCTTGGTGTGGTTCATGTCCGTGATCCCCGGCATGAAGCCGAGTATCTCGTGGCTGCCGGCCCCGCGCCCCGACCCGAACTCGAAGCGCCCCTCCGACAGGTGATCCAGCATCGCGACCTTCTCCGCGACCTTCACCGGGTGGTTCACCGGCGCCAGCGGATTGAAGATGCCCGAGCCCAGATGGATCCGCTCCGTTGCGTGCGCGAGATACCCGAGGAAGACGTCGTTCGCGGAGAGGTGGGAGTACTCCTCCAGGAAGTGGTGCTCGGAGGCCCAGGCGTACTTGAAGCCGGACTTGTCCGCCTGGATGACGTACTCGGTCTCCTCGATCAGAGCCTTGTGCTCCGCCTCGGGGTCGGCCTTGGCACGCGCGGCAGGCACGTACCCCTGTACAAACAGCCCGAATTCCAAGGTACTTCTCCTTCGGGGTATCCGATCTGACGCATCGTCAGTTCTCGATGTGAACGACTGTTCCACCGCCCGCACGGACCGTCAATACCTGATGCTCCGATACCTGATGCTCCGTCAGAACAGACTGACCCCCGCCAGCCAGCCCCCGTCTATGACGAACGGCTGCCCGGTGATGTACGACGAGTCGTCGCCGGTCAGGAACAGCGCCAGCGCCGCCACCTCCTCCGGCTGCCCGATCCGCCCCATCGGCACGAGCTTCCGGTAGAGCTCGTCCACGGCGGCCTTGGACTCCACCGGATCGGCGGTCGGATCCATCGCGGCCGGATTGGTCATCGGCGTGTCCACGGCCCCCGGGCACACCGCATTGACCCGTATCTTCTTCCCCGCCAGCTCCACGGCCGCGACCCGCGTCAGTCCGAGAATCGCGTGCTTGGTGGCGGCGTACGCGCCCACGAAGGCCATGCCTGTCAGGGCCGTGTACGACGCGGTGTTGACGATCGTGCCGCCGCCCGCCGCCTCGATCTCGGGCGCGACGTTCTTGATCCCCAGGAACGCGCCGACCTGGTTGACCTGCACCACCTGCTGGAACTCCTCCAGCGGCGTGCTCACCAGCTCGTTGAACCTCAGAATCCCGGCATTGTTGACCAGCCCGTCAATCTTTCCGAAGGTCGATTTGGCGTGGGCCACGGCCGCAGCCCAGTCCGCCTCCTGGCTCACATCGAGATGGACGTACGTCGCGACGCTCTCCCCCAGCTCCTTGGCGAGCGCCTCGCCCTGGTCGTCCAGCACATCGCCCAGCACCACCTTCGCGCCCTCGGCCACGAAGAGCCGCGCCTCCTGCTCGCCCTGCCCGCGTGCCGCACCCGTGATGACGACGACGCGCCCGTCCAGCTTCCCCATGCCAAGTCCCCTTCTCAGTTCTCAGTACAGATACGGAGCTACTTCAGAGGCGAACGCCGCCATCTGGTCGGTCAGTTCGGCACGGCTCCGGCTGCGGAACCGCACCTGGATCTGCTGCACACCCATCGCGCCGTAGGCACGCAGCGACTCGGCGATCGCCTCCGGCTTCCCGGTGACGGTGCGGCGCCCGACGTCCCAGGGCGCGTCGCCGACGTACAACGGCTCGGTGATGGCGCCGACGGTGATGGGCGCTTCGACCCCCGCCTCCGCGCGCAGCCGCTTGAGCCTGGCGATCTGGGCGGGCAACCGGTCGCGCGGATCGCCCTGCGGCAGCCAGCCGTCACCCCGCACCGCCGCCCTGCGCACGGCGGCGGGCGACGACCCGCCCACCCACACCGGCACCCGCGCCTGCGCCGGGCGCGGCCTCTGCCCGAGCCCGCTGAAGGCGTACCGCTCCCCCGCGAACTCGGGGTACTCGTCCGGCCCGAGCGCCGCCCTGAGCGCGTCGATCGTCTCGTCGAGTACGCCGCCACGCCCCGCGAAGTCCGCCCCGAGCGCCTCGAACTCCTCCCGCACATGCCCGGCCCCGACCCCGAGAACCAGCCGGCCACCGCTGAGGTGATCGAGCGTGGCGTACTGCTTGGCGGAGACGAGCGGATGCCGCAGGCCGACCACGGCGACATGGCTGAGCAGCAGGACGCGCTCGGTGACGCCGGCGAGGAAGGAGAGGGTGGCGACGGGGTCGTACCAGACGGTGCTCATCGCGTCGGCGAGACGGCGCGGGATCGCGACGTGGTCGCAGCTCGCGACATAGGCGAAGCCGGAGCGGTCGGCGGTGCGGGCAACCTCGGCAAGATCCTCGGGGCCGGCCTCGGCTTCCCACGACTCGGCGTAGATGGTGCTCTGCGACTGGACCGGGAGCTGCATCCCGTACATCACGATAAGACCCACCCCATCTGATGGACCGTCACTGACCAAGGTGGCCATCGTCGTTCCTGACGCACCATCAGACAAGAGGCCGGGGGCGGGTCGGCCCGCGTACCGCTCATCCCGGAGGCTGTCCGGCCCCCGGTCGGCCCCGGTTGCAGCCCTCTCCGCGCGCGGGAGCGTCGGCCTCGTGGCGCCCTCGGGCGATCGCTCGCTCAACGGCCCTGCGTCCGCTCCGACCGCCGAGAGACTTCACCGCAGATCGAGCAGCATCACGTCATGAAGAGCCGCGCCCTCCCACGGCCGCGCCTCGCCAACCTTGCGGTACCCCCACGCCCGGTACGCGGCCGACGCCGCCTTGCTGTCCGGGTGGACGTTGAGCAGCACGCGCTCGGCATCGATGCCGTCGAGCAGCGTGTCGTGCAGTCGGCGAGCGATGCCCTGTCCGCGCCACGACTCGCGCACGGCAAGTTCCATGAGCCCGAAAGTGCGGTGCCCGTCCTCGCGCCGCATGTCGTCCGGCACGGGATTGGTGAGTTGGTCCCACCATCCCGTGTTGGCGCTGAGTGGGTGGCCGTAGGCGATGCCGACTGGCTCACTGTCCTCAGTACGGGCCAGGGCGGCGCGGAAGGCGGCTTTGCGGGTCTGTGAGCGGAAGCGCCGGAACGTGGCCGCGACCTCGTCCTCGGTCTCGTTGTACGGCGGTTCTGCGAACGCTTCGGCGTAGACCAGCCTGAACGCGTCTTGGGCCTGCTCAGCGGCTTGCCCATCCATGCGCTCGACTGTGATGGTTCGCTGCTGCGTCATGTGGTGCCCCCCCTCGGACGGTTTCGCGGATGCGCTCGCCGCACTCACGGGCTGCCGTGCTGTCCACTCCGGCGGCGACGCGCTGAAAGTCCCGGATCTTGCCCAGTAGCCGTGGCGAGGAGATACCCCGCACGCGTCGAGAACGGCGGTCATCTCCGCGCACGACTCATCGACTTCCCCAGCATCAAGGAGTGCAACCGCTAGCTTCACCCGGTACGAGGCGCTGTTGCGAGCCAGGTCGCCACCGATGCCGCGTACGGCAGCGCGCAGGAACGGCACCGCGCGCTTGGGTTGCTCCGCCCGTACGTACATGCCGACAGTGGCGTAATCGACCTCGAAAGGTCCCACGAACCGTGCCCAGTTGGGTACCTCCGTACGAGTGAAGGCAGTCGCGAAGGACTCTTGCGTGTACCCGGCCGCCTGTCGTAACTGCGCCAGTCGATGAAGAAGCCCCGGCCGTCCGCTCCACCGGGGTCGGACGGCCGGGGCTGGTCGAGGTGTTTCCTTCGAGGCGGGCCGGCCGGAGTCGGGGCAGGTCTGCGTGCCTGTGCCGCCATGCTGGTGCGTCGTGGTGGGCGTGCCGGGCGGCGAGCCGACGCCTGCGTCGCACCGGCGCCGCAAGGGCGAGGAGCTGCCGGCCCGGTATGAGGCGCACAACAAGTCCCACAAGCAGGTCCGGGCCCGTGTCGAGCACGTCTTCGCACGCGCACGCATGAAGTGCTGGAAGATCCTGCGTCGCGACTGCTGCCTCAGGGGAGAGGGCGTGCACCACGCCATGCGCGGAATCGCCCGCCTGCACGACCTCAACTTCGTCGGACAGGGGACGCGGCCGGAAGGGCCACCGGCCACGCCCCCATCCACTCAAAGATGATTTACGGGACAGGCCTTAGAAGGCGCTGTTGTTGCAGCCCATGCTCGAACCGATGTGGGTCTTTTGTGCGCCCGGGTGGCCCTCGCCGTTGAGCGCGCTGCCCAGCAGGCCGTTGAGGATGCCGACCTGGCCGAGGATGTCGACGTTCAGGTCGTGCGACTTGCAGTTGGAGCTCTGCTTGATGTTGAAGTGGTCGCCATCGCCGCCGGCGTGGGCAGTGCCGGCACTCAGGAGTCCGGCGCTGGCGAGGGCGGCGACCAGGACGGCAGCCTTGCGAAGCTTGTACATGTCATCTCCCGTGGTGGGCGCGATCTGTGATCGATCGACTTCGTTCAGTTACGGGAGATTAGTATGAAATACACCCAAAAAGCCCGGCGACGCGCCGAGTCCGGGCGGGACAGTGCGGGCCGGCCGCCGATGGGGTGCGCGGCGCGGGGTGCGGATGCCAGGAAAGAGCGACCCGCCCCCGCGGGATTCGGGGGCGGGCCGCTGCTCTGTGTCCAGGGTGTCATCGGTTGGCGAGCTGCCACGGTGAGGGCGAGGCCTGTCACGCCGACCAGCGCGGCGATGGAGGGTAGAGGCCACCGTGACCGCTCCAAGGACGGCGGGGATGGCGCAACGTCGGAGTACTCCAAAACGCGTCGCTACAGGCTCAGGCGGCTACACCGCCAAGTGTGACGAAGTAGGCCGCACGTCAAGCACCTGCAAGCGTGTCGCAGCAACAGTGATCACCGGCACAATCGAACAATTGACCTGCAACTCCTCAAGCCTCTCTCGTAGCCTGATGGACGACCAAGTAAGCCTGTTTTCAGGGGGATTCATGCGCAAGAGTTTGATGGGGAAGCGCAAACTTGCGGTCGTGGGGACGCTGACGGCCATCGCCATCGGAGTGCCCGCAGTGAGCGCGGTCGCGGCGGAGATCAGCGGAAGCCGGCTTCCGTTCGCTGTCGCCACCTCGGGCAGCAAGGAGGACGGTGACCGCTGGAGGGGCAAGAGCAGCGGTCACGCCAAGGCGTGCGGCGACGTCCCGGTGAACGACACCAGGACGTTCAGCGCGTACATCTACCAGGACAGGAGCCTCCGTCCTGACCCTAAGATCGCCAGCACGTCCCGCGGCTACAGGCAGGCATACGGCTGCGGTGCGTACAAGGGCACCAGCACCAGTGGCAAGTACTACACCAAGGCCACCTGGGCCGGCATACCCGGCAGCCGCGCCTATGGTTACGTGAACGCCCAGAATTGATTCAGGAATCAGGAATCACGTGACCTCTCTTCACAGCACCGCCGCGACCGGCTCCCAGCCGGTCGCGGCGGTCGCGGGCGTCACTGTGCGGTACGGATCGACGACCGCCCTCGACGACGTCTCCCTTGAATTTCCCTCCGGGGTCACCGGCCTTCTCGGGCCCAACGGAGCAGGGAAAAGTACCCTGTTGTCCCTGCTGAGCACGGCGCGCAGACCAAAGTCCGGCGCGGTCGCCCTCCTGGGAGAGGATGCGTCGGGACGGGCGCGCGTGCAGCGTCTCAGGCTGCGGATCGGGGTGCTTCCGCAATCCTTCGGGTTCTATCCCCGCTTCACCGCCTTGGAGTTCACCGAGTACGCGGCCTGGCTGCGCAAGGTGCCCGCGGCCCAGCGGCGCGAACGGGCCCGCGAAGCGTTGCGCCTGGTGCAGATGGAGAAGCACGCCGACCGCAGGATGGGCGCCCTGTCCGGCGGCATGCTGCGTCGCGTCGGCATTGCCCAGGCCATGGTCAACGAACCCTCCCTGGTGCTTCTCGACGAGCCGACGGTCGGTCTCGATCCGGCTCAGCGGGTCGGATTCCGGGGCCTGATCCAGGAGTTGGGCGACCGGTGCGCAGTCGTGATGAGCACGCATCTGGCCGAGGACGTGGCGCACGTGTGCGACCGGGTCGCCGTCCTGCTCGAAGGGACGGTCCGCTTCACGGGGACGGTCGCCGAGCTGTGCGCTCTGCCGGGCGGGGACGCGTCCTCCGAAGGCTCCGGTTCATCCGACCTGACAGACATGGAAGTTGACGGGGGAGCCGTGGAAGCCGGATATCTGCATCTGGCCGGAACGGAAGCGGTGGCGACCTGATGCGCGTCCTGCTGACCGAGATGCGGCGGGGCGAGGCCAAGTGGGCTGCCGCTCTCATGGGCGTCGTCGGCGTCTACTACTTCACCGCCGAGAGTCCCGGCGACAGCGACTGGATCGGCTGGTGGAATCAGACCAGCCTTCAGGTCCAGCTCTTCTCGGTGATCGTCATGGGTTCCGTAATGAGCGCCGCGGGCGCCTGGGGAGCGGGCCGCGCCTTCCGCCACCGCACCCGGGGCTGGGCCGACACCTCCGCCAGGAACGGGTGGCCGCAGGCACTCCTGCTGTGGCTCGCGGCCTGGCTGTGGGCCCTGATCGCGTACGCCGTGTTCATCGCCATCGCGTTCTCGCGCACCTCGGCGGTCAGTGAGGTCAGTGAGCCCGCGTGGACACCGCTACTGCTCGGCGCGGGGATGATGAGCCTGGAGATCGCCGTCGGGGTCGCCATCGGCTCGGCGCTGCCGTCGCGTGTGGTTGCGCCCTTCGCAGGGATCTTCTGGTACGGCCTCTTCGTCTTCGTCGCGTTCGTCCCGGACACCCCCCTCGACAAGCTGTTCCCGGCGATAGACGAGTTCTGGAGCTCGGATTTCGAGCCGAACACGACCCGCATGCTGATCGCCTTCGCCTGGTGTCTGGCGTTCGGCCTGGTGCTGACCGCGCTGCCCGCGCTGTGGCGCCGTGCCGCACTCCCACCCCGGCCCCTGACCCTCGGGGCGCTCACGGTGGCGGCGCTGGTCGCGGGCGGCACGCTCGTGGCGTTCCGCACGCCGGTGCCCGACTCGTACTGGGCAGTGCGCAAGGAACAGCCCGCGCACCCGCTCTGCGCCAGCAGCGGCCACACCAAGGTGTGCCTCTGGCCCGAGGACCGGCATCTGCTGCCGCAGGCCCGTGCCGCCGTGAAGACCGTCGACTCCGGGCTCGGCTCCCTGGCCGGCCTCAACCGCGGCTTCTACGCGAGCGGCCTCAAGCGCCCGGCAGGTGACACCGCCGAGCTGTCCATGATGTCGCCCGCCGAGAGCCAGGCCGATCTGACCGACGCCATGTTCTCGGCGGCCCTGCCGCAGCCCACGTCGCCGGACTGCCAACCCCATCTACTCGAAGCGACCGGCGGCTACCCCGACACGTTCCTCTTCGAAGCCGTTGTCCGTGCCCGCATCGGCGCACCCAGCGAGCACTACGGCGAGAGGTTCGGCCGCGCCCTCGACCGGATCACCAGCGCCCCGCGCGCGAAGCAAGACGCCTGGATCGAACGGGCGGCCAACGACATCCGCGCCTGCAGGCCCGTCCCCGAGCTTCCTCGGTGAACCCGGTGCCCCCCGCGCCGAGCGCCCAGGCTGACCCCGTCGAGAATCGCCGGGTGAGCCGCCTGCGAGATCCCCGACTGAGCGCCGTCATCGCCTTCGTACGCTGCCGGGGCCTGCCCCGGGCCTCCGGGGTCGCGCTGCTCGTCGCACTGGCGGCGACCGCCTTCGCGGGGCAGCGTGTGGCGGTGCCCGAGTTCCGGTATCTGGTCGACTTCAGCGTGCCGGTGGCCGAAGTCGTACCGCTCGCCCACGCGGTGATCCTCGCCACCACACTGTTCTCGCCCATGGCTGACCTGGAGCAGACGTCGGCCCAGCCGATGAGCCGCCATCGGGGCGTGTACCTGGTGGTGTTGCTGGCCCTGGCCCTGGGCCTGAGCGCGCTGCCGCTGATCGCCGGTGCCACGGGGGAGGTGTTCGGTTCGGCCGCCCGCAACGTCGTTGGCTATCTCGGGCTCAGCATGATCAGCGCCCGCCTCTTCGGCAGCGGCCTCGCCTGGCTGCTGCCGCTCGGCGTGTTCGGGCCCACGCTGCTCCTGGGCGTGCGCAGCGACAACACCCCCGAGCCATGGGCCTGGTCGCTGCATACGTCGTCCAGCACCTCGGCCGCTGTCGTGGCCACGGCGCTCTGGGTGATCGGCGTGTACGCGGCCGCGACGGGGCGGCCTCGGCAGACGGAACGGGCCGAGCAGAACTAGCGCCCCGGCCATGATCCGCAACACGCTCGGCCGTGCGGGACTGACCGCGGTCATCCAGCCTGCGATGGATCTGCCGACTGTGGTCATCGCTAAGCGGTCTTGTCGAAGTCCAGTGCGGTACGGAGCCCCGTAAGGAGCGCCGGGAATTGCGCGACCAGCCACGGACGGCCCGCAACGGACGGCCCGCAGCCGAATCACCGCACTTCCCCGCGGAGCGCCTAGTTGCTGCGGTGGACCTCCGTCTCCGCCATGCGGCGGGGGCGGACCATGCCTGCGAACGATGCCCGGGGGCCCGGGCGTTGACGACGATCAGGGGTATCCCAACGCCCCACGATCGGAGCCCCGCATGTTGAACAGGACCCTGCGCGCCACCGCCCTCCTCGCCCTCGTGGCCGCCGTCGCCGCGCCCGTCGCCGTCGCGGCCCCCGCCCCGTCCTCGCCGCCCGCGCCGGAGACGGTCACCGTCTCCTCGCTCAAGGGCGACGCGCGCATGGACTACCCCGTCGCGAACCAGGAGGTACGGGTGTCCGTCGACGCCCGCTCCACGTACACCGTGGGCAGCATCCCGCAGCGCTCCCGGGGCACCTTCCGCATCTCGCACGCCCAGGACGGCAAGCTCTACTGGGGCGAGTTCAAGGTCGACTGCCTCACCACCGGCGGCCCCACCGCCACCGTCACCGGCCGCCTGGTCCGCACCAGCCCCGGCCACCCCTGGCTCACCATGCTGGACCCGCACACCCGCATGGGCGTGAGCTTCCTCGTCCCGGAGAAGGGCGAGGCCCGCATCGGGCTCTCCGGGGCCACCAAGAAGGGCGAGCCGCTGCTCACCAAGTGCATGGCACCCTCCGCCGACGCGAAGGTCGTCGACGGCGGGTACACCCTGCGCGACCGCAGCAACTATTAGACGGAAAGCGGCACGGGGTGGATTTCGTTGGCCGGGTGACCGGTTCGCTCGTGTATGCGCTGCACCGCGTCCGCGGAGGGCGCCTCGGAGAGGCAGTACACGACTCCCGCTTCGGGGTCGGCCCACGCCCGTTCGAAGTGCACTCCTTCCTCCGCCTCGATCGCCAGGTCTGCCCGGTGTGCCGCCGACAGCTGCTCGGCCGTGATGCCCTTCATGTCGTTGTGGACGTCCATGAACGTGGTCATCGCCCGCCACCTCCGGTTGTTTCGTCGGCTCATGGCTTCGGCACGAGTGACAGAGCCGCGGGCCCTGCCCCGGGTGCCGGAGCCCTCCTCCCACCATCGTGCGCCCGCCGATGGCCCTGGGCGACCCGGGCTGCCGCCGAATCGACCCGGCCCAGGCGACGGCCGCGACCTTTGGCACACACAGTGATCCGATGAGCACGGAGGATGAACGGCGGCATCGGTCGGGACCGGCTACCCCGCCCAGAGCCCCTCCCCCGTCAGCCCCAGCAGATCGATCGCATTGCCGCGCACGATCCGGTCCACCACGTCCGCGTCCAGGTGGCCCATCTGCTGCTCGCCGACCTCCCTGGACTTCGGCCAGGTGGAGTCGGAGTGCGGATAGTCCGTCTCGTACAGGACGTTCCCGACCCCGATCGCATCCAGATTCTTCAGCCCGAACGCGTCGTCGAAGAAGCAGCCGTACACGTGCCCGGCGAAGAGCTCGGACGGTGGCCGCAAGACCTTGTCCGCCACCCCGCCCCAGCCGCGGTTCTCCTCCCACACCACGTCCGCGCGCTCCAGGATGTACGGGATCCAGCCGATCTGCCCCTCCGCGTACATGATCTTCAGGTTCGGAAAGCGCTCGAACTTGCCGCTCATCAGCCAGTCGACCATCGAGAAGCAGCAGTTGGCGAAGGTGATCGTGGAGCCCACGGCCGGCGGAGCGTCCGCCGACGTCGACGGCATCTTGCTGCTCGACCCGATGTGCATGGCGATCACCGTGCCCGTCTCGTCGCACGCCCGCAGGAACGGGTCCCACTCGTCGGTGTGGATGGACGGGAGCCCGAGACGCGGGGGTATCTCCGAGAACGCGACCGCGCGCACGCCGCGCGCCGCGTTCCTGCGGACCTCCGCCGCCGCGAGCTCCGCGTCCCACAGCGGGACGAGCGTGAGCGGGATCAGGCGGCCGTGTGCCTCGGGGCCGCACCACTCCTCCACCATCCAGTCGTTGTACGCCCGGACGCCGAGCAGCCCGAGTTCGCGGTCCTTGGCCTCGGTGAAGGTCTGGCCGCAGAAGCGCGGGAAGGTCGGGAAACACAGCGCCGACTGGACATGGTTCACGTCCATGTCGGCCAGCCGTTCCGGCACGGAGAACGATCCCGGCCGCATCTGCTCGTACGTGATGACTTCGAGCCTGATCTCGTCCCTGTCGTAGCCGACGGCCGTGTCGAGCCGGGTGAGCGGCCGGTGCAGGTCCTCGTACACCCACCAGTCGCCGACCGGCCCCTCGTCGCCCTGCGCGCCCATCACCGGGGCGAACTTTCCACCCATGAAGGTCATTTCCTTCAAAGGGGCGCGAACGATGCGCGGGCCCGAGTCCTTGAACCGGGACGGGAGCCGGTCCCGCCAGACGTTGGGGGGCTCAACCGTGTGGTCGTCCACCGAGATGATCTTCGGGAAGGTCTCCATGCGATTCACGGTAGCGTTGATCTGACGATCCGTCAGCTAGTAGGTAGTGAGTTGGAACCGGGTAGGAACCTTCCGGTGCTGACGCATCCGGCATGGACAAGGCAAACTGACCCTGGCGACCGGGCGGTAACGGCAGGGGGAGTGCGATGGACGACGTACCTCGGGACACCGTGCGCTTCAGCGTGCTGGGCCCCGTGCGGGCCTGGCGCGGCGGCGAGTCGCTGAACACCGGATCGCCGCAGCAGCGCGCCCTCCTGGCCGCCCTCCTGCTCCGCGACGGCCGCACCGCGACCGCGTCCGAGCTGATCGACGCGATCTGGGGCGAGGAACCGCCGTCGCAGGCACTGGCCGCGATACGGACGTACGCCTCCAGGCTCCGCAAGGCACTGGACCCGGGGGTGCTCGTCAGCGAGTCCGGCGGGTACGCGATACGGGCGGGCGCGGACACGCTCGACCTCGCCGTCGCCCAGGAACGCGCCGCCGACGCCGAGAAGTCGCGCAGCAACGGCGACCGCTGCCAGGCCCGCACCCTGATCAACAAGGCGCTCGGCCTGTGGGACGGCGAACCGCTCGCCTCGGTCCCGGGCCCGTACGCCGAGACCCAGCGCGCCCGGCTCGACGAGTGGCGGCTCCAGCTCACCGAGACCCGCCTCGACCTGGACCTGGAGGTCGGCTGCCACGCTGAGGCGATCTCCGAACTGACGGCCCTGACGGCGGCGCACCCCCTGCGCGAACGCCTCCGCGAGCTGTTGATGCTCGCCCTGTACCGAAGCGGCCGACAGGCGGAAGCGCTCGCGGTGTACGCCGATACGCGCCGCCTGCTGGCGGACGAGCTGGGGGTGGACCCGCGCCCGGAGCTCTCGGCCCTCCAGCAGCGCATCCTGGAGGCCGACGCGGACCTGGCCCGCCCGGTGGAACCGGCGCCGTCGGCCGCCCCTACCGTCATGCGCCCGGCCCAACTCCCCGCCACCGTCCCGGACTTCACCGGCCGCGCATCCTTCGTACGCGAACTGAGCGACCGCCTCGCCGCGGCGGAATTCAGCGTCATGGCGGTCTCGGCCCTGGCCGGCATCGGCGGCGTAGGCAAAACCACGCTGGCCGTGCACGTCGCGCACGCGGCGCGGCCGCACTTCCCTGACGGCCAGCTGTACGTGGACCTCCAGGGCGCGGGCTCGCGCGCGGCGGAGCCGGAGACGGTCCTGGGCGCGTTCCTGCGAGCCCTGGGCACCGCGGACACGTCGATCCCCGACACCCTGGACGAACGCGCCGCGCTCTACCGCTCGACCCTCGACGGCCGCCGCATCCTCGTCCTCCTGGACAACGCCCGCGACGCCTCCCAGATCCGCCCCCTGCTTCCCGGCACGACGGGCTGCGCGGCGCTGGTGACGAGCCGGGCGCGGATGGTGGACCTGGCCGGGGCGCACCTTATCGACCTGGACGTCATGTCGCCGGACGAAGCCCTCCAGCTCTTCACGAAAATAGTGGGAGCCGAGCGCGTGGCCTCCGAACGCGAGGCGGCCCTCGACGTCGTGGGCGCGTGCGGCTTCCTCCCCCTGGCCATCCGCATCGCGGCGGCCCGCCTGGCGGCACGCCGCACCTGGACGGTCTCCGTACTGGCGGCAAAGCTCGCGGACGAGCGCCGCCGCCTCGACGAACTCCAGGCCGGCGACCTCGCGGTCAAGGCCACCTTCGAGCTGGGCTACGGCCAGCTGGAGCCGGCCCAGGCCCGCGCCTTCCGCCTGCTCGGCCTGGCGGACGGCCCGGACATCTCGCTGGCGGCGGCAGCGGCCGTACTGGACAAGCCCCTCCAGGACACGGAGGACTTGCTTGAGTCCCTGGTGGACACGTCCCTCCTGGAATCGGCGGCCCCCGGCCGCTACCGCTACCACGACCTCGTACGCCTCTACGCGCGTGCGTGCGCGGAACGGGACGAACAGCCGCCGCAGGAGCGGGAGATGGCGCTGTCGCGGCTGCTGGACTTCTATCTGGCGACGGCGGCGCGGGTGTACGCGCTGGAGCGGCCGGGGGACCGGCTGGTGGACCACCTGGAACCCGCGCGACACCCGGGGCTGCGCTTCACCGACCGTCACGAAGCTCAGGACTGGCTCTACGCGGAGGCGGATGCTCTGCTGGCCTGCGTGCGACAGTCTTCCCGGCCGGACAGCCTCCGCCGGGCAGTTGATCTGCTGTGGGCAGTCCATGACCTGGCGGAGTCCGGCGCCAACTCAAAGCAGTATGAAATGACAGCAATCAACATGCGCGACGCCGCGCGGGAGTGCGGCGACACCAGGGCGGAAGGCCGGGGCCTCATGTCCCTGGCCAACGTCCACCAAGTGGCCGGCCGCTTCGTCCAGGCAGATCGCGAGGCGGAGCAGGCGATGCAGTTCGCCGAAGAAGCCCACGACTTGCTGCCCATGTGCTGGGCCCGGAACGCACGCGGCATCATCGCGATCTACCAAAACCGTCATGCGGACGGCGAGGGACATCTGACCCGCGCCATCGAGGACTTCCGCGCCGACGACAACCGCCCGGGGGAGGCAAGCGCCCTGTGCAACCTGTCCCGCATCCATCTCGCGATGGGGCGAACGAAGAGCGCGGTCACCCTTGCTCAGCAAGGCATCACCATCTACGACGACATGGGGCATTCGTTGCGGGGGGCGAACGGCCGGTACGCCTTGGGGCTGGCCCTCACGCAGAGCGGACAACTCAACGCCGCCTCGGAGAGCCTGCTGGAGGCGCTCGACATCTTCCGTGACAGTCGTCAGCGTCTCTGGGAAGGCATGACGCTCTGCCGCCTCGCCGAGGTCGACCTCGCTGCCCGCAGGCACGCCCTCGCGGCAGCCAAGGCTGAGCAGGCGCTGACCGTACTGCGCGGCATCGGAGGCGAATGGCGCCGCGGCAACGTCCTCACCGTCCTCGGTCACGCCCTCAACGGCATCGGCCAACTCGGGCGGGCCCAGGTCTGCTGGCGCGAAGCCCTGAGCATCTACGAGGAACTGGGGTCCGCCGAAGCGACCGTCGTGCGCTCGCTGCTGACACCGGTAGCGGCCGCGTAACGCCCTACGCAGGGCGTTCATTGAACGTTTATCGGCGCCCGGCATGCTCATGCCTGTCGATCCGTCGCGTCGGGGGGCAGGCGGATCCACGGCAAAGGCCGAGCACTAAGGTGAACGGCCCTGAGACGCCCGTCCGGCAGTCCACGGGGGAACAGCCGGGCGGGCATCGCCGATCCGCTTACACCGAGCCACCCAGACAGGGGAACTGACGATCATGGGCGAAGCGAAGAAGAACGAGCCGATCCTCAAGCCGCAGGACCAACACGCCACGGGTACCGAGGACGGCACGGCCACAACGCAGGACCAGCACGCCACGGGTGGCGACATTACGACGATGGACCAGCACGCCACGGGTGGCGACATCAGGACGCTGGACCAGCACGCCACTACCGAGCCGGCGTAACGAGACCTTCCTGACGGGGAACGGCCGCGGTGGCGCGGAGGGGGAGCCACCGCGGCCGCCGCATGTCCGGGCGGGCCCGTCGCGACCAAGCCATCTTGTGGCCGGTTCGCGTCAAGGACTCGAACGCTTGCTCCCCTTTCAGTGGAGTCCCTTGCGCTGCAGAACAGCGCTATCCGCCGATATCGGATGGTCCACACGTGCGCGATGTCCCCGATCGACCGCCTGCGCCGCCCCCACCAGCTGCCGTACCGTGGCCATGGCGTCTCAGGAAGGACCAGCATGACCGCACAGCACATTGACCAGCCGGGGCCACTCATCCCCCGGCCGCAGCGGACGCCCGCCGCGCTCCGGGTCGCACTGGCTCAGGTTGCTCCCCATCGGCTGGCCGAGATGGAGCGTGAAAAGGACGAGGTCATCGCCCTGGCAGCGCAGACGGAATCGCTCGGGCCGATCACGCAGTTTCTGGAGACATGGGCAATTACCGTGGAGATCGCGCGCTTCCCGGTCAGCGCCGCCCGCCTGCGAACTGCTGAGTACACGGCTCAGGTGCTCGACAAGAACGATCCCGCCTGGCGGGAGGCCATGGCCGAGATCCGCGCCGTCTATGCATCCGCGCGGAAATCGCTCACACATGAGTGAGTGGCACTGGGAGTACGAGCCCAACGAGACTCACGTTGTCGGCGGTGAGACACCGCCTCCGCCGGCGTT
This sequence comes from Streptomyces spiramyceticus, assembly GCF_028807635.1. Taxonomy (NCBI): domain Bacteria; kingdom Bacillati; phylum Actinomycetota; class Actinomycetes; order Kitasatosporales; family Streptomycetaceae; genus Streptomyces; species Streptomyces spiramyceticus. The sequence goes on from NZ_JARBAX010000001.1 coordinate 2,731,740, forward strand.
CATCGCCGAGGTCGAGGAGCGCGCGGATGAGACGGGTCATACGCGCCCAGGGGCCCGCAGCTCCGTCTTGAGGATCTTGCCGCTCGCGTTGCGCGGAAGATCCGTTACGAACTCGACCTCCCTCGGGACCTTGTAGTTCGCCATTTCGCGGCGGGACCAGGCGATCAGGTCGTCCGACGTGAGCGTCGAACCCGGGCGCCGGACCGCGTACGCCTTGCCCACCTCGCCCAGCCTCGCGTCCGGGACGCCGATCACCGCCACATCGGCGATGTCCGGGTGCAGGCCCAGGAGCTGTTCTATTTCTGCCGGGTAGGCGTTGAAGCCGCCGACGATGAACATGTCCTTGATCCTGTCGGTGATGCGAAGGTTCCCGGACGCGTCGAGTACGCCTACGTCGCCCGTACGCAGCCAGCCGTCCGGTGTGATCGCGTTCGCCGTCTCCTCCGGGTCCTCGAAGTAGGCCGACATGACGTTGAAGCCGCGCACCAGGACCTCCCCGGGGGAGCCCGGATCCGCCAGTACGCGGACCTCCGTGCCGGGGATCGCCCGGCCCGATGTGGTCGCGATCGTCTCCGGTGGGTCGCCGCGGCGGCACATCGTCACGATGCCGGAGGCTTCGGAGAGGCCGTACGCCGTGAGGACCGTGGAGATGTGGAGCTCCGAGCGGAGGCGTTCCACGAGCTGGAGCGGGACCACCGCCGCGCCTGTGACGACCAACCGGAGCGCCGAGAGGTCGTGGGTGTCGCGGGACGGGTGGTCCAGGAGGGACTGGTGGAGGGTGGGTGGGCCCGGGAGGACCGAGATGCGTTCGGCGGCGATGTTCGCCAGGACCGTGTCCACGTTGAAGACAGGTTGCGGGACCATCGTCGCGCCGCGCATCAGGCAGGCGATGATCCCGGCCTTGTAGCCGAAGGTGTGGAAGAAGGGGTTCACGATCAGGTAGCGGTCGCCCTCGCGCAGGCCGGCCAGCTCGGACCAGATGTCGTAGCCGCGCAGCGTCTGCGCGTGGGTGATCACCGCGCCCTTGGGGCGGCCCGTCGTTCCCGACGTGAAGATGATGTCCGAGGGGGAGGAACCCGCCACCCCTGCCGCCCTCGCCCGTACCTCCGCCGGGGACACTTCCTCGCCGGACGCCAGGAAGTCCTTCCAGGTGCGGTATTCGTCGGGCGCCGCGTCTGCCAGCACCACCACCTGCTCCAGATGCGGCAGGTCGACGTCCGCACGACGGAGGGACGCCACGTACGACGTACCCAGGAACGTGCCGGTGACGAAGAGGAGTTTCGCCCGGCAGCGCGACAGGACGTACGCCGCCTCCGTCCCCTTGAAGCGGGTGTTCAGCGGCACCAGCACCGCACCCGCCGTCACCGCGCCCAGCGCCGAGACGATCCAGTCCAGGGTGTTCGGGGCCCAGATCGCGACGCGGTCACCGGGCTCGACTCCGGAGGCCATGCAGGCCGCTGCCGCCCGTTCGACGCGGTCGCCCAACTCGGCGTACGAGATGCGGGTGCGGCCCTCGACCACGGCCTCCCGCTCGCCGTACCGCTCGGCGGCACTCCGTACCAGCTCCGGGATGCTGTCCCATGCGACGTCCCCGTCACCACCCATAGCAAGGCCTCCCACACACCACTAGCTGACTAACCGTCAGATTAGCTGTAGCCTGACGCGCTGTCAGTAGTCATGGGACGCGACCATCGCGGAGGTGCCCGGCGTGACGACGCTCAAAGATGCGACGGCGATAGTCGGCACAGGACAGACATCTTTCGCCAGACAACTCCCCGAATCGGAAAAGACGTTGGCCTGCCGGGCCATCCTCGCCGCGCTCGACGACGCCGGAATCGACCCGTCCGAGGTCGACGGTCTCGCCTCGTACACGATGGAGGAGACGGACGAGGTCGAGGTCGCGAAGGCCATCGGAGCCGGCGACGTGACCTTCTTCAGCAAAGTCGGGTACGGCGGAGGCGGTTCCTGCGCCACCGTCGCCCACCTCGCCTCCGCCATCGCCACCGGACAGGCGAGCGTGGGTGTCGCCTGGCGTTCGCGCAAGCGGGGATCGGGGCCGCGGCCCTGGAAGAACACCGCCGTCCAGCTCCCCACCCCCGCCCAGTGGACCCGCCCCTTCGGGCTCCTGCGGCCCGCCGACGAGATCGGGATGCTCGCGCGCAGATACATGCACGAGTACGGCGCCACCCGCGACCACCTCTTCAATGTGGCGCTCGCCTGCCGGAATCGCGCCAACCAGAACCCCGCCGCGATCATGTACGAGCGCCCGCTCACCCGCGACATGTATATGACCTCGCGCTGGATCAGCGAGCCGCTCTGCCTCTTCGACAACTGCCTGGAGACGGACGGCGCGTTGGCCTGCGTCATCGTCTCCGCCGAGCGCGCCCGCGACTGCCGCCAGAAGCCCGTGTACGTCCACTCCGTCGCCCAGGGCCTGCCTGCCCAGCACCACGGCATGGTCAATTACTGGAACGACGACCCGCTGACCGGCCCCGCCTGGACCGCCGCCCGCCAGCTCTGGAAACAGGCCGACTTCGGCCCGGAGGACGTCGACGTCGCGCAGATCTACGACGCCTTCACCCCCCTCATCCCCCTCTCCTTGGAGGGCTACGGCTTCTGCGGGCGCGGCGAAGGCGCGGCCTTCACCGAGGGCGGCGCACTGGAGAGCGGCGGGCGGCTGCCGATCAATACCGGGGGTGGTGGGCTGAGCGAGGCGTACGTACACGGCTTCAACCTCATCACCGAGGGCGTCAAGCAGCTGCGCGGCACCAGCACCGCGCAGGTGCCGGACGCCGGCACCTGCCTGGTCACCGCCGGTGAGGGTGTTCCGACGTCCGCCCTGCTGCTGAGGAGCTGAAACATGACCGACAGCCTCTTGACGCCCGTGGCCGACGACGACGGGGCACCCTTCTGGGAGTACGCCGCCAGGGGCGAACTCCGCATCCAGGCCTGCGCCGCCCCCGCCTGCGGCGAGCTGCGCTTTCCGCCCCGGCCCTGCTGTCCGCACTGCCGGTCCTTCGACAGCGAGTGGCGTCGGATGAGCGGGAAGGGGCGGATCTGGTCGTACGTCCTGCCCCACCCGCCACTCCTGCCCGCTTACGCCGCCCAGGCCCCGTACAACGCAGTCGTCGTCGAGCTCGCCGACGCCCCGCACATCCGGCTGGTGGGGAACGTGGTGACCGGCGCGGAGGCGGCTCTCGACTCGGTCGACCCCGCCCGACTGCGCATCGGCGCGAAGGTGCACGCCGTCTTCACCGCGGGCCCGGGGGGCGTTACGGTGCCTCGCTGGCTGCTGGAGCGGTCGTGAGCATCCGTGTCGAGCGGGACAAGGAGAGCGGCGTCGCGGTCGTCACCCTCGACCGGGCGCACAAGCACAATGCCGTCGACCTGGACATGGCCGGTCAACTGTCCTCCGCCTGGCGCGACTTCCGGTTCGACGACAACGTGCGGGCGGTGGTCGTGACGGGTGCGGGCGAGAAGGCTTTCTGCACCGGCATCGACCGTGACGTGGACGTGCCTCAGCCGTCGTCGCCGTACTCGGTCGACGATCCGCTCATCGCCATCGGGCCGAAGGCGAACGACCTGTGGAAACCGGTGATCGCGGCGGTGCGGGGAATGGCGTGCGGCGGTGCGTTCTATCTGCTGGGGGAGGCCGAGTTCATCGTCGCCGCCGAGGACGCGGTCTTCTTCGACCCGCATACGACGTACGGGATGGTCAGCGCGTACGAGGCGATCTACATGGCGCAGCGGATGCCGTTCGGGGAAGTGGCCCGGATGGCGCTGATGGGCACGGCGGAACGGGTGTCGGCGCGGCGGGCGTACGAGACGGGCCTCGTGTCCGAAGTGGCGGAACCGGGCGATGAGCTGAAGGCCGCGGTGCGGTGCGCGGAGGTGATCGCGTCGTACCCGACGGAGGCGGTGCAGGGGACGGTACGTGCGGTGTGGGCGGCGAAGGAGGGTGCCCGCAGCCAGGCTCTGGCGCAGGCACCGCACCTCGTTGCACTCGGGAATCTGCCGCCGGAGCGGCAGGCGGCTCTCTTCACCGCCCGCCGACCGGAATTCCGCACGCGCTAGGGCGGCGTCAGGAGATGACGCGCTGCACCTTGGAGAGGGTGCACTTGCCGCCGGAGGTCGCGCCGTCCTGGGGTGTGTACGGCGTGGCGACGTCCAGCTTGTCCGTCCTGCCGGGGAGCACCATGGGGATGGTGGGGTTGCGCTCCCCGATGCTCGTACCGCTCGGGTCGGTGAAGGACACCGTGAACGTGTACGTGTAGTTCTCGGACGTGCTGCTGTTGGTGGCGCTGATGGCGGCGACGATGCCTCGGGAGGGGTCGTACTCGCAGGAGTCGATCCGTACGTCCCTGATGGCCTTGTTGTTGCTGCCCGTGCCCGAGACGGAGCCGGTGGTGGTGCCCGAGCTGGTGGAGCCGGTGGTGCCGCCGGTCGTGGTGGAGCTGCCCGACGTGGTGTCGTCGCCGTAGCTCGAACCACCCGTGCTGCTACTACTACTGCTGCCGCTGCTGCTGTTGTCGCAGCTACCGCCGCTGGAACCACGCGCTCCGGTCAACGCGAAGACTGCGATACCAAAGACGGCTACAGCGCGGACATGGCGAAGCTTCACGCTTCAACCCCCGTTGAAATCAGAGAAATCAGAGACATCAGAGAAATTCAGCGCGCGATTGACGCGCGCACGTCACCCTAGTGGGGTGCCGGACGCACCTGCAAAACGCGTGCCCGCGGGACATGACCGGAAATCGCGCGTCGCCTTAACTACAGCGAAGAAGCACCTGACATGGAGCGCCCGTGGGCGTAGCGTCGGCGTCTGCGGCGGGTGTCGCAAGCTCATTCGGAGGAGGACGACATTGTTCCGCAGTGTGCTCGGGTGGGTGCTTGGGCTTCTTGGGGCGGCGGCTGCCGTTCTGAGCCCCTTCCGTGCCTGGTACGACGGCCGTTCCGGTCGCGACTACCGCGTCCAGGACCTGTTCGGCGGCATCACGGACAGCGAGCCCGGGCTCGCTGGGTCGATTCTGTTGCCGTTTGCGATTGCGGCCGGGCTCGCGCTGGTCGGCCTGGCGGCGAGGTCCCGGGCGGCCGTTGCCCTGGCCGGGGTTGTCGTGATCGCCTTCACCGTCCTGTGGATGGTCCGCCTGGGGCAGGTGGTGGACAGCGTCAGCGTCAAGAGTGACGGGACGGGGCTGGACCTCGGCGTCGCGAACGCGCTCGGCGGCGGCGTACTGCTGCTGCTCGCCGCGGCCGTGATGCGCGGCCGCGGTCAACAACAGCAGTCGGACAGGTCTGACCGCTCGGACAGGGAGGCTTCCGCTCAGGCGTGAGCGCCCGACGGGCGGCCCGTCGCCGTGCCCTTCACCGCGTCCAGGGCGTACACACAGCGGTCCTTGCTGCACGCGTACACCACCCCGCCCTGCGCGACCGGCGACCCCGTGATCTCGCCGCCCGTCGCGAGTTTCCAGCGCAGTTGGCCGCCGCTCGCGTCCAGCGTGTAGAGGCAGTGGTCGGCCGAGCCGAAGTGGACGCGGCCGTCGGAGACCACGGGGGTGCCGATGACCTCGCCGCCCGCCGCGAAGCGCCACTTCGGGGTGCCGGTGACCGCGTCCAGGGTGTAGAGCGCGCTGCCGCTGCCGACGTGGATGTTGCCTGCCGCGACGAGGACCGGCTCGATGGACTTGCGGGACTCGGTGGCGATACGCCAGCGGTCCTTGCCGGTGGAGGCGTCGAGGGCGTACACCGTGCCGAGGTAGTCGGCGAGGTAGACACCGCCGCCCGTCACGGCGGGCCCCGGCGCGAACGCGGGCGGGCAGAGGAAGACCGCGGGCGCCTCGAAGTGCCAGCGCACATGGCCGCTGACCGTATCGATGGCGAGGACGCGGGTGCCCGCGGAGACGTAGACGTAGCCGTCCGGCGCGGGTGTGACGCGCACCGGCACTCCGCCGCAGGCTGCTGCGTCGCCGATCGGGTACGACCAACGCTCCGTGCCCGTACGGGAGTCGAGCGCGCGCAGCCGCGCGTTCTGCCATACGTACACCGTGTCGTCGTGTACGGCGGGACCGGCCTCCGGGGTCTCGAAGTCGGTCTGGGCGCCGGTGAGTTCCCACAGCTTCTGGCCGTTGGACGCCTCCCAGGCCTGGACGCCACCGCCCCGCGTGCCGGTCACGACGGTGCCGCGGTCGGCCTTGAGCGAGTACACCCAGGCGTCCGTCTGCAGCCGCCACCGCTCGGCGCCGTCGGCCGCGTCGAGGGCGTACAGCGTGGGGCCGTCGGATGCGTGGATACGTCCGCCCGCGACGGCCATCGCCCAGGCGACGTCACGCGTCTTGAACTGGCGCCGCCCGCTGGCCACATCGAGGGCGTGGACCTCGAAGGAGGTGACGTAGACGAGGTCGCCGGCGACGGCCGGGGTCCCCCACACGTCGTTGGACATACGGAACCGCCACGGCCGCCATCCCCCGGCAGGCCCCGCTCCGTCGGCCGAGGGCCCGGGCTGCGGCACCGACGGCGGCGCGGAGGAGGAAGTGGGGGAGGGTGGGGACGAGGGTGCGGGCGAGGCCACGATGCCGGTGACCGCTTCCGCACCGTTCACCCCGGCCGGCGGCCTGATCCAGCCAGTGGCGTTCTCCCCGTGCACGGGGGCCGTACCGGCGCGGGTTTCGGCCACGCGCGGACCCGGCCCGATGGGCACCTTTGACCCGGGCAGCCGTACGGCATGGTGCGGAGCCGGCGCGGCGTGCGCACCATGCCCGGCGTGAGCACCCTGCGGGGCGTGAGCTGCCTGGGCCGGGTGTGCGGCCTGGGCCGGCTGGAGGTGTGCCGCGGGCGGCGGGCCCGGCGGGCGCGGCGGTGTGGCGTGCGCGCGGGGCGGGGGCGTATTGCGCGCACTCGGCGTACTCGGCGGGACGGCCCGGCCGCCCCGCCGCTGCTCGATCATCGCGGTCGCCCGTTCGGGCAGCCACGCGGACGCCGTACCGCTGTCGTCCTGTCCCGAGGCGAAGAGGTGCGGCGAGAGCTGCGCCTGGAGGTCGGCCGGGCTGGGCCGCAGCACGGCCTCCATCTGCATGCACGACTCGATCAGCGGCCGCAGCTCGTCGGGCAGGCCCTCGACGTCGGGGCCCTCGCGCAGCAGCATGAAGACCGTCTCGACCGGGTTCGCACCGTGGAAGGGCGCATGCCCGGTCGCCGCGAAGACCAGGGTCGAGCCGAGCGAGAAGATGTCGGAGGCGCCCGTCACGCTGCGCGAGTCGCGCGCCTGCTCGGGCGACATGTAGGCGGGGGTGCCGACGGCCACGTTGGTCATGGTCAGCCGGGTGTTGGACACCCCGGAGGCGATACCGAAGTCGATGACGCGGGGCCCGTCCTCCACCACCAGGACGTTCGACGGCTTGAGGTCGCGGTGGACCAGGCCCGCCCCGTGGATGGACTGGAGCGCCTCGGCGATGCCGGCGGCCAGCCAGCGCACCGCCTGGGCCGGCATCGGCCCGCATTCGTTCACTATTTCTTCGAGCGAGGGAGCGGGCACGTACGCGGTGGCCAGCCACGGCACCGCGGCCCGCGGATCGGCGTCCACGACCGCAGCCGTGTAGAACCCGCTGACCGCCCTCGCCGCCTCCACCTCACGCGTGAAGCGGACGCGGAACAGCTGGTCCTCGGCGAGCTCGGTCCGTACCGTCTTGATCGCCACCCGCCGGCCCGACGCCGACCGCGCGAGATAGACCAGCCCCATGCCGCCGGCCCCGAGCCGTCCCAGCACCTCGAACGGGCCGATCCGTCGCGGGTCGTGCTGCGTCAGCTGCTCCACCACTTGCCTGCCACCTCCCCGTACGAGGCTCCGAACACAGCCCCATGCAGCGTCTCACCACCGGGCACCACCCAGGGGTGCGCACCCTGATTCTTCCTGTCCGAGGCGGTGGTGGCGAACCCGGGGGCGGACCGGGGTGTCTCACCCCGATTCGGACACGTCACGCAGGTGCGCAATGCGCCTTTTCTTCACTGATGTGAAGGTTATGCGGCGGTCTCTTCCGGCTCTGCGAGTACGGCGAAGGTTGCGCCCTGATTGTCGGTGAGCACCGCAATACGTCCGTAGGGGGTGTCGAAGGGCTCTGCCTGGATGCGGCCGCCCTGAGCGACGGCCGTCGCAGCGGCCTCGTCGCAGTCCTCGACGACGAAATAGATCATGAAGTGGTCCGGCATCTCGGCCGGGAAGACGTCCCCTATGAGACTGCGACCGCCGATGGCCGTGTCGGGTCCCGCGTCGGCGCCTGCCGGGGACCAGGTTCTGAAGTCCTGGCCTGCTTCTTCCAGATCGAAGCCCTGGAAGCCGAAAACCGTCTCGTAGAAGGGGTCGGTCAGTTCCTTACGGCGCGAGTAGACCTCGGTCCAGCAGAAGGATCCCGGCTCGTCGCGCTTCTCGAAACCGGCGTGCGTGCCCGCCTGCCAGAGCCCGAAGACGGCGCCGCCGGGGTCGGCGGCCATGGCCATCGTTCCGAGCGGGGGTACGGGCACGGGGTCCGTCACCATCTGACCGCCGGCGTCCTTGATCTTTCGGGCGAGGGCGGCGGCATCGTCCGTGGCGAAGTAGACGCCCCAGGCGGTGGGCATGCGGCCGTCGAGCTTCGGCGCGAGGGCGGCGACCTTTTTGCCGTCGCTGACGGCGTACACGAAGAGACTCTGCCTGGTGAAGCCCGGGTCCGCGTAGGTCCAGCCGAACAGCTCGCCGTAGAAGCGCATGCCCGCTTCGAGGTCGGCGAGCGCCACCTCGACCCAGCACGGGGTGCCTTCCGCGAATTCGAGTCCGGCCATGGGCCCGGTCCTTCCTTGCATGTGCGAGGCGATGTGGTGCCCGTCACACTCAAAGTAACGGGCTGCCGCCTGGCGCGCAGAGGAGGGAATCGAACATATGGTCACATATCGTTACATTGCACCTTGGGATGCTTGGGTTGTCCACCAAAGTTGTCCACAGGCTGTTGATAAGACTATTCGGGTCAGGGGTGGATGCAGGGCCGGCGCGGTGCTCGATACGGGACGACGCACGGACGACGTACACGTGACGTACGCTCGCGGCGCTGCTGGCCGGTTCCCCATTTGCAGTCGGCCGAATCGCGCTCCGATCACCCCTCGGTAAGCTGACGGCATGACAGGACAAGTACGCACCGTCGACGGCCGCGTGGCCGGACGACGCGGCCAAGCGACGCGGCAGAAGCTGCTCGACTGCCTCAGCGAGATGCTCAGCTCCTCGCCCTACCGGGACGTCAAAGTCATCGACGTGGCCCGGAAAGCGGGGACTTCACCAGCGACGTTCTACCAGTACTTCCCTGACGTCGAAGGTGCCGTCCTCGAAATTGCCGAGGAAATGGCAAAGGAGGGCGCCGGGTTGACGGAACTCGTCTCCGGCCGCTCCTGGGTCGGCAAGGCGGGCTGGGCGACGTCCGAGGAACTTGTCGAGGGCTTCCTCGACTTCTGGCGCAAAAACGATGCGATCCTCCGGGTGGTCGATCTGGGCGCCGCGGAGGGCGACAAGCGGTTCTACAAGATCCGCATGAAAATCCTGAACTCCGTCACCAACTCCCTTACGGAGTCGGTGAAGGATCTCCAGTCCAAGGGCAAGGTCGACAAGGACGTGAGCCCGGCGGCTATGGCCGGATCGCTGGTCGCGATGCTGGCGGCGGTGGCCTCGCACCAGAAGGGTTTCCAGACCTGGGGTGTGAAACAGACCGAACTCAGGCCCAATCTGGCCCTGTTGGTGCACTTGGGTATCACCGGAAAGAAGCCGACGAAGTAGATCCGCGTCGCTTCCCGCCCACCCCGTCCACCCCGCCCACAGCCTCCGATCTGCAGTCTCCAGCTCCAGTCCTGTCTACGCAGCGGCGGACCGTGATTCGGTCCGCCGCTGCGGCATTCCCCCACTTGCTTCAGCGGCGCTCCAGCCGGAAGAGCCGGATCTGCCGGTCCACCCTCGTCTGGTACGTCGCGTACGGCGGCCAGAACATCAGCACCGCCCGCCACACCGCCTCCCGCTCCTCGCCCTCCAGCAGCCGCGCCCTGACCCGGATGTCCTGCCCCCGCCAGCTGATGCCGACGTCCGGGTGCGCCAGGAGGTTGGCCGTCCACGCCGGGTGCCCCGGACGGCCGAAGTTGCTGCCGATCAGAATCCAGGTGCCGGCGCTTCCGCCGTCCCCCTCCGGCATGCACGCGAGTGGCGTAGTCCGGGGCAGGCCGCTCTTGGCGCCCTTCGCGGTGAGGATCACGCCGGGCAGCATCTGGGCGCTCAGCATCACCTTGCCCCTGGTCAGGCGGTGGACCGCGCGGTCCATGGCCGGGATGAAATGCGGGGCGATCTTCGCGAAGGTGCGGGTCGACGACACCTTCTGGATCAGCCGGGTACCTGGCGGCATCAGCCCGCCACCGCCTCTCGTTCCTCCTGCGGACCGAAGAGGCCCGCGAGCTCCGCCGCGCGGTCGCGCAGCCGGTGGACGGGGCCGAACAGCAGCTCGTCGGCCGCCGCCCGCTTGAAGTACAGATGCGCGTCGTGCTCCCAGGTGAAGCCGATCCCGCCGTGCAGCTGAATGGCCTCGCCCGCGGTGCTGCGCAGCGCTTCGAGGGCCTGCGCAAGTGCGAGACCGCCTGTGGTGGGGTCCGAGGCCGCGCAGTACGCCGCCGAGCGGGCCGCCTGCACCTGTACGTACAGGTCGGCCAGCCGGTGCTTGACCGCCTGGAAGGAGCCGATCGCGCGCCCGAACTGCTCGCGGGCCTTGACGTAGTCGACGGTACGTTCCAACGCCTGCGAGGCCGCCCCGACCGCCTCGGCGGCGAGCACGGTGGCGGCGGTACGCCCGACGGCGGCCAGCGCGCGGGGCACGTCGGCAGCGTCGCTGCCCCCCAGCAACTCCCCGCCGACGTCGCGCAGTTGGATACGCCCCTGCGGGCGGGTCTCGTCCAGGGAGGTCTGCCGTACGCGCACGAGCCCCGGCGAGTCGGCCCGTACGAGAAACAGCAGCGTGCGGCTGCGGGCGAAGCCGCCCGTGTGCGCGGCGACCAGGAGCAGACCGGCGCTGTGCCCGTCGAGCACCTGCCCCGCTTCCCCGTACAACCGCCACCCACCGTCCACCCGGCCTTCCCCGTCCACCCGGCCTTGCCCGTCCACCCGCCGCGCCTGCACGCCCCCGGCGCGGCCGCCCCCGGCCCACTCCCCGCCCGCGTTGTCGCCGGTCAGGGCAAGCGCGGTGGAGAGGCCGGCGCCCGGTACGGCAAGGGTGGCGGTCAGAGCGCCGGCGGCGATGGGCGGGAGGAGGCCGGCGCACTGGGCGTCGGTACCGAGGTCGGCGATGAGGGGCGCGGCGAGTACGGCCGTACCGAGGAGGGGGGAGGGGAGCAGGGTGCGGCCCGTCTCCTCGCAGGCGAGGGCGAGTTCGGCGGTGGTGCAGCCGACGCCGCCGTGGGCGGTGGGCAGCGCGAGGCCCGGGAGGCCGAGCTCTTGGGCGAGCTGCTGCCAGAGTGCGGGGTCGTGGCCGGTGGTGGTGGCTGCGGCCGCCTTGACTTCGTCGGGGCCGCAACGTTTGGCGAGCAGTTCGCGCAGGGTGCGGCGGATTTCGTCCTGTTCCGCGGTGAAGGCGGCGTCCATGGAGCTCCCCTCCATCTGTATCTGACGGGGCGTCATGTTAGGGGCAGCCGACTGGGATGCACAGGGGGGTGAGCTTCTTTCCGCAGCCACCACCCAGCCCACATCTGATGTACCGTCAGATCTATGCCCACACCCCGACCTCGCCCCCACCGCAAGGTAGCCATAGTCGGCATATCCCTCTCCGACACCGGCCGCGTCGACGAGGCCACCCCCCACGCCCTCCACGCCCAGGCCGCCCGCCGCGCCCTCGCCGACTCCGGCCTCGACCGCCGCCTCATCGACGGTTTCGCCTCCGCAGGCCTGGGCACCCTCGCCCCGGTCGAGGTCGCCGAGTACCTCGGGCTGCGCCCCACCTGGGTCGATTCCACCGCCGTCGGCGGCTCCACCTGGGAAGTCATGGCCGCGCACGCCGCCGACGCCATCGCCGCCGGGCACGCCAATGCCGTACTGCTGGTGTACGGATCGACCGCCCGCGCCGACATCAAGGCCCGGCGCCGCACCTCGAACCTCTCCTTCGGGGCGCGCGGCCCGCTCCAGTTCGAGGTGCCGTACGGGCACACGCTCGTATCCAAGTACGCGATGGCCGCCCGCCGCCACATGCACGAGTACGGCACCACCCTGGAGCAGCTCGCCCAAGTCGCCGTCCAGGCAAGGGCGAACGCCGCCACCAACCCGGACGCGATGTACCGCGACCCGATCACCGTCGACGAGGTCCTGTCCGGCCCGGTGATCGCCGACCCCTTCACCAAGCTGCACTGCTGCATCCGCAGCGACGGCGGCTGCGCGGTCCTGATGGTCGCGGAGGAGTACGTCCCGGATTCGGCCAAGGCTCCGGTGTGGGTGCTCGGCGCCGGGACAGCGGTCTCGCACACCACCATGTCCGAGTGGGAGGACTTCACGGTCTCCCCCGCGGCCGTCTCGGGGCGCCTCGCCTTCGAGCGGGCCGGAGTGCGCCCTGCCGACATCGACCTCGCCGAGATCTACGACGCCTTCACCTACATGACCCTGGTGACGCTGGAAGACTTGGGCTTCTGCGCGAAGGGGGAGGGCGGGGCGTACGTCGAGAAGGGCCGCCTGCTGCGGGAAGGCGAGCTGCCGGTGAACACCGACGGCGGGGGCCTGTCCGCCTGCCATCCCGGGATGCGCGGGCTGTTCCTGCTGGTCGAAGCGGTGCGGCAGCTGAGGGGCGAGGCGGGCGAAGGCCAGGTCCGCAAGGCGGGCGGGAGGCTGCCGGAGCTGGCGGTGGCGTCGGGGACGGGCGGCTGGTTCTGCTCGTCGGGGACGGTGGTGCTGGGCCGGAACAACTGACTCATGGTGTGGGATGGCCCGAACCGATCACCACATGCACCGTTGCTTTGATCATCAAGTGATCTCAGCAATCCCGGCGTTTCCGCCGGAATGGTCCGTAACGGTGTCACCAGAGCCCGAGTTGCACCCTGGTGGCTTGTTGACGGTCTCCCGTTTCCTTCCCGGCCCGGGGGCTGGGGATTGCGCCACCTGCCCGCCCCGTCCCGGCCTTGCGGCGCGGACGGGTGGTGCGGGTCTTGCGGTCGGCTCCACGGGGCTTCGACTCCGCTTTGACGGCAGGGTCCAGGTCTCCGGCCACTCCGGTACCTGTCGTGCGGGCCGCGAGGGCGACCAGGTTGTGTCCCGCGTTCGCGTCCCGGTCAAGGACCAGGCCGCAGTTGTCGCACTCGAAGACACGCACACTGAGGGGCAGTTTGGCTTTCACCACACCGCAGCGGGAGCAGGTCTTCGAGGAGGGGAGCCAGCGGTCGGCAACGACGAGGCGTGTGCCGTGCCGACGGGTTTTGTAGGTGAGCTGGCGTCGGATCTCGCCGAACGCGGCATCCGCGACGCGGCGGGACAGGCGGCGGTTGCGGCCCATTCCGGCGACGTTGAGGTCTTCGACGACGACCGTGCCGTACTCGGCTGCGAGGCGGGTCGTCATCTTGTGGAGGGTGTCCTCGCGCAGGTTCGCGACCCGGTGATGGATCTTGTTCCGCGCCTGGTTGGCCTTCTCCCAGCGGCGGGAGGGCTGCTGTCCGGTGCGCCGGTCGGGGCCGCGGCGGCGGGAGACGATCCGGCTGGCGCGGCGCAGCTGTTTCTGTGCGCGGTCGAGGTGGCGTGGGTTGGGTTCCTCGCTGAGGACACCGTCGCTGTCCGCGAGGACCGCGAGGGTCTTGATGCCGAGGTCGATACCGACCGCCGCGTCCGGACGGGCCACTTTCACCAGCTGGTGCTTCTGTTCGACCTGGAGTGCGACGAACCAGCGGCCCCGGTCCAGGCATGCCGTCGCGGACAGGATCCGCATGTTCCCATCATCGATGAGGGCTCGCAGATCGGCTCGGTTCTCGTGGAGACGGACGGTGCCGATCCTGGGCAGGGTGATGTGCCTGCCGTCAGGCTCGATACGGATCGTGCCGGTGGTGAACCGGCAGGTCAGGCGCGCTTTCCGTTTCGACTTGAAGCGGGGGACGCCCATCTTCGGGCCCTTGCGCTTGCCACTCTTCGACTTCGCGTAGTTGTCGAACGCCACCGACGCGCCCGCCAGGCCGGTGTTGTATGCCTCCTTGGAGTTCTCCTCCCACCAGCCGGCGAACCGCGGATCGGTGTGCTTGGCCTCGTTGAACGCCCTCCGCAGCGAGGGCAACGACCACGACCGCCACTCAGTCAGCTCCCCCTCGGGGATGTTGTACGACTGCTCGGCCTTCCGCTGCCACCACACGGCGGTGATGTACGCGACCGCCCAGTTGTACGCGGCCCGCGCGGCACCTGCGTGCGAGTGCAGGTGCCGGTTGGTCGTGGCGTTCGGGTCCAGCGCGAGCTTGTGCGCGAGGACGGTGAAGCCCGGCCGCGGCGTGAACTTCTTCATCCGGCCGCCTCCGGGCCGGTGGCGACGGCGACGGCGCGGGCGGCGCGATTCTTCGCGGAGCGGCGGCCGTACAGACGGGCGCACATCGAGGTCAGGACCTCGGTGATGTCCCGTACGAGGTCGTCGGCGGTCTCTGCCGGGTCGAGGACAACCAGGCGCCGTCCCGTGGCCGAGAGAGCGGCTTCCAGGTGCTCGACACCGAACCGGGCGAGGCGTTCTCGGTGCTCGACCACGATCGTCCCCACACCCGGGTCGGCGAGCAGGCGGTGCAGCTTGCGGCGGCGCCCGTTCAAGCCGGAGCCAACCTCCGTCACCACCTCAGCGACGGCGAGCCCCTGGGCCGTTGCGCCCTGCACGGTCCGGGCGACCTGCCGTTCCAGGTCCGCTTTCTGGTCACCGGACGAGACACGGCAGTACGCCACGACCCGCCCGGCGGCCTTCGGGGCCGACTCGTTCACGAGCCATGTACCGGACGGCGTCTGGACGACCGGGACCGGCATACGGCCCTCTTTCGCCCAGGTCCATGCAGTCTGGTAGTGCACGCCGTTGCGTGCTGCCCACTCGGAAAGCTTCACGATGTCAGGTTATTCACTGAGAATACTGATATCCACTGAAAGAAATGGGAACTGTTGTTCACCCACCACCACTTCCAGGACCTGCTCCGCTCCCAGCGCGTATGGGACACGAAGCTGCCCGCCTTCGACCCGGCCACCGCACCGCAAGCCCCCCTCCCCCTGTTCCACCAGTGGTTCGAGGAGGCCGTCGCGGCCGGCCAGACCGAGCCGCACACCATGAGCCTGGCGACCGTGGACGAAGACGGGCTGCCCGACGTACGGACGCTGATGCTGCACGACGCCGACGAGCACGGCTGGCACTTCGCCTCGCACGCCACCAGCGCGAAGGGCCGCCACCTCGCCGCGCACCCGTACGCGGCGCTCGGCTTCTACTGGCCGGCGCGGGGCCGGCAGGTTCGGGTCAGGGGCCGGGTGACGACCGGGACACCGGCCGAGAGCCGGGCCGACCTGCACGCACGGTCGACGGGCGCGCTCGCCTCCGCGCTGGTCGGCAGGCAGAGCGAAATCCTGCCGGAGTACGAAGAGTTGGTGCGGGCGTCGGAGGCTGCGTGGGAGCGGGCGCAGGCAGAGCCGGACGCCGACGTACCGACCTGGACGCTGTACGTCGTTGAACCGGACGAGGTCGAATTCTTTCAGGGCGACGAGCGCCGCCGCCACGTCCGCCTGCGCTACCGCCGGGAGGGCGAGGCGTGGGTGCGGGAGCTGCTCTGGCCTTAGTCCGTGGCGAGCCGCGCGTGCAGGTGCATGTCTTGGAAGGTGCTCGAGCCCCACGCCTCGGGCATGGCCCCGCGCAGGGTGCCTTCGTACACGTACGCGTGACGCAGCGCGATCCGGCAGGACGCCTCGTGGCCGACGGCATGGCCGAGCTCGATGCGGTGCAGCCCGATGTCGTCGAATGCCCAGCGGCTGACGAGCTCCAGGGCGTGCCCCGCGATTCCGCGGCCGCGGGCTTCGGGGAGGGTCCAGTAGCCGACGCGGGCGGTGCGCAGGGCGGGGACGATGGCGTTGAGACCGACATGGCCGAGGGCGGCGCCGGTGGTCTCGTCGGTGACGCAGTACGAGGCGGCGACCCCGCGCTGCCAGCCGTCCGCGCGGTCGCGCAGCAGCGCTGCCGCGGCGGCCTCGTCGAGGATGGGCGCATGGTGGGTGTTCCAGCGCTGGTACTCGGGGTCGCGGACTCCGCGGAGCAGTAAGCCGACGTCATCGGGCTGCCAGGTGCGCAGGCGAAGCCCGTGACCCCGCAGGTCGGCGGGGGCTATCTCTTTGATCATTCAGCCATTGAACAACTCGTCGGCCTCGCGCCGCATCTGTTCGTGATCGATGCGGGGAAGTCTGCGGGCGCGCGCAACGAGCTCATCGGACGTGAGGTCCTTCTTGCGCGTCAGCGGCCGCAACTCCGCGACGTCCATCCCATTGCGGGTGATGCGGTAGGTCTCGCCGGTCTCGACCGCGTCCATGACCGCGGCGAAGTGGTCCCGCAACTCTCGCTGAGTGATGGTCTGCACCGACCGAACCCAGCGCCGTGGGTCCCGCTGCGCTACGCGGTTCGCGCGGCCCGGCAGGCCGCGGGCCGGAAGACAGGGACGGCGCACCCGTCCGTCTCCACCGCATCGCCAACCTCCCGGAACGCGACCTCCAGCTCCATCCCGATCCGGAGTTCCCCCTCCGCGCAGTCCACGATCTCCGTCATCATGCGCGGCCCCTCCGCGAGATCGACGACCGCCGCCGTGTACGGCGTACGCGCGCCGAAAGGCGGGAGGTCGTTCCGGTGGACCACCGACCAGGTGTAGAGCGTGGCGCGGCCGCCGGCCTGCTCCCACTCCACGTCGTCGCTCCAGCAGCGCGGGCAGAACTCCCGCGGATAGTGATGCGCCTCGCCGCACGCACCGCAGCGGCGCACGAGGAGGCGGCCCTGTGCGGCGGCTTCCCAGTACGGACGGGTGAAGGCGTCGATGTCGGGCGTCGCCGCGCCACTCGTCCCGCTCATCAGAAGAGTCCGATCGCATGGTCGACGGACCACGTCTGCCAGGACATGGCAAAGAGCGCGACGAGCGAGATCAGCGCCATCATCGCGTTCTGCCCCTGCTCGGCCCAGTCGTGGATCATCAGGACCAGGTAGAGGAGGTTGAGGAGCAGGCCGCCGACGAGGGCCACGGGCGTGAGGAAACCGACGACCAGGCCGAGTCCGAGGGCCAGTTCGGCGTACACGACGATGTACGCCATCACCTTGGGGCGGGGTGCGACGACGCGGTCGAAGCCGGTCTTGACCGTGGCCCACCGGTGCTTGGCCGCGACGTCCTGCGCCCAGGCTATGCCGGTGCCGCGCTCGAACCAGCCCTTCTTGTCCTTGTGCCGCCAGCTCTCCAGCCACCACAGGCCGAGGCCGATGCGCAGCACGGCGAGCCACTCGGCGCCGCCGAGCCAGATGGTCTGCATTCCGGTCCACCCACCCTCCACCGAACCAATCTGACGGTACGTCAGTTGAACCGATGAGACAGCTTGTGCGCAAGAGGTGTGCGCGCGTGATCAATCTGTAACCCATTCCCCTCTTGACCGAGACCCACCAAGTGACGACACCGTTACGCTCAGCATTCATGGACATCACCACCAACGACCGCCCCGTGTACGTCATCGGCGCCGGGCCGGGCGGACTCGCCGCCGCCGCGGCGCTGCGCGAACAGGGCGTACGAGCCGTCGTACTGGAGAAGTCCGCCTCCGTGGCCGCCTCCTGGCGCGGGCACTACGACCGCCTCCGCCTGCACACCACCCGCCGCCTCTCCGCCCTCCCGGGGCTTCCGATACCGCGCGCGTTCGGGCGCTGGGTGGCGCGGGACGACGTCATCCGCTACCTGGAGAAGTACGCCGAGTTCCACGAACTGGAGATCGTCACCGGCGTCGAGGTCTCCCGCATCGAGCCCGCGCCCGGCGGCACCGGCTGGTTACTGCACGCCACCGGCGGGCGGGAGTTGACGGGGTCGGCGGTCGTGGTCGCCACCGGCTACAACCACACGCCGTACGTCCCCGACTGGCCGGGCCGGGACACGTACACCGGCGAACTCACCCACGCGAGCCAGTACCGCAACCCCCGCCCCTACGAAGGCAGGGACGTCCTCGTCGTCGGCACCGGCAACACGGGCGCGGAGATCGCCGTGGACCTGGTGGAGGGCGGCGCGGCACGGGTGCGGCTCGCGGTACGCACCGTCCCGCACATCGTGCGCCGCTCGACGGCCGGCTGGCCCGCGCAGGCGACCGGCATTCTCGTACGCCGCCTTCCGGTGCGCCTGGTGGACCGGGCGGGCGACCTGATGTGCCGCCTGTCGGTCCCCGACCTCTCGGACCGGGGCCTGCCGCGCCCCGCCACCGGCCTCTACTCCCGGGTCAAGGACGGCGCGATCCCGGTGCAGGACGTCGGCCTGATCGACGCGGTGAGGCGCGGCACGGTGGAACCGGTGGCGGCCGTCGAGTCGTTCGACCAGGACAAGGTGGTACTGGCGGACGGCACCCGCATCCAGCCCCAGGCGCTGATCGCGGCGACCGGCTACCGGCGCGGGCTGGACGGACTGGTGGGCCACCTCGGCGTGCTGGACGTCCGGGGCAGGCCAGTGCCCCACGGCGGCCGTGCCTCCACGAAGGCTGCCGGTCTTTACTTCGTTGGCTTCACCAACCCCATCAGTGGGATGCTCCGGGAAATGGCGATCGACGCCCGCAAAATCGCCAGGGCGCTGTCCGCGGGCTGACTGCCTGACCGCCCTTGGACCCGGCCGAGCCGCACGGATGCGGTCCGTATCCTGGCCGCCACCCCTCGGGGCTGTGGAGAGTAGCTGCGGCTGCCCCACCCCGGGATTGGCCTGGACTGGCCTAGGAGGCGCCTGCGGGCCGCCCGAAAGGGTCCGGCACCGTCAGGGCGTCTGGTGGCGTAGCGGCACATGGCCGGTCCTCATGGAGCACCTGCTGGCGCTCGGAGAGGGAACGCCAGTACACCACCGGTCGAAGACTCCGCCGTTGCTGGTGACTGGGCAGCTCTCCCGAGAGGTATGGACGGCCTTCGCGCCGGACAGTTGCTAACTTCCCGGGATTTTCTGCGAGATGGTGATCGACGCGAGGTAGATCACGAAGGCGGTGCGGGCGGCGGCACCGCACCCTACTCCAGCTGCAGTTCGTGATGATCCGTGAGGCAGAGTAGGGGCATGTCTACGTACGAGACGATGTCGTTCCACCTTGAGACCGAGCGGCTGATACTGCGGCCGTGGGCCGAGTCGGACGCCGCTGAGTTCCGCGCCCTCCTCTCCGAACGCGGCAACGGGACGCCCACGGTTGAGCACACCCGGACGTCCATCGCGAAGCTGCTCACCGCGACGGCGACAACGGGGATCGCCCTGTTGCCCATCCAGCGCCGTGACGAAGGCGACTTCATCGGCTATTGCGGGTTGATCATCGGCCGCTCCACCGTAGAGGAGCCTGAAATCGCGTATGAGTTGTTCCAGCGCGCGCATGGGCGTGGCTACGCCACCGAGGCGGCCAACGCGGTGCTCGATGCCGCTATTGCGACTGGGCGGAAACGGCTCTGGTCGACCGTCGGCGCGTGGAACACACCGTCGTTCCGTGTCCTTGAGAAGCTCGGGTTCGAGCGGGATCACGTTTCCACGGACGACAACGGTGAAGTGGTATGGCTCACACGCTCGTTGCCGTGACGCGGGGTCGCGCCCCGGGACTTCATGCTCACGTGATCGAGTGCGCTCAGGCAGAGTAGGCGGCTTGACGGCAGTGGTGGCTGGCTCAGGATCGGGCTTGGTGGCGGCGACGCCAGTGGGACCATCCGAGCCGGTGGGCCGTGTCGTGGATGCGTTGGGCAACGAGGGCGATGAACAGGCGGGCGATCTCGTTGCAGGTGCGGGATCAACGTGTCCGGTGCGGGGCGGCGGGTGTGTTCGTCGGCGCGGAAGACGGCCAGGAAGGCGTGGGCGAGCATGGCCAGGGTGACCCAGCGGGTCCAGGAGGTGTAGCGGCGGACCTGGTGTTCGTCGAGGCCAGCCAGGCCCTTGCCGGCCTGGAACGTCTCCTCGATGCGCCATCTTGATCCCGCGACCCGCGCCAGCGTCGTCAGCGGCACCGGCTGGGGCGAGTAGCAGCGGCAGTAGGCGAGTTCGCGGGTGGCGCGGCTGCGGCGGACCAGCAGGTAGCGGTGGCCAGCCCTGACGCTGCCTCCCGCCGAGCGGCTCGCATTCGTCCTGCACGACATGTTCGACGTGCCCTTCGACGACATCGCGCCACCGGGGCGGGTGCGGGCCTGCGGGCGTGTCCCGGTACCTCATCGGTGCGCGGGCGGTTGCCGGGCAGGCGCTCATGTTCTCGCGATCTTCCCGTACGCGCGGCCGGTGCTCGTCAATGGAACGCCCGGGCTCGTCGCGGCGCCGGAGGGCAAGCCGTTCCCGGTCATGGGCTTCACCGTCAGGGACGGGAGGATCACCGAAATCCACATCCTCGCCGACCCGGAGCGCCTGCGCGCTCGATCTGCCGGATGTCGACGACCTCGCGGATGTCGACGGCCTCGCGGATCTCCCCGACCTCGACGGCTGACGAGGCTGCGAGGCGGGTAGGACTCAGGAGCCGGGTGCGGATTCCGCGCCCGGCTCCAGGCTTTGCCCACCGGAGTGTTCCTGACGAGCCGTCAGTTAAGTAATCTGACTCCGCGTCAGTTACTTGTCCGACGAGCAGGAGCGGGCTGAAACGATGCTTGGATCTACCCACGGCACCCTGACCACCGATCTCCGCGCCCGCGTTGTGGCCTGCGGGGAGCAGCCGCACGCCGCCGTCCACGACACGGCGACCGCCCACGCCACCGCAGCCGGAGACCTGGATGTCAGCGGACGGGCGCTGCATGCCGCCGTCCCCGACCTCGACCGGTTCTTCCGTCCCGAGTCGGTCGCCGTCGTCGGCGCGTCCGACGCCGACGGCAGGCCCAACGCCGGGATCACCCGGCAGCTGATCGCCTGGGCCGAGCGGGTCGGCGCCCGGCTGCATCCCGTCCACCCCACCCGTACGACCGTCTTCGGCCTGCCGTGCGTACCTTCCGTCGGGGAGCTGCCGGAACAGGTCGACCTGGCCGTCCTGCTCGTCGGCGATCCGGTCCCCGTGATCGAGGAACTCGCCGAGGCGAAGGTCAAGTTCGCGGTCGCCTTCGCGTCCGGCTTCGCGGAGACCGGCGAGGAGGGCGCGGCCGCGCAGGCCCGGCTGGCAGGGGCGGTGGAGCGGTCGGGCGTACGGCTGCTCGGGCCGAACACCAACCTCAACGCCTTCCAGGACTTCCGCGACGACCTCGACGGGCCGGCCATCGCCCTCATCACCCAGTCCGGCCACCAGGGCCGCCCCGTCTACGCCCTCCAGGAGCTGGGCATACGCCTCTCCCACTGGGCGCCCACCGGCAACGAGGCCGACCTGGAGAGCGCCGACTTCATCTCGTACTTCGCCCAGCAGCCGGAAGTCGGGGCGATCGCCTGTTACGTCGAGGGGCTCAAGGACGGCCGCTCCTTCCTGCTGGCCGCCGACCGGGCGGCGCAGGCCGGGGTGCCGGTCGTCGCGGTCAAGGTGGGGCGTACGGAGGCGGGCGCCCGGATGGCCGCGTCGCACACCGGCAAGCTGACCGGGGCGGACCAGGTGGTGGACGCGGCGATGCGGCAGTTCGGGGTGATACGGGTCGACGGGCTCGACGAACTCCAGGACACGGCGGCCCTGTTGGCGCGGGCACGTAAGCCCGTGGCCGACGGGGTCGTGGTCTACTCGATCTCGGGCGGCACCGGCGCGCACTTCTCGGACCTGGCCACGGCGGCGGGGCTGAACCTTCCGAGGCTGAGCGCGGCGAAGCAGGCCGAGCTGCACGAGTGGATACCCGACTACCTGGAGGTGGGGAACCCCGTCGACAACGGGGGGCACCCGGTGGGCGACTGGCGCGGACGGAAGATCATCGACGCGATTCTGGCCGATCCCGCGGTCGGGGTGCTGATCTGCCCGATCACCGGCCCCTTCCCGCCGATGAGCGACCGGCTGGCGCAAGACCTGGTGGACGCGGCGGAGGCGACCGAGAAGCTGGTGTGCGTGGTGTGGGGGTCGCCGGTCGGCACGGAGGCGGCGTACCGCGAGACGCTGCTGGGGTCGTCCCGGGTCGCCACGTTCCGTACGTTCGGCAACTGCATCTCGGCGGTGCGGGCCTACCTGGACCACCACCGCTTCGCGGCCTCCTACCGCTCCCCCTTCGACGAGGCCCCGCGCACCCCTTCCCCCTCCTTCCGCAAGGCACAGGCGCTGATGCGCCCCGGCCGGCAGCTCAGCGAGCACGCGGCGAAGCAGCTGCTCCGGGCGTACGGGATACGGGTGCCGAGGGAACAACTGGTCACCAGCGCCGCGGCGGCCGTCCGGGCGGCCGGTCTCGTCGGCTACCCGGTGGTGATGAAGGCGTCCGGGGCGCAGCTCGCGCACAAGAGCGAGCTGGGTCTGGTGAAGATCGGCCTGACCTCCGCGAGCCAGATCCGCGACGCGTACCGCGAGCTGACGGACATCGCCAGATACGAGGGCGTCGACCTGGACGGTGTGCTGGTCTGCCAGATGGTGGAGCGGGGCGTCGAGATGGTGGTCGGCGTGACGCAGGACGCCCTGTTCGGGCCGACGGTGACGGTGGGGCTGGGCGGCGTACTGGTGGAGGTGCTGCGCGACGCTTCGGTACGGGTGCCACCCTTCGGCGAGGCCGAGGCGCGCTCGATGCTGAGCGAGCTGCGGGGCCATGCGCTGCTGGAGGGCGTGAGGGGGGCGCCGGCTGCGGATGTGGACGCGCTGGTGGAGGTGGTGCTGCGGGTGCAGCGGATGGCGCTGGAGCTCGGAGATGTGCTGGCGGAGCTGGACATCAACCCGCTGATGGTGCTGCGGCGGGGGCAGGGGGCGGTGGCGCTGGATGCGTTGGCGGTTTGCCGGTGAGGTGGGGGGGCGCTCGCTTGGCCGCAGGCAACCCGCACCGCACCCGCACACCACCGAGACCCGCACACACCAACCACCCGAACAGGAGCACGCACCCCATGACCGACTCCCCGCGCCGCGACGACGACGTACTCCATTCCACCGACAACGCCGTCTCATGGATCACCCTCAACCGCCCCGACGCCATGAACGCCGTCACCTGGGCCCAACGCGAGCGCATCATCGCGCTCCTCGCGGACGCCTCCGCCGACCCCGACGTCCGCGCCGTCGTCATCACCGCCACCGGCAAAGGGTTCTGTGCCGGGGCCGATCTCCGGGGCGCCCCGGCCGGGCGCGGGGAGCGTGTCGCCGGGGACGTTGCCCGGACCATCCGGCTCGGCGCGCAGCGCCTCGTCGCGGCCGTCCTCGACTGCGAGAAGCCCGTGATCGCAGCCGTCAACGGCACCGCAGCCGGCATCGGCGCGCACCTCGCGTTCGCCTGCGACCTCGTACTGGCCGCCGAATCCGCCAAGTTCATCGAAGTCTTCGTACGCCGCGGCCTGGTCCCGGACGGCGGCGGCGCGTACCTGCTGCCGCGCCTCATCGGCCCCCAGCGCGCCAAAGAGCTGATGTTCTTCGGGGACTCCCTCCCGGCGGCGGACGCGCAGCGGCTGGGGCTCGTCAACCGGGTCGTCCCCGACGGCGAGCTGGCGAAGGTCGCGCGAGAGTGGAGCGAGCGGCTGGCGCAAGGGCCCACCCGCGCCCTCGCCCTCACCAAGCAGCTCGTCAACGCCTCCCTCGACTCCGACCGCACCACCGCCTTCGCCGCCGAGGCGACCGCCCAGGAGATCAACATGACGACCACGGATGCGAACGAGGGCGTGGCGAGCTTCGTCGAGCGGCGTACCCCCAAGTACCGCGGGCTCTAGAGAACCAGAGGTGCACACCACCACCCTTCCTATCTGACGAGTCGTCAGCTTCAATGGGTGGCGTGATGGGACACGCAGGGATGGCAGCAACCGCCGTCCGATACCTCAGGTCGGTCGGCGCCTCCACGGCCGCCGAGAACGTCGAGACGCTGCCCCGCCCGCACTTGCGGGCCGTGGGTGACGATGAGCGTCTGCCCGTCGACCCCGGCGAATTCCGGGCCGTGCTCGGCCACTTCGCGAGCGGGGTCACGGTCGTCACCGCGCCCGGCGCGGACGACCGGGACGCCCCCGTGGGCTTCGCCTGCCAGTCCTTCGCGTCACTCTCCCTCGACCCACCCCTGGTCACCTTCATGGTCGCCCGTACGTCGACGACCTGGCCGCGCATCGCCCGCGCCGGAGTCTTCTGCGTCAACATCCTTGGCGCGGAGCAAGGTCCGCTGTGCCTGGGTTTCGCGGTCAGCGGGGCGGACAAGTTCACGGGGGTCTCGTACGACGCGGCTCCCGTGACCGGGTCTCCTCGGCTCGCCTCCGTGCCGGCTTGGATCGACTGCCGCATCCAGGCCGTGCACACGGGCGGCGACCACCTCATCGTGGTGGGGAAGGTGGAGGCGCTGGGCGGGGTGGAGGGCGAGGACGCGGCTCCGTTGCTCTTCCACCGGGGGAAATTCGGGCGCTTCACCCACTGACGGCGGCGGCAGCAGCAGCCGCAGGCTCCGGATCCCGCTTCCGGCGGATCACCAGCGCCATCAGCGCCGCCCCCGCGCACAGCGCGCCCGATGCGTACCAGACGACGTCGTACGACCCGAAGACGTCCCGCGCGAAACCGCCCGCGAAGGCGATGACTGCCGCGCCCACCTGGTGGGACGCCAGGACCCAGCCGAAGACGATCGCCGAGTCCTCCCCGTAGTGCTCGCGGCACAGGGCGATGGTCGGCGGCACGGTGGCGACCCAGTCCAGGCCGTAGAAGACGATGAAGAAGATCATCGGCGGGTGTGCGGACGGCGCCAGCAGCATGGGGAGGAAGAGCGGGGAGACGCCGCGCAGGGCGTAGTAGACCGCGAGCAGGCGGCGCGACTCGAAGCGGTCCGTGAACCAGCCGGACGCGATCGTGCCGACGACGTCGAAGACGCCGATGACGGCCAGCAGCCCGGCGGCCGCCGTGATCGGCATTCCGTGGTCGTGCGCCGCCGGTACGAAGTGGGTCTTGACCAGGCCGTGCTCGAATCCAGCGACCTGTCGATCGACCGGATCGCGCGCGACGCCGGTTTCGGTACGGCGACGTCGCTGCGCCAGCACCTACCGGCGCATTTTCCGTGCCACGGCCGGAAGTTGACTCAGCGACCGGGGCCGCCGGCCGCCGTCGCCACTCCGCCAGCACGCTGACCAGCGTCAGCAGCAGGGTGAGCCCGACCCCCGCCAGGATCGCTACGGTCGGCGATGCCACCGCGAGAAGTGCCCCCGAGAGCGTCGCGCTCGTCGCGTAACCGACGGCGGCCGCCGCGTACATCAGGGAGAACCCGGTGGCGAAGAGCCGCTCGGGCAGGGCGTCTCTGAGGCTGAGGGTACGGGTGACCTGCACGCCGGACATGAAGAGCCCGGCGGCCAGCAGAGCCACGCCGATCCCGATGAGCGCGGGCACTACGGCCACCAGCGCCACGCAACCGGTCACCCCGAGCAGCAGCACCAGCGACTGTGTCCGGACCCGGCCGGGCCAGCCGCGCAGCCCGTACAAGAAGGCTCCGGCGGCCGCCGCCACCGAGTATCCGGCGAGCAGCGGACCGGCCCAGCCCACCGGGTGGTGCCGGTGCTCCAGCAGTGCGGGCAGGACGAGGTCGGCGAGGGCGAGCAGCCCCATGGCGGCCGACGCGGTGATGTACACGGGCCAGGCGAGGGCGAGCGCCCGGAACGTGGACGCCTTGCCGCCGCCCTTGCCAGCGCCCTTGCCGTCGCCGTCGCCCTCGTCGTCCGCCTGCGTCTGCCATCCGGCGGGCAGGCCCCACAGCCCTCCCGCACCCGCCGCCATGAGGACGGCCGCGAGCAGCATCGGCGCGGCGGGGTTCACGCCGAGCGCGAGCCCGGCGGCGAGGGCGGGGGTGGCCGCCCAGATGCCGTACGTCAGCATCGTCTCGTAACTCATCGCCTGCGCGGCGGCCTTCTTCGGCACGAGCGACAGCAACAGCGCCCTCGTGCCGCCGGGCGCGGCCCCCGGCGCGGCTCCGGCGAGCGCCGCGAACGCCGCGAGCAGTACCGGATGCCCGTGCTGGAACAACCCCAGCGCGCCGAAGGCGGCGGCCCCCACGAAGAATCCGGCCGCCAGCTGCGGCCGTGCTCGTTCGGCCTTGAGGCGCGGCCCGAGTGCCAGCGCGCCGACGACCTCGCCGACGACGTACACAGCGGCGAGGGCCGCACCGAGGGCGTAGCCGCCGGGGCGCTCGCGTACGAGGAAGACGATCGCGAACGGTGCCATGGACACCGGCGACCTGGCCCCGATCGCGACAAGAGACCAGGTCAGCACGGGGCGGGTGGCCAGCTCGCGATAGGACATGCGCACGACCGTAACGCGGGGAAAGTGGCTGCCCAACCGATTAGCTGCGTGACGCGCGGCGGCTGCGGCAGGCGGCTGCGGGGACTGCTTTCAGAAGGTCAGCACCCCGCGCGCCACCCGCCCGTGCTGCGCGTCGTCCGCCGCCTTCGCGAAGTCCTCGACGGGGTACGTCTCGGTCACCAGCTCGTCCAGCAGCAGCCGCCCCTCCCGGTAGAGCTCGGCGTACAGCGCGATGTCGCGCTGGGGGCGCGAAGACCCGTACCGGCAGCCGAGGATGGACTTGTCGAGGTACATCGACGACACCAGGAACGACGCCTCGGCCGTGGCCGCCGGTACGCCGAGCAGCACTGCCTGCCCGTGCCGGTCGAGCAGGTCGATCGCCTGCCGGATGAGCGCGGTCTTGCCGACGCACTCGAAGGCGTGGTCGGCGCCGTGCGGCAGGACCTCCTTCACGGCGTCGGCCTCGGCCGATTCGAGGAAGTGGGTGGCGCCGAACTGCCGGGCCACGGCCTCTTTCGCCGGGTTGGAGTCGACGGCGACGACCGTCAGCGCCCCGGCGATGCGGGCTCCCTGGATCACATTCAGCCCGATTCCGCCCGTCCCGATGACGACGACGGTGTCCCCGCGGTCGACCTTGGCCCGGTTCAGCGCCGCGCCCACGCCCGTGACCACGCCGCAGCCGATGAGTGCGGCCGAGGTCAGCGGAATGTCGGGGGGAATCCTGACGGCCTGGACGGCCTTGACGATCGTGCGCTCGGCGAAGGACGAGTTGGACGCGAACTGGAACAGCGGCTCGCCCTTCCGCGAGAACGGCTGTCCCGGCATTCCGATCGCTTTGCGGCACATGGTGGGCCGGCCGCGGCCGCACTCGGCGCACGTACCGCAGTTGGCGATGGTCGACAGCGCCACGTGGTCCCCGGGGGCCACATGTGTCACGCCCGCGCCGACGGCCTCGACCACGCCGGCGCCTTCGTGCCCGAGCACGACGGGGACGGGGAACGGAATGGTCCCGTCCACGACCGAGAGGTCGCTGTGGCACAGCCCTGCGGCCCCGATGGCCACCAGCACCTCCCCCGGCCCGGGGTCCCGTATCTCCAGATCGTCGAAGACCTGAACCTGCCGCCCGTCGAACACGACGCCCCTCATCTGGTTCATCTGGGCTCCCTCGGTAGGCCGAGCACGCGCTCGGCGATGATGTTCCGCTGGATTTCGTCGGAGCCGCCGTAGATGGTGTCGGCCCGGGTGAAGAGGAAGAGCCGCTGGAAGGAGTCGAGTTCGTACGGGCGCTCCGCCTCCCAGTCGTACGGCCCGACGGCCGCCGCAGCGCCGCGCACCTGCACGGCGAGCTCGCCGAGGCGCTGGTGCCAGCCGCCCCAGAGGAGCTTGGCGACGCTGGGGGCACCGGAGTCGGCGCCCGAATTCCCCAGCGTGCGGAGGGCGTTGGCCCGCATGGCGTGCAGCTCGGCCCACAGCCGGACGAGTCGTGCGCGCAGGACGGGGTCGTCGGCGCCGCCGCTCGCCACGGCAAGCCGCACCACGGCCTTCAGCTCCTCCGCGAAGCCGATCTGCTGCACGAGCGTGGACACGCCGCGCTCCAGCGCGAGGAGCCCCATGGCTACGCGCCAGCCGTCGCCCTCGCCACCCACCAGTTCCCTGGCCTCGGCCCCGTCGAAGAACACCTCGTTGAACTCACTGGTCCCCGACATCTGCCGGATCGGCCGCACGTCGATACGCCCCGGCTGGTCCATCGCCACCAGCAGGAACGACAACCCGTGGTGGCGTTGCGACCCGGGTTCGGTCCTGGCCAGCACGAAGCACCAGTCGGCGTCCTGGGCGAGGGAGGTCCAGATCTTCTGCCCGGTGACGCGGTAGGCGCTTCGGTCCTTCACGGCAGCGGTCCGCACCCCCGCCAGGTCCGAGCCGGCGCCCGGCTCGCTGTACCCCTGGCACCACAGCTCCTCGCCCCGGGCGATCCCGGGCAGGAACCGTGCCCGCTGCTCCTCGGTGCCGTAGGCGATCAGGGTCGGGGCGAGGAGGTTTTCGCCGATGTGCCCGAGGCGGGCGGGGGCGCGGAGGCGGGCGTACTCCTCGGCCCAGACGACCTGCTGGGTGAGGGTGGCCCGCCGGCTGCCGTACGCCCCGCCGTCCTCCCACCCGATCCCGATCCAGCCACCGGCCCCGAGCTCCTGCTCCCAGGCGCGGGGCGTGGGGGTGGGGGTGGGAGTGCGGTCGAGGTGCGCGGTGAGCCATGCGCGGGCGTCGGCCCGGAACGCGTCGTCCTCGGGGGCGAAGGTGAAGTCCACGGTGCGGTGCCTCCAGTTCTTGGCGTTGCGCTGCGAACGTGCGGGTTGCCTGCGGCGCAGTTCCCCTACCCGCCCCTTCCCGAACTGGGGCAAGCCCCAGGCCCCGGACGCCCTTCGGGCGTGGTCCTCAAGCGCCGGACGGGCTGAAATACCCAGCCTCTCCGGCGTTTGAGGAGCGGGGTCTGGGGCGGAGCCCCCACGCGGCGGCAGCCGCAAAATGTCACAGCGGGAAGGGGCGGGGTGGGGAACAAGCCCCGCGCAGCGGAGTCGGCACCTCACGCGTTCGGCCGCGCCCGCTTGGCCGCCGCCTCCGCCATCCCCTCCAGCTGCGCCAGCATCGGCATCGGGTCCGAGCCCACCGTCCCCGGCAGGAAGTCCGCGATGCGTTCCGGGGTCCACGGGCCGCCCTCCGCGTATCCCGCGCGCAGTTCCCTTGGCTGTGCCCAGACCGCGATCTTCGGGCCGGCGATCGTATAGACCTGGCCGGTGATCTTCTCTTCCCTGGCCCGCTCGGAGAGCAAGTACACGACCAGCGCCGCCACATCCTCCGGCTCGCCGATCTCCTTCAGCTCCATCGGCACGTTGGCCGACATCCGCGTACGGGCGACCGGAGCCACCGCGTTCGCAGTGACGCCGTACTTGTAGAGGCCCAGCGCAGCGCTCCGCACCAGCGAGATGATTCCGCCCTTCGCCGCGCTGTAGTTGGCCTGGGCGACGCTGCCCTGATGGTTGCCGCTCGTAAAGCCGATCAGCGTTCCGCCGCCCTGCTTCCGCATCACCGCCGACGCCGCCCGGAACACCGTGAACGTGCCCTTGAGGTGTGTGGCGATGACCGGGTCCCACTCCTCCTCCGCCATGTTGAACAACATCCGTTCGCGCAGGATCCCGGCTACGCACACCACCCCGTCGATCCGCCCGTACCGCGACAGCGCCACGTCGACGATCCGCTGCCCGCCCGCCATCGTCGAGATGTCGTCGGCGACCGCGACCGCCTCGCCGCCCGCCGCCTCGATCTCCTTCACCACCGACTCCGCGACCTCGCTCGTCGGCTCCGAGCCCTCCATCGAGACGCCGTAGTCGTTGACCACGACCCTCGCGCCCTCGGCCGCGCAGGCCAGAGCCACCGCCCGCCCGATGCCACGCCCGGCGCCTGTCACGGCGACGGCCTTGCCTGCCAAGAAGTTCCCCACGTCCGGCCCCTTCCCGCGGTTTCTGACGGACCGTTAGATTTTATGGGCAGGCGGACACCCGAGCACAAGACCCGAGGAGGCCCCATGTCACTGCCGGCCGAGTTCCACGACATCGCCAAGCGCGTGAACAACTGGGGCCGTTGGGGCGCAGACGACGAGATCGGCACCCTCAACCTCATCACCGACGAGGTCGTACGCGCCGCAGCCGCCACCGTCCGCACCGGCCGCCGGATACCCCTCGCGCTCCCCCTCCAGGAGGACGGCGTGCAGGTCGGACTGATCCCCGGCCGCGTCAACCCGCTCCACACCATGGTCCAGATCAACCAGGAGCTCTTCGGCCCCGGCACGGTCGCCACCAGCGACGACGCCGTGACCATGGGGCTCCAGACGGCCACCCACTGGGACGCCCTCACCCACGCGTCGCACTCCGGGAAGATCTACAACGGCCGCCCCGCCGACTCCATCACCCCCCACACCCGGGCCCGTTTCAGCGGCATCGACAAGGCCGGGCATGTCGTCTCGCGCGGCGTCCTGCTCGACGTGGCGCGCGCGAAGGGAGTGGACCGGCTGCCCGGGGACCACGCCGTGACGCCCGAAGACCTGGAAGCCGCCGAGGAGTTGGCGGGTACGACCGTCCGGGGCGGCGACATCGTTCTCGTACGGACCGGGCAGATCCAGGTCTACCTGAGCGGCGACAAGCACGCCTACGGCTTCCCGTCGCCCGGACTTTCCGTCCGCACGCCCGAGTGGTTCCACGCCCGTGACGTCGCCGCGGTCGCGAACGACACGCTCACCTTCGAGATCTTCCCGCCGGAGATCGAGAACCTGTGGCTGCCCGTGCACGCCCTCGATCTGGTCGAGATGGGCATGCTCCAGGGGCAGAACTGGAACCTGGAGGAGTTGTCCACAGCCTGTGCGGAAGAGGGGCGGTACGCCTTCCTGCTCTCCGCGATGCCGGAGCCGTTCGTCGGCGGCACGGGGACCCCGGTCGCGCCCGTGGCGATCCTCTGAAGCGGTACCGCATGAACAAGCATGAACACCGGGTGGCGACACGCTCTGCGCGCCCCGAGCACGGCACGGCCGCCGCCACCCGGTTCCGGCGTACACCCTGACGCCGAACAGCGATCCGTACTCGCCAAGGCAGGGTCCTCGGCGTCCCCTCGCAGCGAATCGCTCCACCCAAGGGTCATCAGACCGCCACGAACCGTCAACACCCAGTCGGCAATTTACGCGTTACGCACTATTTGTGACAGCGCACGACGGCTCACGCCCAGGCGCCTCATACGCCCCCTGCGCAACCACGGGCGCCCCTCGGTCGACCTCGCACCAGATGCGCTTTCCAGCACCTTCCGACTGCCAGCCCCACCGGTCGGCCAGCCCGTCGACGAGTTCGAGGCCGCGCCCGTTGGTGTCTTCACCCTCCGCGTGGCGCGGCATCGGCGGGCGGGCGCTGGCGTCGGCGACCTCGACCCGCACCGTGCCGTCGTCGGCCGTACCGAAGAGCATGCGCAGGACGGCCGGACAGCCCGTATGCACCACGGCATTGGTGACCAGCTCCGAGATGAGCAGGATCAGGGTCTCGGCAAGTGGCTCATCGACCCTTATCCCCGAGCCGGCGAGCCGCGAGCGCGCCCACCTCCGGGCCCGCCCCACCTCGGCAGGATCGGCCCCTACCTCCAACTGCACCTGAAGCACCTGCACCGCTCACACCATCCGAACCGGCGGACACATCGCCTCGCGTCTCCACAGGGTCACGGAACGTGATTCCCTTGTGGGACAGCATGGTTGACGTACAGTCACCGCAACAAGCGCTTCAGGCATATTCCAGCGCGAAGGAGTACGCGTGGTGCATACTGTGCGACGCACGTTGCGGGTAGTCGAACAAGGGCGCCCACGGCGCCTTCGCACTACGCGAACGGCGCACATTCCGCACCCGGCAGTCACCGCACTGGCGACACCGGGACAGCTGCGCATCACAACCACTCGCATCCCACGGAGAGTACCGGAGGGCACCCCCGACTCCGGGCCGTGACGAGTCACGCAAAGGACACAACCCGATATCGACGCACGGTAGTCGTTCGTCAGTCGCAGCATCGCGTGACCGTCCGATCACTCGCAGTTAAGAAGCCCAGTGCACAGCAAGGCACCACGAAGCACAGAGCTCACAGCGCCCCCGCCAGTACCTCCGCCGCCGCCCCCGCCGTCTGCCACCGCTCGGCGCGCACCCAGGCCCGCTTCAGGTGGAGGTGGACGTCCGCCTCCCAGGTGAAACCCATGCCGCCGTGGACCTGGAGGCAGTCACGCGCGTTACGGACCGCCGCGTCGTCGGCGAGCAGCTTGGCCCCGGCGATCTCCACCGGGTCGGCGGTCACGGCGGCCGCGTACACGGCGCTTCGGGCTAGCTCCGCCCGTACCAGCATCTGCGCGCACAGCTGCTTGACCGCTTGGAAGGCGCCGATGGGGCGGCCGAACTGCTCGCGCTCGCGCGCGTACTGGACCGCCGCGTCGGTGGTACGGACGGCGCTGCCGAGCTGTTCGGCGGCGGTCAGCAGGACCGCCTCGGGGTGCGGAGCCGTCCGGGCAACGCCCGGTACGCGGTGCAGCGGCGTCAGCGGGTCCACGGACCGTACGGGCACGGCTCCCGCCGCATCCCCCAGCACCCGGTCGGCCGCGTCAAGCCACTCCACCAGCCCGCCGTCCACCATCGTCACGACGGTTTCCCCGGTGGCGGCCCCGGCCACCGTGCCGGCCGCGAGGTGCGTGGCCACCAGGGGGCCGGGCAGCAGCGCGCGGCCCGCCTCCTCGAAGACCAGGACCGCCTCGGGCAGGCCGAGGCCCACCCCGCCGTCCTCCTCCGGCAGCCGCAGCGCGAAGAACCCTGCGGCTCCCAGCTCCCGCCACAGGGCCCGGTCGAGGCCAGGGCCCCGATCCGGCCCGTCGACGGCGGCGCGAAGCCGCTCCCGCCCGAAGCGGCCCTCCAGGAGATCCCGCAAACCTGCCTGCAATGCCCGCTGGTCGTCCGTCGGCCGGAAGTCCATCAACGCCCCTTCGGCAGGCCGAGGATGCGCTCGGCGACGATGTTCTGCTGGATCTGGGACGTACCGGCGGCGATGGTGTACGAGAGGGACGACAGACGGTCCAGAGTCCAGTCGTGGGACAAGTCCAGGGACTCGGGTCCCAGTACGGCGGCCGCCGCATCGTACAGCTCCTGGCGGGCGTGCGAGTAGCGCAGCTTGAAGACCGAGCCGCCGGTCCCCGGGACGCCTCCGGTCCTCTGCGCCTCGCTGACGTTCCACTGGGTGAGCCGCCACAGGGCCGTGAATTCGGCGTTCAGCCGCCCCAGTCTGCGGCGCAGTTCCTGGTCGTCCCAGCGGCCGTTCGCCCGCGCAGCCGCGGCGAGTTCGCCGAGGGTGCGGCGGCAGGCGACGACCTCGCCGACGAAGGCGGTGCCGCGTTCGAAGGAGAGGGTGACCATGGTGACGCGCCAGCCGTCGTTCTCGTCGCCGACCCGGTTCGCGACCGGGACGCGTACCTCGTCGAGGAACATTTCCGCGAATTCGGTCGATCCCGCGAGGGTGCGCAGCGGCCGCACCGTGACCCCGGGCGCGTCCATCGGCATGGCGAGCCACGAGATCCCTCGGTGCTTGGGCGCCGCCGGATCCGTACGGACGAGAAGCTCGCACCAGTCGGCGACCTCCGCATGCGAGGTCCAGATCTTGGATCCGCTGACCACATAGTGGTCGCCGTCACGGACCGCCCTCGTACGGAGCGAGGCGAGGTCCGATCCGGCGTCCGGCTCGCTGAAGCCCTGGCACCACACCTCGTCGCCACGCAGCACGGGCGGCAGCCATCTGGCGCGCTGCGCGGCCGTCCCCTCGGCGGCGATCGTCGGGCCCGCGTGCAGCAGCCCGACGAAGTTCGCGCCGACGTACGGGGCCCCGGCGCGTTCCGTCTCCTCCAGGAAGATCAGGTGCTGGGTGGGGGTGGCGCCCTGGCCACCGGCGTCGACCGGCCAGTGCAGCCCCGCGTACCCGGCGTCGTACAGCATCCGCTGCCACGTCGTGTCGTACGCGCGCCGCCCCGGCCAGTCCATCGGGTCGGGCTTCGCGGGCAGTTTGGGGAGCGCGAGGCCGAGCCACGCCTTCAGGCGGGCTCTGAAGTCCTCTTCCTCCTCGGTCCAGGTGAGGTCCATCAGCGGTCGCGGTCCAGGTCGAGCCCGAGCATGCGGATCGCGTTGCCGCGCATCAGCTTGTAGACCGTCTCGTCGTCGAGGCCCTTGACGTGGTCGAGGGCAACGTCCTTGGTGTGCGGGAAGGTCGAATCGACGTGCGGATAGTCGGTCTCGAAGGTGGCGTTGTCGCGGCCGACGACGTCCAGCGACGCGATGCCGTGCTTGTCGCGGAAGAAGCAGCAGAACATCTGCCGGTAGTAGTACGTCGACGGGGGCTCGGGGATCAGGTCCCTGACCCCGCCCCAGGCCCGGTGCTCCTCCCACACGTCGTCGGCGCGCTCCAGGGCGTACGGAATCCAGCCCATCTGGCCTTCGCTGTAGGCCAGTTTCAGGCGCGGGAACTTCACCAGTACGCCACTGAACAGGAAGTCCATCATCGAGGCCATGGCGTTGTTGAAGCTGAGCGACGCCTGGACGGCGGGCGGGGCGTCGGGAGACGCGGCGGGCATCTGGGACGACGAGCCGATGTGCATGTTCACGACCGTCCCGGTCTCCTCGCAGATCGCGAAGAAGGGGTCCCAGTGGCCGGAGTGGATGGACGGAAGGCCGAGGTAGGTGGGGATCTCGGAGAAGGTCACGGCCCTGACCCCGCGCGCCGCGTTCCGCTTGATCTCGGCGACGGCGAGCTCGATGTCCCACAGCGGGATGATGCACAGCGGGATCAGCCGGCCGCCGCTGTCGCCGCACCACTCCTCGACCATCCAGTCGTTGTACGCGCGGACACACGCGACTGCCACTTCTTTGTCCTGCGCTTCGGCGAACGTCTGGCCGCAGAAGCGCGGGAATGTGGGGAAGCAGAGGGACGCCTCGACGTGGTTGAGGTCCATGTCGGCCAGCCTGGCCTTGGGGTCCCAGCAGCCGCGCCGCATCTCGGCCCGGGTGATGCCTTCGAGGGTCATGTCGTCGCGGTCGAAGCCGACGGCGGCGATGTTGCGCTTGTACGGGAACTTGAGATCCTCGTAGATCCACCAGTCGGCCGGCGGCCCGTCCGGGTCCATCGTGATCTGGTATTTGCCCGCTACGTACGCGAGCTCGCCGATGCCGGCGGTCAGCGGCTGCGGGCCGCGGTCGCGGTACTTCGCCGGAAGCCAGGTCTCGAAGAGGTGCGCCGGTTCGATCACATGGTCGTCGACGCTGACGATCCGAGGCAGTTCCATGGGCGTGTCCCTCCGGCTGCGCGATGCGCGTTTCTGATGACCCGTCAGAAACCAGGCTAGCCCCGCACCCCTGGACCGACAAGGCGCACGGCCCTACGCTCTCGGCACGATCTGACTGTCCGTCAGTTACGAGGGACCAGGGGACTGCCGTGACCGACACCGCACACGCACTGGACGCCTCCCGTACCTTCTGGGAGCTCGTCGACCGCCGCGCCGCTCTCACCCCGGACCGGCCGGTCCTCCTCCAGGACGACCGCACCCTCACGTTCGGCGAGCTCAGGGACCGCGCCGAGCGTGTCGCGGCGGGACTGTACGGGCAGGGCGTGCGCCCCGGTGCCGTCGTCGCCTGGCAGCTGCCCACCAGAATCGAGACGGTGCTCCTGTCGGTCGCCCTGGCCAGGCTCGGGGCCGTACAGTCGCCGGTCATCCCGTTCTATCGGGAGCGCGAAGTCGGCTTCGCGCTGCGCGAGTCGAAGGCGGAGTTCTTCGCCGTACCGGGCGAGTGGCGCGGATTCGACCACACCGGGATGGCTCACCGGCTCGGTGCGCGGGGCATTTTCGAGGCGTACGACAGCCTGCCGGACGGCGACCCGTCCGTGCTGCCCCCACCGCCGTCCGACGGCACTGCAGTCCGGTGGGTCTACTGGACATCGGGGACGACCTCGGACCCCAAGGGCGTGCTCCACACCGACCGTTCGCTGATCGCGGGCGGCTCGTGCCTGGCCCACGCGCTGCGGCCGGTCGCCGACGACATCGGCTCGATCGCGTTCCCGTACGCCCACATCGGCGGCCCGGACTATCTCGTCATGCTGCTGCTCTACGGCTTCCCGGCCGTCCTCTTCGAACAGTTCGCGCTGCCCGGCGCGCTGGAGAGCTACCGCAGGCACGGCGTCACGGTGGCGGGCGGATCCACAGCCTTCTACTCGATGTTCCTGACCGAGCAGCGCAAGGACCCGTCGCGCAAAATCATTCCCACCCTGCGCCTGCTCGCGGGCGGCGGGGCGCCCAAGCCGCCGGAGATCTACCACGCTGCCGTACGCGAACTGGGCTGCCGGCTGACGCACGGCTACGGCATGACCGAGGTCCCGATGATCACGATGGGCGCACCCGACGACACCCCTGAAAACCTCGCCACCACGGAGGGCCGGCCGCCCGAGGGCATGGAGATACGCATCACCGACGAGGCCGGGAAGCGGCTGCCGGCCGGCACCGACGGGGAAGTGCGGCTGCGCGGCGAGGCCGTCTGCCGGGGCTACCTGGAGCCTTCGCAGACCGAGGCCGCGTTCGACCGGGACGGCTTCCTGATCACGGGCGACGTCGGGCACCTCACCGCGAGCGGCCATCTGGTGCTGACCGGGCGGCTGAAGGACATCATCATCCGCAAGGGCGAGAACATCTCGGCCAAGGAGATCGAGGACCTGCTGCACCAGCACCCGGACATCGCCGACGCGGCGGTCATCGGGCTGCCGGACCCGGCGCGCGGGGAGCGGGTGTGTGCGGTCGTCGAACAGCCGGAGGGGGCGGGGCCCTTGACCCTGGAGGGGGTCACCGCGCACCTGAGGGCGGGAGGACTTTCGGTGCACAAGCTGCCGGAGCAACTGGAGGTCGTGGACGCACTGCCGCGCAACGAGACGCTGCGGAAGGTGCTGAAGTACCGGCTGCGGGAGCGGTATTCGGGCGGGTAGGGCGCGGGACTGCCTGCGGCGCTGACCGCCGCAGGCGCCCCGCCCCCACAGGCGCCACCTACGCGCCGGGGAGGTCCGGCTCGGCCGTCGTGTAATACAGGGCGAACGCCGTGAGGATCTCGTCCTCGCCGATCAGCCCGTCCCCATCCGCATCGAGCGCGAAAGCAACCTGACCAGCCACGTCCGCACCCACTCCCAACACCCGCAACACCCGCTCCGCAGCCCGAGGAGTGACTCCCGTCCCGCCGTCCTCCGCCGAGATCGCAATGACGGCGTGCAGGAACGGCCGTGCGATCTCGGCGAACCGCTGCGGATTGTCGCGAAGCCGCTTCACCGCCCCGGTGACGAACTCCTCGCGGTTGACCCGCTGGTCGCCGTCCACGTCGGCGATGCCCGCCATGCCCTGCCAGAAGGCCTCCGCCCCGCTGTAGAGCGCCTGTCCCTTGTCGGAACGGGCCGTCGTGCCGAACTCGGCCAGCAGTGCCGCGGCCGCGGCACTGAAGTCCTCGCGGTCGATGTAGCCGTTGCCGTCCTGATCGAAAGTTGCGAAGCGCGCGGCTGTCTTGCGCTCATACTCTGCGCTGTCCATGTGCGGAGGGTACGACGTCGAGGGCCGGACCGGGGCATTCTCAGGCGGAGAGGGACTGCGTCCCGTCGTCGGCGGCGGTGGGCACATCGGGATAGACATCGAAGAGGCGGCGTACGCCGAGGGCGGCCAGTACGCGGTTGACGTGGGAGCCTTCGACGGCGCCGCGGGCGGGCAGGATCAGCCGGAGATCTCCGCCGCACGAACGCATCAGGCGGCGGGCGGCTATCAGGACGCCGACGCCACTGGAATCGCAGAAGAGAACGTTCGACAGGTCGAGCACGACGCGGTGGCGGCCGTCCGCGACGGCGTTGTGGACGTGCTGGCGGACCGCGGGCGAGGTCACCAGATCCAGTTCTCCGGATACGTGCAGCACGGCCCAGGCGTTGTGCTCGGCCTCCATCACCTTCAGCGTCACGCGTGGGACCTTTCGTTCTGCTGATGCGGAAGTTGTCCTTCCATCTCGCGGCTGCCCCGCCGTCCTCCCACGAAACACAACCGTCCCAGACGAACTGGGGAGCAATATCATCCCGGACCGGACCAACGCGCACTTACCGTAAAGGAGCGTGCGTTGTCAGCGGCTCGCACTACATTCGAAGGAAGTGACGACGGACATACGGTGAGTACGGCACGCGCACAGAGACAGGCACGCGCACAGGGTTGGGGGCCGCATGGCGAAGGACACACCACCCCGCTGGGACCGCAGGATGCAGCAGCGGCTCGCACGCGGGGAGGCGGCGGCGCTCGGGGAGTTGTACGACAAGTTCGCTTCGCTGGTGCACAGCCTCGCCCATCGGGTGCTCGACAACGACGCGGCCGCCGACCAGATCACGCGCGAAGTGTTCGGTTACGTATGGGAGAACCCGGACGCGTACGACCCCAAGCAGGGCTCGATGAGGTCCTGGGTGGCCGGGCTCACGCACCGGCAGGCGGTGCACCGGCTGCGGCAGACCGAGGCCGCGGCGCTGATGGACGGTGGCGAAGGCAGCGCGGAGGAGCTGGAGCTGAAGGTCCGCAGGGCGTCGGCCGCGGCCCGCGCGGACTACATCGTGACGTCGATGCCCGCGCCGCTGCGGGCCGCGCTGGAGCTCGCGTACTTCCAGCGCAGGGACTACCGGCAGACGGCGGCCGACCTGGGCGTCACGGAGGACGAGGCGCGCAGAAGGCTGCGGCTGGGTCTGCAGCTGCTGTCCACGGCGAACCCCGGGCGTCCGGAGGCGGCGGTCGAGGGTGCGGCATTTCCGTCCGGGATGTACGGATTTGGGCATACCGGGCAGCAGGGGCTGCCACGATGAGCGGGCTCCACGAGCCCGGCCGCCCCGACGACGGGGCCGAAGGGGCCGACGCAGCCCGTGGAGCCGACGGCTCCGGCGGCTCTCGCGGCTCCGAGGGGCGCGACCGGCCGGGGAACCGGGCCCCGCGTATACCGTGGCCGAGAGCGGCGCCGGACGACCGCGAAGTGCTGGGCCCCGCGCCCCCGGCGCCCGCACCGCCATCTCCTCCGCGCACCCACAAAGTGCTGAAGTCGCTGCTGGGCGCGTGGGCGCTCTCCGCGTGCGCACCCGAGGAGACGGCGGCCGTCGAGGAGCACCTCACCGCCTGCGCACCGTGCGCCGACGAGGCGCTGCGGCTGCGGGACGCCGTCGGCCTGCTCCACACCGAGCGCAGCCTGGACCTCGACCCGCTGCTGCGCAACCGCGTGCTCGACAGCTGCCTCGGCCGCAGACCCGCGCGCATCCCCGTCCCCGCCTGGGCCACGCCGTACGACGCGGAGACGGCACGCCTCGACGCGCTGCTGCGGGACATCGGCGACTCGGAATGGCACGCTCCGGTGCGCCTCAAGTGGTTCGCGGGTGTGGGGGCGACGACCCGCAAGACGACGGTCGCCGGTGTCATCGGGCACCTCATGACCGTCGACGGCCTCGTCGCGACGGCCCTCGGCCTCGACGACCCTTGCCCAAGTTCTCGGCTTCGCTCGAACAGGGGGGACCCCATTGGCGCGGACGCCCCCGCCACCCCGGCGGAGCGCACCGAGGCGTACTGGCGCGGCTCCCACTTCCCGCCGACCCGCACGGTCCGTGAGCCGTGGCGCGAGCAGAGCCACGCACTGGTCCGCACGGTCTCGTTCGCGGGCCGCGGAGTGGCCGAACTGTCGGTTTCGTACGGCGACTTCGCGCTGCCCCTGCGCGACGCGCTGCTCGACCGGGCCTTCGAGTGCTGGGTGCACGCGGGAGACATCGCGGACGCGGTGGACTATCCGTACGAACCGCCGGCCGCCGGGCACCTGAACCGCATGATCGATCTGGCGGCCCGGATGATCCCCGCAACGCTCGCGGCCCGCCGCAGGGCCGGGCTCGCGGCGCCCGCGCGCCGCCTGGTGACCGCAGGCTCGCCCGGCCGGTCCCTGCACCTGGAGATCGAGGGCGCGGGCGGCGGCGACTGGTACATCGCACTGGACTCGCCCGCGGCGGTCGGCTCGCGCGACCACGAGGTGGCGCATGTGGCGCTGGACGGGGTCGAGTTCTGCCGGCTGGCGTCCGGGCACGTGCCGCCGGAGGACGCGGCGGCAGGCCAGACGGGCGATCGCGAAGCGATCAGGGACGTGCTGTTCGCGGCGGCGTCACTGAGCCGACTCTAGGGCGGGTGGGGAAGGCTCCGCCGGAGGGCTTCGCCGGAGGCACTCGCGTGCTAGGGCGTGTCCGGCGGATCACGCCTGGGCCGCGGGGCTTGGCACGCACATCTGCGCTGATATAGCGCCGCACCCTGAAGCCGGCCTGATCCGCCGGACACGCCCTACGCGAACACCACCGTCCGCCGCCCGTTCAGCAGCACGCGGTGCTCGCTGTGCCACTTCACCGCCCGCGCAAGCGCCTGGCACTCCACGTCCCGCCCGATCGCCACCAGCTGCTCCGGCGTCACGTCGTGGCCCACCCGCTCGACCTCCTGCTCGATGATCGGGCCCTCGTCGAGGTCCGCCGTCACATAGTGCGCGGTCGCGCCGATGAGCTTCACACCGCGCGCATGCGCCTGGTGGTACGGCTTCGCACCCTTGAAGCTCGGCAGGAAGGAGTGGTGGATGTTGATGATCCGGCCGCTCAGCTGCTTGCACAGGTCGTCCGACAGGACCTGCATGTAGCGGGCGAGCACGACCAGCTCCACGTTCTCGGAGCGCACCAGCTCCAGCAGCTGCGCCTCCGCCTCCGGCTTGTTGTCCCGCGTGACCGGAATGTGGTGGAAGGGGACGTCGTACGAGCCGACCAGCTCCGCGAAGTCCGTGTGGTTCGAGACGACCGCCGCGATCTCGACCGGCAGGGCGCCGCTGCGCGACCGGAAGAGCAGGTCGTTCAGGCAGTGCCCGAACTTCGAGACCATCAGCACGATCCGCATCCGCTCCTGCGGGCGGTGGATCTGCCAGTCCATCCGGAACGAGTCACCGATCGCCGCAAAGCTCGCCCGCAGCTTCTCGACCGTCACCGGTGCGTCCGCCGAGAAGTGGACCCGCATGAAGAAGAGTCCGGTGTCGCGGTCGCCGAACTGCTGGCTGTCCATGATGTTGCAGCCGGTCATGAAGAGGTAACTCGACACCGCATGGACGATGCCCTGCTTGTCCGGGCAGGACAGGGTGAGGACGTACTGGTCTGCTGGGGGGACGGGCTGCGCGACGCTCATGCCCCCGAGGATTTCATATCCGGCACGGGTCAGGGGGAGCTGGTCAGGATGCGGATGACGTCCAGCGTGCGCGGCACCGTGTCCGGGTCGTCCCCGTCGTTCACCGCCAGCCGCACGTGCGCCTCGCGGGCCGCCCGTACCGCCTCCGGCCAGGCATGGTGCTCCAGGTACGCCGATACGGGCGCGTCCGCCCCCACCTGGTGCATGATCCGCAGCACCCGCAGGACGGCTACGTCGACGAGCGACGCCTCCTGGGAGTCCCGGAAGATCGTGCCGACGTACTTCTCGGCCGACCAGTTGTCCAGCCAGGTGTCCTCGACCAGACGGTACACAGCGTCTGTCACGTCCCCGTAGCCCTCAAGACCGGCCAGCCAGCACTCCTGCTGGAAGACGGGGTCGGAGAGCATGTGCAGCGCCGATCGCACGTTCGTGCGCCAGCGCCACCACGGCATGTCATTGAGCGGCATGCCGCCCATGGTGGGGGAGCGACGGCCGCGACGGGAAGAGTTAACCGAACCTTGCACGGTTGCAGATCGTACGTTCCTGGATCGAGCGGACGCACAGCCCCCCGCAATTCACCTCGATGTCACTCATCGTTGGGACATGCTCACTCCGCCGTTACCCGTGGGGCGGAAGCGTGCTTGCACATGACCGGACGGCGAAGCCCTTCCTCCCACCGCCCACGCCTTTCCAGGGCCGCGACGTTATTCGCCGCCTGTACAGCAACGGCGGTCGGGGCGTCGTTGCTGGCCGGGTGCGGACTACTCCCTGGAGGCTCGGGGGGCTCCAGGGAGCCCGTGACCGTGATGACCTGGGCGCCCGAGGGCACCCAGGCCACGAACATGCCGGGCATGCCCGCCATGGCCAAGGCCTACGCCCGCTGGGTCAACGCGAACGGCGGCCTCGCGGGCCATGAGCTCCGGGTCGTCACCTGCAACGAGCACAACACGACGGTCGGCGCCGCCAACTGCGCCAGGCAGGCCGTCCGGCAGAACGCGATCGCGGTGGTCGGCTCGTACAGCCAGCACGGCCGGGCCTTCATGGCCCCCCTGGAGATCGCCGGCATCCCGTACATCGGTGGATACGGCGTCTCCGACGAGGAGTTCACGAGCCCTCTCTCGTACCCCGTCAACGGCGGTCAGGCGGCCCTTCTCGCCGGCAACGGCAGGCAGCTCGCCCGCGACTGCGACCGTGTCTCGCTCGTACGCCCCGACACCGTCGCCGGCGACGACATGCCCGCACTCCTCGGCGCCGGCCTCACGGCGGGCTCCCGCAAGCCCGCCGCCGACATCCGGGCGCCGGAGGATGCGGGCGACTACACGGCGCAGGCGCGCGAGGCGCTCAAGAGCGCGGGCGCCTTCGATGCGTACGGGGCCGGGAAGGGCTGCGTCACGTCGGTGCTCGGCGACCGTACGGAGACGTTCTTCGACTCGTTCCGGCGGCTGGAGAGCGAGGTCGTCAACGACGTCGGCGTCGCGTCGGTCCTCGGCAGCGTGGGGCAGCCGCTCCTCGACCGTACGGGCGGCAAGAACGGACCCTTCGAGGGCGCGTACGTCACAGGCTGGTACCCGGTGGCGAGCGACTCGCGCTGGGACCCGATGCGCAAGGTCATCCGCGAGCACGCCTTCGCGGACAACCGGATCGACCCGGCGGACCCCGGGGTGCAGACGACGTGGATCGCGTACACCGTCCTGAACGAGACGCTCAAGTCGGTCGCCGAGGGCGGCGGGGACGGCAAGGGCGGCATTACGTCGTCCGACGTCTTCCGCGCACTGAACGACGACGCGGGCGTGGAGACGGGCGGCCTCACGCCGACGCTCAGCTGGCGCCTGGAGGACATGCTGGCGGCCCGTGATTTCCCGCGCATCGTCAACAGGGACGTGACGTTCCAGGTGGTGCGGAAGGGACGGCTGGTGTCCGTGAAGAAGGGCTTCGTCGACGTCGGCGAAACGCTCGTACGGGCGCCGTCGGCGGGCTGAGTCCCTCAGCCCGCCGTGGGGGCCCCTGGGCCC
The DNA here is from genome assembly GCF_028807635.1 of Streptomyces spiramyceticus. Classification (NCBI taxonomy): domain Bacteria; kingdom Bacillati; phylum Actinomycetota; class Actinomycetes; order Kitasatosporales; family Streptomycetaceae; genus Streptomyces; species Streptomyces spiramyceticus. The sequence continues at coordinate 2,775,070 of NZ_JARBAX010000001.1, forward strand.
CCACGGCAGCGTCGCAGGCAAGCCCGACCCGTCAGAGCTGCGTCGGGACGCGCTCCGTCAGCCCGTGCTGCTTGGCGATCGCGTTCCACAACCCGACCGCCTCCTTCTTCGCCGCCGACGCCTTGCCGCTTTCACGGTTGCCCGCCTGCTGCTGCGGCGTCGACCGCGCGTGGCCCTTCTTGCAGCCCCTCTTGCCCGCCACCTGGTCGGCCCAGGCCGCGTAGTGGTTGTCGGCCGCGGCCGACGCCTTCCACGCGGTCGTGAGCGAGGCCGACAGCTGCTCGTGCTTCGGCAGCTTGTCGACGGTCAGGCCTTCGAGCCTGGTCACCAGGCCGTTGCGCTGCTTGGCGGCGGCACGCAGGTCGCCGGCCGCCTCCGACAGGTTCTTGCAGGCCCCGATGGCCTGGACCGCCTTGATCACGGAGTCGCGGCTGTTGTTGCTGTCGGCGAGCAGCGCATCGAGCGACTCGGCCTGCGGCTTTGCGGGGTCGTCGGCGGCCTGCGGCGAGTCGTCGCCGGCGGGCGAACTCACCGCTGCGACGGGGGACTTGTCATCGTCCTTGTCGTCGCCCCCGCTGAGCAGCGCCCCGGCGCCGAGGCCCAGCAGGGAGCAGCCGATGACGACGGCGGCGATCAGCGGCACGCGCGACGACGTGCGGCGCGGCGCGGCGGTGTCGGCGTGCGCATCCGGTACGCCGTAGCCGTCGGGGGCGTTACGGCGCGCGGCGCGTCCCTGGGGCTGCTGGGGCGGCGGCTGCGGGCTGAACCGCGGCATCTGCTGGGTGGAGTCCGGCGTCTGGGGGTCGGCGTCGGCCCGGAAGAGGCTGTCGAACTCGGCGGGCGGCGTGCGGTCCTCGGGAGCGCCGGGCCGGATGCCGTACGGGGCGCCGGCGGGCGGCTGCGGGGCGTTCGGCACGGGCGGCAGGTACTGGGTGGCGTCCGCGTCGGCGGGAGCCGGGCCGGACGCCGGGGCTGACTGGGACCGGCCGAGGAACTGCGTTGACTCGGCGGGGTTTTCGGGGGGCAGGGCGCCCGGCCCGGTCGGCGGTACGTAGGGGATGTACTGAGTGGCGTCCGCCTCGCCCCCCGGCGCTCCCGCACCGGCCTCCTGCGGCAACGGCTGCGCACCGGGCAACGGCTCCCGGTGCTGCTGGTGCGGCACCGGCAGGGGCGCCCCGGGCTGCGGCGCGGAGGCCTGCGGCAGAGGCTGGCCACCGTACTGCTGCGGCGACTGCGCTCCGTGCTGCGGCTGCGCCCCCGGCTGGGCACCGTACTGCTGCGGCTGCGCGCCGGGCTGCGGCTGGCCGCCGTACTGCTGCGCTGCCTCCGCACCGTATTGCTGAGGCTGCGGCTGCGCGCCGGGCTGAGGCTGAGCCCCCTGCTGCGGCAACGGCGCCCCCGGCTGCCCGCCGTACTGCTGCTGCTGTGCCCCGGGCTGCGGCTGCGCGCCGTACTGCTGCTGCGGCTGTCCCCCGGGCTGCGCACCGTACTGCTGCGGCTGGCCCCCGTACTGCTGCGGCGGCTGCGGCTGGGCACCGTACTGCGGCTGCGCCCCGGGCTGCGGCTGGCTGCCGTACTGCTGCTGCGGCGGCTGCACCGGCGGGGCACCGTACTGCTGCTGCTGCGCCTGCTGCTGTGACGCCGCCTGGGGGCCCCACGGATCGCCCCACGGCTGGCCGCCCGCCGGGGCCACCTGCTCCTCGGACGTCCCGGGTATCCAGGGTCCACTGCCATCTGCGGGCAGCACGACACCTTCGTGCGCGGGCCGTCGCGCAGCGGGAAGCTGCGAGTCGTCACCCTGTCCGCTCTGCGTCACCGGGACTCCTACGTGTGGATCTACATGTGGACCTACGGAACCGTCGGTTCACGCTACCGGGTGACAACACCCCTCTGCCACGCACCCACAGTCCCCACACACGCACCTGGCGCCCCAGTGACAAGAACCACGCCCAAGACGCTGTTGAAGCCCCGCACATCCAGATCCCGCGCCGCCGGCCCCTACGCCGCCTGGATCTCCATCCGTGCCCCGAATTCCCGGACCACCGGCTCGTCCCGGTACGGGTCGAGCCGCTGCTGGAAGTCGTCCAGATATTCCGCGCCCCGGTTCGACCGCAGCCTGCCCAGCAGTTCCACCGCGCGCGTCCCCGTGTAGCAGGCCTGCTCGACCTCGCGCTGCTGCACCTGGGCCGTGGCCAGCAGGACCAGGCCGATCGCCCGGCGCCGCGCCCGCGATTCCGGGTGGCCGTCGAGGGCGTCCTGGGCGCGACGTGCCGCCGCCTCGCCCTGGCCGAGGTCGCGGTGGCAGTGCGCGAGCTCGTCGGCGAGGTAGGCGTGGTCGAAGTGCGCGATCCACGCCGGGTCGTCGCCCGTGTCGGCCTCCGAACGCTCCAGCGCCCCCAGCGCCCGCCCCGCCACCGCGTTGCACGCCCGCGCGTCGCCCATCAGCGCGTGCCCGCGCGCCTCCGCCGCCCAGAACATGGCCTCCGCACGGGGCGTCACCTGTCCCCGCGCCCCCTCCTGCGCGGCCCGCGCCAGCTGCGCGATCTCGCGCGGATTGCCGAGCTGGGCCGCCAGGTGGCTCATGGACGCGGCCAGTACGTACCCGCCGTAGCCGCGGTCGCCCGCCGCCTGCGCGAGCCGCAGGGCCTGGATGTAGTAGCGCTGGGCGAGCCCCGGCTGGCCCGTGTCGACGGCCATGTAGCCCGCGAGCTCCGTCAGCCGCGCGACCGCCGCGAAGAGGTCCCGGCCGACCGATTCGCGGTACGAGCCGGACAGCAGCCCGGACACGACACTGTTGAGGTAGTGGACGACGATCGGCCGTACGTGCCCGCTGCCGAAGCGGTGGTCGAGGTCAACCAGGGCGTCCGTCGTCGCCCGTACCGCCTCCACGTCGGACGCGCCGACCCGCCCGCCGCCCGCAGTCCTGGCCACCTGGGAGTCCGCACCCGTGATGAGCCAGTCGCGGCTCGGCTCGACGAGCGCCGACGCGGCGACCGTGGACCCCGAAAGGAAATCGCGGCGCCCCACGTCGCTGCGCCACAGCTCACAGACCTGCTCGATCGCGCCGAGGACGGTCGGCGAGAACTGGAGCCCGATCCCGGAAGCCAGGTTCTTGCCGTTGGCCATGCCGATCTCGTCGATCGTGACCGTACGCCCGAGTTTGCGCCCGATCGCTTCCGCGATGATGCCGGGAGCGCGTCCGCGCGGCTGCTGTCCGCGCAGCCAGCGGGCCACCGACGTCTTGTCGTACCGCAGGTCGAGCCCGTGTTCGGCGCCACACATATTGACGCGACGGGCCAGCCCCGCGTTGGAGCACCCGGCTTCCTGAATGAGCGCCTGCAACCGTTCGTTCGGCTGACGGGCGATGAGAGGCCTGGCTGCCATTGACTACCCCCTGGTGCCGCAGTGATCAAACGCGTCGACTGGCATCGACTGATCATTGATCACTGCCCGGCAGATATGCAGAGAATGCGGAACATGCCGGAAGACAGGGCATTGACGGTCTTATGACCGGCATTCCCGGGCTTCCACACATGTGGCTACCCGCCCGCCGCCGCCCGGCCCCCCGCGCGCCCCCACCCATGCACCGGTGCGCCCCGTGTGCAGGATCGATGTTCCTCTCCGAGGGCACCACACGCCCGTAACCCAACGTGATGCCTGGAGTTGAGCTGTGCGTGGAAGAGACCATCGCAGTCACGGACGCCGCCCAGATTCCCAAGCAGCGCGGCGATCAACTGACGGACAGCGCTGTGCGGTACGCGGAGGAACGGCACTGGGACGTGTTCCCCGGCACCTGGCTGGAGGCTGCCGAGGGCGTCGAGAACTGCTCGTGCGGCGTCCCCTCCTGTGCCTCGCCCGGCGCGCACCCCGCCCGCCCGGACTGGGCGACGCAGGCGACAGGCAGCGCCACCGCTGCGCGCCGACTGTGGTCGAAACAGCCGAGGGCGTCGATTCTGCTGCCGACGGGCCGCACGTTCGACGCCCTTGAAGTGCCCGAGTCGGCAGGGTTCCTGGCGCTGGCCCGCATGGAGCGCATGGATCTGACACTCGGCCCGGTGACCTGCACGCCCGACCGCCGGATGCTGTTCTTCGTACTGCCCGGCGCCGGTGTCAAGGTGCCTGATCTGGTACGCAAGCTGGGCTGGACACCGACCGCGATCGACCTGATCACACGCGGCGAGGGCGACTATGTCGCGGCGCCGCCGACCCGGCTCGGCGGGATGGGCGCGGTGCAGTGGGCACGCCGCCCCACACCCGCGAACAGGTGGCTTCCCGACGCCGAAGAACTGATCTGTCCGCTGGCCTACGCCTGTGGGCGCGAGGCAGCCACGGCGCGCACACGCCGACCGTAGGGTGTCCCCCGTAGGGACGGGGACACCGGGAGGCTGTGCGACATGCCGGACCAGGCAGTGGGAGCAGAAGAGGCGGGCGGAGCGCGGAATGCGCCGCCCGCCGCCGTACGTGTTGAGGGCCTGTGGAAGCGCTTCGGTGAGCAGGTTGCCGTCGCGGGAATCGATCTGGAGCTGCCCGCGGGCAAGTTCATCGGTCTGGTCGGGCCGAACGGCGCGGGCAAGACGACCACGCTGTCGATGGTGACGGGGCTGCTCCGCCCCGATGCGGGGACCGCGCTGGTCGGCGGTCACGACGTATGGCAGGACCCGGTCGCGGTCAAGGCGCGGATCGGCGTACTGCCCGAGGGGCTGCGGCTCTTCGAGCGGTTGTCGGGGCGTGAACTCCTCGCGTACTCCGGGCGTCTGAGGGGGCTGCCCGGGGACGAGGTCGACAAGCGGGCGACCCAGCTCCTCGACGTACTGGACCTGGCCGGGGCGCAGCACAAACTCGTCGTGGACTACTCGACCGGCATGCGCAAGAAGATCGGCCTCGCGGCCGCCCTGCTGCACAATCCCGAAGTCCTCTTCCTGGACGAGCCGTTCGAGGGCGTCGACCCGGTGTCCGCGCAGACGATCAGGGGCGTCCTGGAGCGGTACACGGCGTCGGGCGCGACCGTCGTCTTCTCCAGCCATGTGATGGAGCTCGTCGAGTCGCTGTGCGACTGGGTCGCGGTGATGGCGGCGGGCCGTATCCGCGCGCAGGGGACGCTCGCGGAGGTACGGGGCGACGCGCCCTCCCTCCAGAGCGCTTTCCTCGAACTGGTCGGCGCGAACGGGCGCGGCTCCGGAGAGAGCTTGGACTGGCTGGGCGGCGGCGCCCGGTGACGGCGTCTCAGCCCGGGCACGGGATCACCTCTGTCTTCGTACGGCTCAAGCTGTCGCTGCTGCGCAACGGGCTGCGGCAGTCGTCCGGCCGCAAGGCCGCGTACATCGCGTCCGGTGTGATCGCGCTGCTCTTCGCGGCGCTCCAGCTGATCGGTCTGATCGCGCTGCGCGGCAGCGAGCACGCGACGACGGTCGTAGTGCTGCTGACGGCCGTGCTGGGGCTGGGCTGGGCCGTGATGCCGCTGTTCTTCCCGAGCGGCGACGAGACGCTCGATCCGACCCGGCTGGTGATGCTGCCGTTGCGGCCACGGCCGCTGATCCGGGCGCTGCTGACGGCTTCGCTCGTCGGGATCGGGCCGCTGTTCACGTTCTGTCTGGCGCTGGGTTCGGTGATCTCCGTGGCGCACGGGGCGGCGGCCACTGGCGTCGGTGTGCTCGCCGTGGGGCTGACACTGCTGGTGTGCGTGGCGCTGGCTCGGGCGGTCGCCGCGGCCAACGTCCGATTGCTGACCAGTCGCAAGGGGCGTGATCTGGCGGTACTGAGCGGCCTGTTGATCGCGGTCGGCATCCAGGTGGTGAACTTCGGCGCCCAGCGGCTGAGCACCGGGCGCGGGCTCGCGAAGCTCGACCCGGTGGCGGACGTCCTGAGCTGGGTGCCGCCGGCGTCGGCGATCGGCGCGGTGGACGCGGTGAGTGAGGGGGCGTACGTCCGCGGCGCGGCCCAGCTGCTGCTTGCCGTGACGGCGCTGGGCGCGCTGCTGTGGGTCTGGGAGCGCAGTCTGGTCAAGCTGATGACGTCCCCGGACGGCTCGACGCTGGCGGCCGCCTCGGCGCCGTCCCGCAAGGAGTCGTCCGGCAAGGAGTCGGCGGCGGGGCTCGGCGCGCGGTTCCTGCCGGAGGGGCGTACGGGCACGGTGATCCAGCGCAGTCTGCAATACGTGTGGCGGGACCCCAAGACCAAGTCTGCGTGGGTGACTTCGCTGGCCGTCGGCGCGATCGTGCCGGTTTTCAACGCGCTGCAGGGCACGGGCACGATCTACTTCGCGTGCTTTGCGGCGGGCCTGCTCGGCATCCTGATGTACAACCAGTTCGGCCAGGACACCTCCGCGTTCTGGATGGTCGCGATGACGATCTCCACGACGCGGGACGCGTACGACGAACTGCGGGCGCGGGCGCTGGCGCTGCTGGTGATCACCCTTCCGTACTCGACGCTGGTCACCGTGATCACGGCTGGGCTCGTGGGCGACTGGCGGGCGCTCCCCGAGGCGCTCGGGCTGTCGTTCGCCCTGCTGGGGGCGATGCTGGCCACGGGCGCCGTGGCTTCGGCCCGTTTCCCGTACTCGATCCCGCAGGACAGCGGCCTCAAGAACGTCGCCCCGGGGCAGGGGGGCCTCGCCTGGATCTCCATCATGGGCGGCATGATCGCGGCGGCCCTGATGTGCGCGCCGCTGATCACTCTGACGGTCTGGCTCCATGTGGCGGGCGAGCGGGGTTGGTTGTGGCTGGTGCTGCCGCTGGGGGCGGCGTACGGCGTGCTGCTGACATGGGCGGGCCTGCGCTGGGCGGCGCCGCAGACGGCGGCGCGGCTGCCGGAGATCCTTACGGCGGTCAGCAAGGGGTGAGGTGCGGCGTGCGGTGCGGGCGCGGGTGCGTGCAGTGCGCGTGGCGCGTGCAGTGCGGGCGCTGGTGCGGTGCGGGCGCCGGTGCGGTGCGGGTGCCATTGCCGTGCGGGCGCCATTGCTGTGCGGTGCGGTGCTGTGCGGTGCGCTGCGGGTGCCATTGCGGTACGGGCTGCCTGCGGCGCAGTTCCCCTCCCCGCCCCTTCCCGAAACTGGGGGCAAGCCCCCAGACCCCCGGACGCCCTTCGGGCATGTCCTCAGACGCCGGACGGGCTGAATTTTCAGCCCGTCCGGCGTTTGAGGACTTCGGGAAGGGGCGGGGTGGGGAAAGAAAAACCTCGCCCTGCGCGCGCCGCAGAGCCAGCAGGAGCACCCGGGGGTAGCGCCGGGGTCATGGGGCGACCCGCTCCTCCGCGTTCTCCTCCAGGAACGGCTCGATCGCCGCCCGCCACCCCTCCGGCTGGTCGTAATGCACAAGGTGCCCCGCATCCACCACTTCCGCGTACTGCCCGCGCGGCAGCACCCGGACCATCTCCTGCGCCTCCGCGCGCCCCAGTTCGCCGTCCAGGCCCCGGACCACCAGGGTGGGGCACTGGACCAGCGCCAGTTCCTCCCAGTGCGCGTCGTACACCCACGTCTCACGGGACGTGAGCATCTGGCGGCGGGAGAAGACCGGGCGCCAGCCGTCGGCCCGTTCGGCCATGACCTCGGCGAAGAAATCACCCCGGGCGGGGCTCGGACGCTCCACCCACGGGTCGTCCTCGCCGAACCACTTGCGGACGTCGGCCAGTGTGGCGAACGGGACGGGCCAGGACCGGAACCAGTCGTCCCACTCGCGCTGCGATGCCGCACCGAGCGCGGTGGCCCGCATGTCGCAGATGACGACCGCGCGCACGAGATCGGGGCGCTTGGCGGCGAGCTGCCACGCGGTGAGCGCGCCCATGGAGTGACCGACGAGGGTGACGGGCGCGAGGCCCAGCTGCTCCACCGCGGCTTCGGCGTCGGTGACGTACGCATCGCGGGTGTACGGGCCTTCGGCCGGCTTGTCGCTGCGACCGTGACCTCGCTGGTCGAGGGCGACGGCGCGATGGCGCTCGGAGAGCCAGCGGGCGGTGCCCGCCCAGTGCGAGGCGCGGCCCATCAGTCCATGGAGCAGTAAGACTCCTGGGACGAGGTCCGTCTCGCCGCTTCCCTTGGGAGGGTCTGCGAACTCCCAGGCCGCGAGGCGTACGCCCCCGGCTCCGGTCACGTCGATGCGCCGCACCATATTCCTGGCACCCCCTTCATCCCCCGGGTGGTCCATCCATGAGTGGTTGAGCCCCGCCAGACTATCGAACCCGTATTCGAAAACACGGTTCCCGCGCGCAACACCCCTCGTTCGAGTGACCACCATCAAGGATTGACGCCCGCTGCCGAGGGGAGATCTTCAGCGGGAGGCGGGCCGCTCGGGGAAGACGGTCCGAGGGGATTGACCCTGAGAGCTCGGGGCTCCGGGTCAGCACAGGGGAGGACAGGCTCCGGCGCCTCAGGGCGCCGGAGCCATCCCCGGGCGAATGCACCGAATGATCGACGCGGACAGCGAAGGCAGCGGGGGCACCGCGCGCAGCGTGAGCAGCACAAATCGCACGAACACGAGCCGCACCTAACCGGTGCCTGCGCGACGGGCGCATCCCCTGCCCCCTCCCCGACCGAGCCGACCGAGCCGGCAGAGCCGGTCGGCGGTCCTCACGTCATGTGCCTCGGTCACAGCCTGGCACGCGATCCGCCCGGTCGCTGGGATTCCGACGTATCGCCGGAATCAACGCCGTCCGGCCCCAACTGCCTTGGGGCCGAAGGGCGTTGATGCCACAGTGATCGCGCTTCGCTGCGTGCGTCCCCCCGTTCGCGCTTTGTCGCTCGTGTCCCGTGAGCGCGCCGCGGCGCCCGGTGTCAGCGCTTGGCGACGAATACGTGCGACGCCACCTCGGCGTTGAGCTCCGCGGCCTCGCCGCTGCTGCCGACGAGGACACCACCGGGCGACTCCGTCACGCTCACCACCGAGCCGGGCTGCACGCCCGCCCTGCGCAGCGTGTACATCAGCTGGGCGTCCGTCTGGATCGGCTCCCCGATCCGGCGTACGACCACGGTCTTGCCCTCCGGCCCCGGCGCCAGGTCGTTCAGGCTGACCATGCTGTCGTCCAGGAAGGGGTCGGCCTCCGCCTTCTCCCCCAGCTCCTCCAGGCCCGGGATCGGATTCCCGTACGGAGACTCCGTCGGGTGACGCAGCAGTTCGAGGACGCGCCTCTCCACCGCCTCGCTCATCACATGCTCCCAGCGGCAGGCCTCCGCATGGACCTGCTCCCACTCCAGGCCGATCACGTCGACGAGCAGGCACTCGGCGAGCCGGTGCTTGCGCATCACGCGCGTCGCCAGCATCCGGCCCTCGCCGGTGAGCTCCAGGTGACGGTCGCCCGCGACCGTCACCAGGCCGTCGCGCTCCATGCGCGCCACGGTCTGACTCACCGTCGGTCCACTCTGGTCGAGCCGCTCGGCGATACGGGCGCGCATGGGGACCACGCCTTCTTCCTCAAGCTCGAGGATGGTGCGGAGATACATCTCCGTTGTGTCGATCAGTCCGGACATACGTGCCCCTCGATTACTCGTGCGCTGGCCCTGACCCAATTCTGACGCATAGCGCTGACAACCGTGCCGCGCCAGTGTGAAGCCGTATTGACAGCGCACTGGTCCAGACCGCAACGTGAGCGCACCGACGTACCGCTGGAAGGGGCTCCTCCGCGATGAGCGAGAGCAAACTGGCAGGTCAGTTCTTCGACGCTGCGATCGGTCTGCTGCAGCGCGTGCGCAACGAGGAGGCCGACGGCATCGCGGCCGCCGGCGCCGCGATCGCCGACACCGTGGAGGCGGGCGGCCGGCTCTTCGCCTTCGGCGCGGGCCACTCCTCGCTCGCCGCCCAGGACGTCGTCTACCGGGCCGGCGGCCTGGCCCTGATGAACCTGCTCGCCGTGCCCGGCGTCGTCGGTGTTGACGTCATGCCGGCCACGCTGGGCTCCGCCCTTGAGCGTGTCGACGGGCTCGCGGGTGCCGTGCTGGACAGCAGCCCCGCCAGGCCCGGCGACGTACTCGTGATCATCTCGCTGTCCGGGCGCAACGCGCTGCCGGTGGAGATGGCGATGAACGCGCGGGCGCTCGGCCTGAAGGTCATCGGCGTGACGTCGGTGGCGTACGCGAGGGAGACGAAGGCCCGGCACAAGTCGGGCACGTACCTCAAGGACCACTGCGACATCGTGCTCGACAGCAAGATCGCGGTGGGCGACGCGGAGCTCACGGCAGAGGGAATCGAGGCACCGTTCGCCCCGGCGTCCACGGTGGTCACGAGCGCGCTCATGCAGGCGGTCATGGCTACGGCGGCGGGGGAGCTGGCGGAACGGGGCATCGAGCCGCCGTTGCTCCGGTCGGGGAATGTCGACGGGGGCCACGAGTGGAACGGGCGCGTGATGACGGAGTACGGGGACCGGATCTTCTTCCGTCACTAGGACTTGATCCGCAATTCACCAGAGGATGAGCTGCGGGTTGCAGCCGGGGCGGGGGCCGGGCGCTCCAGCGTGGTCACCTTGCGGTGTCTCATCTGGGGTTGCTCGGTCCCGCCGTCCGGCGGTTCGGGGAGCAGAGTGCCGCTGGACGCCGTTCCACACCTCGTCGGCCATGTGCATGGCCAGGGCCTTTGAAGCGTGGTGCTTGAGGTGTCCGGCGTTTTCGAGGTGTTTGTACGCGGACCGTTCCAGGGCTTCGCGGGACAGGCCGAGGCGCTGCCGTACGGCCTTCGCCCCGTCGCGGTCGCGCTCGCACTTCGCCGCCCAGTACGCGTCAACCTTGGCGCGGGCGTCGCGCTGGACGGCCCGCTTGATGTTCCACATGGCGCCGAACAGCTTGTTCAGCCGGTCGAGGTCGCCGGTGTCGGTGACGGCCGGCGGAAGCACCATGACCGACACCATCCCGTCATCGGGCTTGGCCCACTTCGGGGCCTTAGTTCTTCCCACGGAACTTCCGCGCCTGGGCAGCCTGCATCGCCGTCACCTCCCGTCATGCGTTTGAGGAAACGCCCGTAGGGCGTCTGGGGGGACAAGCAGCCGCTCAAGGCGACACGCACTGGGCCAGGTCGATCGCCGACGCCACTCTCACCGCCATGCTCTCCGCGTACGCCGCGTCCGCCCGCTCGAACGCCGCCCGCGTCGGCCCCCGCAGGAACGTCGCCACGCCCAGCGTCCGGCCCCGGCTGCGCAGCACCGTGCACAGGGCGTGCACCGTGTCCTGGGGCCACTGGCGTTGCGTCGCCCAGTCCTCCTGCGCCAGCCCCCCTCCCCCGGCGCTCGCCCGTACCGAGCCGTTGCGGTCCAGGCTCTGGAGCGCGGGGTGGCCCTGGGCGTAGCGGACGGGCAGGCCCGCGGTGTCGGTCACCGGCAGGCACGGGCCCGGTGCGCCGCCCGACGGCGTGGCCGCCACCCGTACCAGGCGGGCCTGGTGCTCCCCCACGGTCAGGTCGATCAGCGCATGGTCGGCGAAGCCCGCGAGCGCGAAGTCCAGGTACGACCTCGCCGCCTCCATCGGGTCCTCGCACTCCGCCGCCGCCCGCCCGGCCCGGTGCAGCTGATTGCCGCGGAAGCGCAGCTGCGCCGCCTCCTGCTGGGCCAGTTTCGCCTCGGTGATGTCCTGGAACAGCCAGCCGACGCCCAACGGCACAGGCTCCTCCGCCAGCGGCGAAGCCAGCCGCAGGAATCCGCTGCGCCAGCACCGCCGCCGCTCGCCCTTCCCGCCGCCCTCGGCCGTACGCAGCGTCACCCACAGCTCGGCGGGAGCGGGCGGTGCCCCTTCCGCCAGTACGTGATGGAGGGCGCCCTCCAGCTCCTCCACGCCCTGGACGATGAGCTCCCCCAAGGGGCGGCCCAGCAGCGACGTACGCCCCGCGCCCAGCGCACGCGCCGCGTGGGCGTTGACGACGGTCGGGCGCAGGTCGACGTCCACGAGGACGACACCCCACGACGCGTCCTCGAAGAGCGCCTCGCTCAGCGCGATCGCCCGCTCCAGGTCGATCTGCGCATGCACCTCGCTGAACGCGCAGTACACCCCGGCCGGCCGGCCCTCCGCGCCCCTGACCCCCGCCGACTGGGTCCGTACGAGAACACGCCCGCCGTCCTTCCTCAGCAACGCGAACTCGTGCACCTGGCGCCCCGGCGCATGCATCGCCGACATCAGCCGCCCCTGCACCTCGTCCGCGTCAGCGGCCCGCGCCGCCCAGCCGGCGAACCCGGCCCGCCCGACGGCTTCGTCGGCCGTCCAGCCGAGGATCCGCTCGGCCTCGCGGTTCCAGTGGGTGATCACCCCGTCCGCGTCGAAGGCGCAGAGCGCGGCGTCCATGCCGTCGAGAAGCGCGGCAAGGAGATCGTCCGAACCGGGCCCTGGCTCGTCGGGACCGAACGCATCGGTGGTCTCGCCAATCCGGGAAGCACTCACCTGGCACCCCCTGCAGGTGTTCGCCTGTGCTGCACTGCACTGAACTTGAAGTGAGGATCATTCAACTGGAACGTGACGCAGCACACACACCGTTCAGTGAAATTCGAGTTTGCCGAAATTCGGTTGAGCGGCGCGGGAACGGCTCCTAGTGTGTGGCTCACGCCGAAAGGAGGTGATCGGGAAGTGATTTCTTTCCGGACTCGTGAGGTGGCTGCGGGCTGACTGCCTGCTGTCGCACTCAGTGCGGTGCCGGCGCTGCCGGCCCAATCCCAAGCAGTCACCGACCCGCGGGCTCGCCGGTAAGTCCGGCCGGCCCCTCCGCAAGGAGGGACCAGAGCCCGCGGGTTTCTGCGTTCCCAACGGTTCGGCCCGCGCCCTACGGGCAGAGCCGCTCCACCCGCCACGCGCTGCCCTCCGCCACGTACCGCAGACGGTCGTGCAGGCGGTTTTCGTGGCCCTGCCAGAATTCCACCGTTTCTGGTGCTACGCGGTATCCGCCCCAGTCCGGCGGCACCGGGACCCGTTCGGTTTCCGGATATCGGGCGGCGAGTTCCTCGTAGCGGGCCAGCAGTTCCTCGCGGGATGCGATCACCGAGGACTGTGCGCTCGCCCACGCGCCCAGTTGTGAGCCGTGCGGGCGGGTGCGGAAATAGGCTGCCGTTTCGTCGCGGCCGATACGGGCGGCCTTGCCGGTGACGATCACCTGGCGGGCGATCTGGTGCCACGGGAAGAGCAGCGAGACGTACGGATTGGCTTCGATTTCGCGGCCCTTGCGGGAGGCGTAGTTCGTGAAGAAAACGAAGCCCCGGCCGTCGTACTGCTTCAGCAGGACCGTGCGCGACGAGGGGCGGCCTTCGGGGGTCGCCGTGGCGACGATCATCGCGTTCGGCTCGTGGAGACCGCCGCGGGCGACTTCCTTGAACCAGTGGTCGAACTGGCCCATGGGCTCGGCCGCGAGCTTCGCCTCGCTGAGGGCTTCGCTGCGGTAGTGCTCACGCATGGCGGCGGGATCGAAATCTCGGTTCGGCACAGGTGCCATCCTGCCGCAGTGCCTCAGTCTGCCCGGCACCCGGTGCCATCAATCCTCCGCGCGGGAAATGGAGCAGTGTGCCGGTAATCACGCTTCCCCGCATAGGCGGAACCGGCCAAAATCTCCCCGTAGGCCACTGTGGCCTCCATACAGCAGGGGATATCGTGCCTGCTCCCGCAGAGGTTGGGTGACCACCGGCCGCGCGGGGCATCACCGGGGTGACCGCCGGCACCTGACAATCTGACGCCGGCGCCTGACACCCAGAGCCGTTCGAGACCTGACATTTGGTCATAAGCCGCTTGTCGCACACATCATGAGGAGCCGCCTGATGTCCGACTTCGTACCCGGACTCGAAGGAGTCGTCGCGTTCGAAACGGAGATCGCAGAACCGGACAAGGAGGGCGGTGCTCTCCGTTACCGGGGGGTCGACATCGAAGACCTCGTCGGGCACGTGTCCTTCGGGAACGTGTGGGGCCTGCTGGTCGACGGTGCGTTCAATCCCGGCCTGCCGCCCGCCGAGCCGTTCCCGATCCCGGTCCACTCCGGTGACATCCGCGTCGACGTGCAGTCCGCGCTGGCGATGCTCGCCCCCGTCTGGGGCCTGAAACCGCTGCTCGACATCGACGAGCAGACGGCGCGGGACGACCTGGCCCGTGCTGCCGTGATGGCGCTGTCGTACGTCGCCCAGTCGGCGCGCGGGCAGGGCCTTCCGATGGTCCCGCAGCGCGAGATCGACAAGGCGGACACCGTCGTCGAGCGCTTCATGAAGCGCTGGCGCGGGGAGCCCGACCCCAAGCACGTCAAGGCCGTCGACGCCTACTGGACATCGGCCGCCGAGCACGGCATGAATGCCTCCACCTTCACTGCCCGGGTCATCGCGTCCACCGGCGCCGATGTCGCGGCCGCCCTGTCGGGTGCGGTCGGTGCCATGTCGGGGCCGCTGCACGGTGGTGCTCCGTCCCGTGTGCTCGGGATGATCGAGGAGATCGAGCGCACGGGTGACGCGACGGCGTACGTGAAGCAGGCCCTGGACAAGGGCGAGCGCCTGATGGGCTTCGGTCACCGCGTGTACCGGGCCGAGGACCCGCGTGCGCGCGTTCTGCGGCGTACGGCGAAGGAGCTCGCGGCGCCGCGCTTCGAGGTCGCCGAGGCGCTGGAGAAGGCGGCTCTGGAGGAGCTGCACTCGCGGCGTCCCGACCGGGTGCTGGCGACGAACGTGGAGTTCTGGGCGGCGATCGTCCTGGACTTCGCGGAGGTCCCGGCGCACATGTTCACGTCGATGTTCACGTGCGCGCGCACGGCCGGGTGGAGTGCCCACATCCTTGAGCAGAAGCGGACCGGACGGCTGGTGCGGCCCTCCGCACGCTACGTCGGTCCCGCGTCGCGCAGCCCGCGCGAGGTCACGGGCTTCGACGACATCGCGCGCTGATCCCGTACGCGCTTATCCCGCACGCGCTTGTCCCGTAAACGAAAGCCCGTACGCGAAAGACCGTACACGAAACGGCGCCGCACCCCCGCTTGGAGGGTGCGGCGCCGTTCAGCTGCGGCTCCGACCGTTCACCGGGTCGTGAGCGCGTCGTCCAGGAGCGTCGCCCACTGCGCCACCACCCTCTTGCGGCGTGCCGCGTCGTCGGTGAGGAGGGTGGCGAGGCCCAGGCCGCGTGCCATGTCGAGGAAGCCCTGGACCGTTTCCCGTACGCCGGGAACGGACTCGTCCGCGCCGAGCAGTTCCACCGCGATCCGGTGCGACTCGCGTCCGACCCGCGCCTCCAGTTCCGTGACGCGGTGGCGGAGCTGCTCCTCGTTGGAGGCGGCGACCCACAGGTGGAGGGCGGCGCGGAAGAGCGGGCCGGTGTAGAGGTCGACGAGGGCGGTGACGACGGCGGTCCGGTTCTGTACGGGAAGGTTGCGCAGGGCGTGCGAGCGTTCCTCGGCGACGTACTCGACGGCCGCCGTGAACAGGTCTTCCCGGGTCGGGAAGTGGTGCTGGGCTGCGCCGCGCGAGACGCCTGCGCGTTCCGCCACGACGGACACCGTGGACCCTGCCCAGCCGCGTTCGGCCAGGCAGGACACGGCGGCTTCGAGCAGGCGCTGCCGGGTGGCCCGGCTGCGGTCCTGCTTGGGCTCCTTCGGAGAAGTCACCACACCCATGCGGGGTCCCGTCGTTCGAGGAATGCCGTCATGCCTTCGCGCGCCTCCGCCGAGGCGAAGAGTGACGCGGACCGCTCGACCAGGTCCTGTGCGTCGCGGTCGAAGGCATCCAGCACCCTAGCCGTGACCAGGCGCTTGGACTCCGCCAGCCCTTGCGGTGAGGCTCTGCGCAGTCCGTCCAGTACGGGGGTGAGCGTGTCGTCCACGTCTTCCCCTGCGGCTGTCAGCAGCCCGATCCGTACCGCCTCGGCCGCGTCGAAGCGTTCCCCGGTGAGGTAGTAGCGGGTGGCGCCACGCGGGTCGAGGCGGGGCAGCAGTGGCATGGAGACGACGGCGGGGGCCAGGCCGAGGCGGGACTCCGTGAAGGCGAAGCTCGCGCCCGGCCCGGCCGCCGAGATGTCGCACGCGCCGAGGAGTCCGAGGCCCCCTGCGCGTACGTGCCCGGTCACCCGTGCCACCACCGGTTTGGGCAGTTCGACCACGGCCCGCATGAGGCCGACGAAGGCGTCCGGGTCGGGCGGCGACCTGAGATCGGCGCCCGCGCAGAAAGTGCCCCCTGTATGGGTCAGCAGAACGGCCCGTACAGCGGGGTCCTTCGCGCACGCGGAGAGGGCGTCGCCGAGCTCGCCGACGAGCCGCGCGGAGAGCGCGTTGCGGTTCGCCGGCGAGTCCAGGGTGAGGGTGGTGATGCCCCGTTCATGGGCGGAACGGATCAGCTGCGGCGGAGTCATGCACGCTCCCTGTCGCGCAGTTCGCGCCTGAGGATCTTGCCGGAGGCCGCCCTCGGCACGCCGTCGACGAATTCGACGCGGCGGACCTTCTTGTACGGGGCGACGCGCTGGGCGACGTACGCCATCACGTCGTCCTCGGTGAGCTGCGCCGACGGCTGCTGGACGACGTACGCCTTGGGCACTTCGTTGCCGTCCTCGTCGTACACACCGATGACGGCCGCGTCGGCGACGGCCTCGTGGGTGAGGAGGAGGGCTTCCAGTTCGGCCGGTGCCACCTGGAAGCCCTTGTACTTGATGAGCTCCTTGACGCGGTCGACGACGAACAGCCAGCCGTCGGCGTCGACGCGTCCGATGTCGCCCGTGTGCACCCACCCCTCGTCGTCGATCATCGCGGCGGTCGCGTCGGGGCGGCCCAGGTAGCCCTTCATCACCTGCGGACCCCGTATGGCGACTTCGCCCGCCTCTCCCACGCCGAGCTCCTTGGTCGGGTCGTCGAGGGAGAGGATGCGCATTTCGGTGCTGGGCAGCAGCTTTCCGACGGCTCCTGGGGGCGGATTCTGAGCGCCGACGGGGACGACGTGCGTGCCGGGGGACAGTTCCGTCATGCCGTACGCCTGCCGGACGGGCGGCAGGCCCAGGCGGCGCGAACAGGCCTGCGCGAGCCGGGCGTCGAGCGGGGCGGCGGCGCTGAGGATGTAGTCGAGGGACGACAGGTCGTAATTCGCTACGGCGGGGTGCTTCGCGAGGGCCAGGACGATCGGCGGGGCGACGTACAGGCCGGTGATGCGGTGCTTCTCGACGGCCGCGAGGAACTGGTCGAGTTCGAAGCGCGGCAGTACGACGACGGTCGCGCCGCCGCGCAGGGGCGCGTTCATGAGCGCCGTGAGGCCGTAGATGTGGAAGAAGGGCAGTACGGCGAGGATGCGGTCGCCGGGGCCCATGGGCATGAAGGGGTGCAGCTGCGCCAGGTTGGTGGCGATGCTGCGGTGCGTGAGCATCACGCCCTTGGGGACGCCGGTCGTCCCGGAGGAGTACGGGAGGGCGGCTGTGTCCTCGGCCGGGTCGATGATGATCTGCGGGTCCGGCGCGTCGGTCGAGGCGAGCATGTCGAGGAGCGAACGGTGCGCTTCCGCGGGGTCGCGGTCGCAGACGAAGATCTCCTCGATCCCGCCGACCATTTCCGCTGCCCTGCGGGCCACGGAAAGGAGCGGCGAGATCGTGACGATCCAGCGGGCGGAGGAGTCGCGGAGCTGTTTGGCGAACTCCTCCGCTGTGGAGAGCGGATGGACGGTGGTGACGGAAGCGCCGGCGCGTGTGGCGCCGAAGAAGGCGGCGGGGAAGGCGACGGTGTTGGGGCTGTGCAGGGCGAGCACATCGCCCTGCCGTAGCCCGGCGTGGGCCAGGCCGGCCGCGATACGGCGGTGGTGGAGGTCGAGTTGGCGATACGTGACGGTGGCGCCGTTCACTCCGTCGATCAGGGCGGCGGTGTCGCCGTACTGGGCGGCGTGGCCGAGTACGGCTTCGTGGATGGGCAGTTCGACGGGGGCTACGGGTGCGTACTCGCTCTGGAACACGGTGACGGTCCCCTCCGGCGCGCAGTAATTGGGTGGTTGGTGCGCGGGGTGACGGCGGTGTTTCCCTTCCCCACCCCGTCCCTTCCCGTTGTGACATTTTGCGGCTGCGGCCGCGTGGGGGCTCCGCCCTAGTACGACTTCGGCAGGCCCAGAGACTGGTGGGAGACGTAATTCAGGATCATTTCACGACTTACCGGTGCGATACGCGCCACCCGCGCCGCCGTGATGAGCGACGCCAGGCCGTACTCGCGGGTGAGGCCGTTGCCGCCCAGCGTGTGCACCGCCTGGTCGACCGCCTTCACGCAGGCCTCGGCGGCGGCGTACTTCGCCATGTTGGCCGCCTCCCCCGCGCCGACGTCGTCCCCCGCGTCGTACAACCGTGCAGCTTTCTGCATCATCAGGCGGGCCAGTTCGAGCTCGATGTGGGCCTGCGCGAGGGGGTGGGCGATGGCCTGGTGGGCGCCGATGGGGGACTTCCACACCTGGCGGGTCTTGGCGTAGTCGACGGCCTTGGCGAGGGCGTAGCGGCCCATGCCGATGGCGAAGGCGGCGGTCATGATGCGCTCGGGATTGAGGCCGGCGAAGAGCTGGAGGAGGCCCGCGTCCTCGTCGCCGACGAGGGCGGACGAGGGCAGTCGTACGTCGTCGATGACGAGCTCGAACTGCTTCTCAGCCGCCTGGAGTTCCATGTCGATCTGCGAGCGCCGGAAGCCTTCCGCATCGCGCGGGACGATGAAGAGGCAGGGTTTGAGGCTGCCGGTCCTGGCGTCCTCGGTGCGGCCGACGATGAGCGTCGCGTCGGCGATGTCGACGCCGGAGATGAAGACCTTGCGGCCGTTGAGGACCCAGCCGTCATCGGCTTTGCGGGCCGTGGTCGTGATGCGGTGGGAGTTGGATCCCGCGTCCGGCTCCGTGATGCCGAAGGCCATCGTGATGCTGCCGTCGGCGAGGCCGGGCAGCCACTGCCGCTTCTGCTCCTCCGTGCCGAAGCGGGCGATCACGGTGCCGCAGATCGCGGGTGAGACGACCATCATGAGGAGGGGACAGCCCGCGGCGCCCAGCTCTTCGAGTACGAGGGAGAGTTCGGCCATGCCGCCGCCTCCGCCGCCGTACTCCTCGGGGAGGTTCACCCCGAGGTACCCGAGCTTGGCGGCTTCCGACCACAGCTCCTGCGGTTCGAATCCGCGGCCGTGGCGCCGGCCGAGGGCGGCGACGGCGTCGCGCAGTGCCTGGTGGTGCTCTGTCGGGTCCGTGTGCGTCGTTTCTGTGCTCATTTCTGGGCCTCCTGTGGCTCTTCTACGACAGCGAGCAGGGCGCCGACCTCGACCTGACGGCCGACGGCGGCGTGGAGTGCGGCGAGCGTGCCGGAGGCGGGAGCGGTGATGCGGTGCTCCATCTTCATGGCCTCCAGCCAGACGAGGGCCTGGCCCGCCTCGACCCGGTCGCCGGGCGCGAGCCCTTCGGCGACGCGGACGACGGTGCCGGGCATGGGCGCGAGGAGCGAGCCGGGTGCGGTGCGGGTGGTGGGGTCGGGGAAGCGTGGGCGGGGGGTGAGGGTGTACGTCCCGTCGGCGCCGTCGACGTACACCTGGCCGGGGTGTGCGCTGACGTCGAAGTGCCGTACGACGCCGTCGGTTTCGAGGGTGACCCGGGTGGATGTCGCGCTGATGACCCGTACGCCCGGCGCGTCTTCGACGGTGAACCCGTCGCGGGTGGCGCGGTAGCGGACCTCGTGGTCCCCGTACGCCTTGGTCTGCGGCTGCGAGGGTACGTTCCGGAAGCCCCCGAAGCGGCCGCTGCGGCGGGCGGCGTCGGCGAGGGCGGCGGCTGTGGCTGCGTGGCGTTCGCCGTCGTCGTCGGCGGGTGCCGGGGCGGTGAGTTCGCCGAGGTGGCGGTCGTAGAAGCCGGTGTCGATGCGGGTGTCCGCGAACTCCGGGTGACGGAGGGAGCGTACGAGCAGCTCACGGTTGGTGACGGGGCCGTGGATACGGGCCCGCCGCAGGGCGTGCGCCAGTTTGCGGACCGCTTCGGCGCGGGTGGGGGCGTGGGCGACGATCTTGGCGACCATGGGGTCGTAGTGGACGCCGATGCGGTCGCCGTCGGCGTACCCGGTGTCGAGCCGGACGCTGCCCGGGACGTCCAGCCGGCGCAGCACTCCCGTCTGGGGCTGCCAGTCCCTGGCCGGGTCCTCCGCGTACAGCCGGGCCTCGACCGCGTGGCCGCTCGGCGCCGGGGGCTCGGGGTCGAGGCGCTCGCCCTCGGCGACGCGGAGCTGGAGGGCGACCAGGTCGAGGCCGAAGACCGCTTCTGTGACGGGGTGTTCGACCTGGAGGCGGGTGTTCATTTCCAGGAAGTACGCCCGCCCTTCGGCGGAGACGAGGAACTCGACCGTGCCCGCGCCCCGGTAGCCGACCGCGCGGGCAGCCGCTGTGGCGGCGTCGTGGAGTTCGTGCCGGAGGGCGTCGGGGAGACCCGGGGCGGGTGCCTCCTCGATGACCTTCTGGTGACGGCGCTGGAGGGAACAGTCGCGGGTGCCGAGTGCCCATACGGTGCCGTGGTCGTCGGCCATGACCTGGACCTCGACGTGGCGGCCCCGTTCGACGTACGGCTCGATGAAGACCTCGCCGTCGCCGAAGGCGCCGGCCGCCTCGGCACGGGCGGCCTCCAGCTCGGCGGGGAGTGCGCCGATTTCACGTACGACGCGCATACCGCGGCCGCCGCCGCCCGCCGCCGCCTTCACCAGCACGGGGAGGTCGGCCTCGGTGACCTCCGCCAGCGGGGCGAGCAGCGGTACGCCTGCCGCTGCCATCAGTTCCTTGGCGCGGGTCTTGGACGCCATGGCCTCGACGGCCTCGGGGGGCGGCCCGATCCACACCAGACCGGCGTCGAGGACGGCGCGCGCGAAGTCGGCGTTCTCGGACAGGAAGCCGTACCCGGGGTGTACGGCGTCCGCGCCCGCGGCGAGCGCGGCCTTCACGATCAGGTCGCCGCGCAGGTACGTGTCGGCGGGGGCCGCGCCGGGGAGTCGTACGGCGGCGTCCGCCTCGCGTACGTGCAGGGCATCCGTATCGGGGTCGGAGTGGACCGCGACCGTTTCGATGCCCAGCTCACGGCAGGTGCGGAAGACGCGGCAGGCGATCTCGCCACGGTTGGCGACCAGGACTGACTCGATCATCTTCACTCCCATCACTCCTCTCACTCCCCTCACATCCGGAAGATTCCGAAGCCGCCGCGGGCTCCTTCGACGGGCGCGGTATGGATGGCCGACAGGCAGAGGCCGAGGACGGTGCGGGTGTCGCGCGGGTCTATGACCCCGTCGTCGTACAGCCGCCCGGACAGGAACATGGGGAGCGATTCGGACTCGATCTGCTGCTCCACCATGGCGCGCAGCCCGGCGTCGGCCTCGGCAGCCTTGTCGTCGTACGGCTGCCCCTTCGCGGCGGCGGATGCGCGGGCGACGATCGACAGGACGCCGGCGAGCTGCTGCGGGCCCATGACGGCGGACTTGGCGCTCGGCCAGGCGAAGAGGAAGCGCGGGTCGTACGCCCGGCCGCACATGCCGTAGTGACCGGCTCCGTACGAGGCGCCCATCAGGACGGACAGGTGCGGGACCCGGGAATTGGACACCGCGTTGATCATCATTGCGCCGTGCTTGATGATGCCGCCCTGCTCGTACTCCTTGCCGACCATGTAGCCGGTGGTGTTGTGGAGGAAGAGGAGCGGTACGTCGCGCTGGTTGGCCAGCTGGATGAACTGCGCGGCCTTCTGCGACTCGGCGGAGAACAGCACGCCCTGGGCATTGGCGAGGATGCCGACGGGGTAGCCGTGGAGCCGGGCCCATCCCGTGACGAGGCTCGGTCCGTAGAGCGGCTTGAATTCGTCGAAGTCCGAGCCGTCGACGATACGGGCGATGACCTCGCGGGGGTCGAAGGGGGCTTTGAGGTCGCCGGGGACGATGCCGAGGAGTTCGTCCTGGTCGTACTTGGGCGGCTGCGCCTCGCCCGGGCCCGGATCGGCTTGCGCCTTGCGCCAGTTGAGCCGGGCGACGATGCGGCGGGCCTGGCGCAGGGCGTCCGGCTCGTCGAGGGCGAAGTAGTCGGCGAGGCCGGAGGTGCGGGCGTGCATTTCGGCGCCGCCGAGCGATTCGTCGTCGCTCTCTTCGCCGGTGGCCATCTTCACGAGCGGAGGGCCGCCCAGGAAGACCTTCGAGCGCTCCTTGATCATGACGGTGTGGTCGGACATGCCGGGGACGTACGCCCCGCCCGCCGTCGAGTTGCCGAAGACGACCGCGATGGTCGGGATGCCGGCGGCGGAGAGCCGGGTGATGTCGCGGAAGAGGGCGCCGCCGGGGATGAAGATCTCCTTCTGGGAAGGCAGATCGGCGCCGCCGGACTCTACGAGGCTGATGCAGGGCAGGCGGTTGGCGTACGCGATTTCGTTGGCCCGCAGTGCTTTTTTGAGCGTCCAGGGGTTGGAGGCTCCGCCGCGTACGGTCGGGTCGTTGGCGGTGACGAGGCACTCGACGCCTTCCACTACGCCGATGCCGGTGACGATGGATGCGCCGACGGGGTAGTCGCTGCCCCACGCTGCGAGCGGCGACAGCTCCAGGAAGGGGGTGTCGGGGTCGAGGAGCAGCTCGATGCGCTCGCGGGCGAGGAGCTTGCCGCGTTTGCGGTGGCGGTCGACGTATTTTGGGCCGCCGCCGGCGAGGGCTTTGGCGTGTTCGGTGTGGAGCTCGGTCAGCTTGGCTTGCATGGCGGTGCGGTTGGTGGCGTATTCGGGGCCCTGTGTGTCGAGGGCCGAAGGCAGTACGGTCACGCGATCCCCTCCTGGTTGTGAACGTGGCTGGTCGGGGTGCTGTGCGTGCGGGTTGCCTGCGGCGCGTTTCTCCTACCCGCCCCTTCCCGAACTGGGGCTCCGCCCCAGACCCCGCTCCTCAAACGCCGGAGAGGCTGGTACTCCAGGGGGCCTGGGGGCTTGCCCCTCACGCGGCGGAGCCGCAAATGTCGCAGCCGGGAAGGGGTGGGTAGGGGAACTGCGCCGCAGGCAGCCCGCACCCAATGACCACCCGCACCCGCATCGCCACCTCCGCCCTCACAGCAACCCCACCGGCACATCCACCCACCGCGACCGCAGCCACTCCCCCACCCCCTTCGCCTGCGGGTCGAAACGGGACTGCGAGGCCACCCCCTCGCCCAGCAAGCCCGTCACCACGAAGTTCAGCGCCCGCAGGTTCGGCAGCGCATGCCTGGTCACCGGCAACCCGGCCGTCTCCGGGAGCAGTTCGCGGAAGCGGTCCACCGTCAGCTCGTGCGCCAGCCACGCCCACGCCTCGTCCGACCTGACCCACACCCCGACATTCGCGTCCCCGCCCTTGTCGCCGCTACGAGCGCCCGCGACCAGCCCCAGCGGCGCCCTGCGCTTCGGCCCGGTGGGGGCACGCGCTGGCGCAGGGGGCTCCTCCACCGGCTCAAGTGCCTTCGTACGCACCGGGTGCCGCACCTCCACCCGCGCCCCGTCCGGCAGCACCGCGACGTGCGCCACCTCCCCCGGGTCCACGTACTGCGCTTCGAAGACCCCATAGGGCGCCCCCTTGCCCGGGGGCGCCGTCACGTGGAAGCCGGGGTAGCTGCCGAGCGCCAGCTCGATCGCCGCGCTGCTCACCGCCCTCCCTACCGCCGCCGGATCCGGGTCCCGTACGACCAGCCGCAGCAGCGCGCTCGCGCACTCCTCCGTGGGCGCGTCCGGCCGCTCCGTGCGGGCGAGTTCCCACCGCACCTCCGCCGGCCGGCGCTTGCCGAAGGCGTCGTCCAGTTGTTCGCGTACCAGCCGCGCCTTGGCTTCCACGTCGAGGCCGGTCAGTACGAACAGGACCTCGTTGCGCCAGCCGCCGATCCGGTTCAGCCCGACCTTGAGGGTCGACGGCGGCGCCTCGCCCCGTACGCCGGAGATCCGCACCCGGTCGGGCCCGTCCTGCGTCAGCCGTACGGTGTCGAGCCGGGCCGTGACGTCGGGGCCCGCGTAACGGGCGCCCCCGGTCTCGTACAGCAGTTGCGCCGTCACCGTGCCGACGTCCACGACGCCGCCCGTACCGTCGTGTTTGGTGATTACGGAGGTGCCGTCCGCGTAGATCTCCGCCACCGGAAAGCCGGGGCGCCGCACATCGTGCTCGCCGAAGAAGGAGTAGTTGCCGCCGGTGGCCTGCGTCCCGCACTCCAGCACGTGCCCGGCGACCACCGCCCCGGCAAGTCGGTCGTAGGAGCCCGAGCCTTCCGGCTCCCACCCGTACCGCCACGCCGCCGGCCCGCTGACCAGTGCCGCGTCCGTGACGCGCCCCGTCACCACCACGTCCGCACCCGCCCTCAGGCACTCGGCGATTCCGGCGCCACCGAGATACGCGTTGGCGGTCAGCGCGCCTTCGGGCAGCGGCAGGCTGTCGCCCTCGACATGCGCGACCCGCACCGGCACGCCGACCCGGTCGGCCAACTCCCGTACGGCATCGGCCAGTCCGGCCGGGTTGAGCCCGCCCGCATTGGCGACGATTTTCACGCCCCGTCCGTGCGCGAGCCCGAGGTTCTCCTCCAGCTGCCGCAGGAACGTCTTGGCGTAGCCGAGCCGGGGGTCTTTCAGCCGGTCCCTGCCCAGGATGAGCATGGTCAGTTCGGCGAGGTAATCACCGGTCAGTACGTCGAGTTCGCCGCCGGTGAGCATCTCCCTCATCGCGTCGAACCGGTCGCCGTAGAAGCCGGACGCGTTGCCGATGCGGAGCACCCTCAGGCCTCCTTGTGCCGGGTACGCCGAGGCGCGCGCCCCGCGCCCGCCGGTCCCGCGAAGGCCTGCGCGATGTCCAGCCACCGGTCCGCATCGGGGCCCTCCGCCCGTACCGCCAGATCGTCGCGGTGCGCCCGCTGGGTCACCAGCAGGCAGAAGTCGAGCGCCGGGCCGGTGACGCGCTGGCGGGCGTCCTCAGGGCCGTACGCCCACACTCCCGCACCGTCTGAACCGTCCGACGCACCGTCCGATGCACCGTCCGGCCCTTCCCCAAGTTCTCGGCTTCGCTCGAACAGGGGAGACCCCATTGGCGCGGACGGCGGGTCCAACTCGACCCGGAACTCCTCCTCCGGCACCGCGAGACCCCGCACAAAGAAGGCGTAGCCGCGCGCCCGCACCCCGATGCGTGCCACGTGCCGCAGCCGCGCCGTCGGTTCGCGTCGTACGCCCACCGCGTCGGCGATGTCCTGACCGTGCGCCCAGGTCTCCATCAGCCGCCCCGTGGCCATCGAGGCGGCGCTCATCGGCGGCCCGTACCAGGGGAAACGCACCCCGGCCGGCGCCGCCCGCAGTGCGCGCTGCAACTGCTCGCGCCCGTCGCGCCACCACGCCAGCAGTTCGTCGACCGGCAGCTCCGCCCCCGCTTCGGCGCCTTCGTCGACGAAGCGCTCGGGCGCGGCCAGCGCCTTGTCCGTCTCCGCCGCGAAGGCCTCGGGGTCGGTGACGGACAGCAGCGCCGCCGTGTCCGTCCAGGCGAGGTGTGCGATCTGGTGGGCGACTGTCCAGCGCGGCGCGGGTGTGGCGAGCGACCACTGCTTGTTGCTCAAGCCCCCGACCAGCTGGTCGAGTTCGTCCCCTTCCGCACGGAGATCGTCGAGCACGGCTGCCGGATCGGACACGTTGCGCTCCCCTCGGGGTAGGGCGGTGTGTCCGGGAGCATGGCAGCCCCACGAGAAACAAGCAAGCGTGCTTGCATTGTTTATTCGAGCGCTTGCGGCTGTCTGTGCGAAGCGAATCAGTCAGAGGGCTTGGACCGCCGTTGACGCGACTGGCTCCGCACCGCGCCCATGCTCGCGCCGATGACCAGCGCGATCGCCAGCGCGTCGGTCGTCGAGAGGGCCTGGCTCAGGACCAGGAAGCCGGCGACGGCCGCGATGGCCGGTTCCAGGCTCATCAGTACGGCGAACGTCGCGGCAGGCAGTCGGCGCAGCGCCAGCAGCTCCAGCGTGTAGGGCAGCACGGACGAAAGCAGGGCGACCGCCGCCCCCAGGGCCAGAGTCGTCGGCTCGAACAGCTTCGTGCCGGACTCGGCGAGCCCGAGCGGCAGGCTCAGCACCGCCGCCACCGCCATCGCGAGCGCCAGCCCGTCCGCCTGCGGGAACCGGCGCCCGGTCCGCGCGCTGAAGAGGATGTACGCCGCCCAGCAACCGCCCGCCCCGAGCGCGTAGGCGGCGCCGACCGGATCCAGCCGGTCGAAGCCGCCGCCACTGAGCAGCGCGACGCCGCCCAGCGCCAGCGCGGCCCATACGACGCTCATCGCGCGCCGGGACGCGAACACGGAGAGGGCGAGCGGGCCGAGCACCTCCAGGGTCACGGCGACGCCCAGCGGGAGCCGCTCCAGCGACTGGTAGAAGAGGCCGTTCATGCCGGCCATCGCGAGCCCGAAGGCGCCGATGGTGCCCCAGTCGGCGCGGGCGTAACCCCGCACCCGGGGGCGACACACGACGAGCAGGATCACGGCCGCGACGGCGAGCCGTACAGCGACGACGCCCGCCGCGCCCGTGCGGGGCATCAGCGTGACGGCGACAGCGGACCCGAACTGCACGGAAAGGCCCCCCGCCACCACCATCGCGACCGGCCCGAGCCGGGCACCGATGCCCGCGGCGCGGGTGGGCGCGGGGGCGGGGGCGACGGCCCCCGGTATTTCGGCGGCAGGGGCGGAGGCGGGCGCGGCGGAGGTGGGCTGGTCCATACGTCCACGTTAAGGGGAACAGCACCGTCACCCGTCCACACCCATTACTGGCGCTCGGCCTCCGGCCCCTCCACCGGCCCCTCCGCCGGCCCGTCGTTCAGCCCGTCCGCCAGCACCTCGGCCAGGTGCCTCGCCCGCCGTCCCACCAGCTGCTCCAGCTGCGTACGGCACGAGAAGCCGTCCGCCAGGAGCTCCGTGCCCTCCGCCGCTTGCCGTACGGACGGCAGCAGCTGTTCCTCCGCACAGGCGACCGACACGTCGTAGTGGCCGCGCTCGAAGCCGAAGTTCCCGGCGAGGCCGCAGCAGCCGCCGCTCAGGCCGCCCGTGAGGCCGGCGCGCTCGCGCAGGCGCTGCTCCGCGCCGTCGCCCAGGATCGCGTGCTGGTGGCAGTGCGTCTGGCCGGCCACGGGGCGGTCGATCCTCGGCGGCTGCCAGTGCGGGGCGTACTCCTCAAGGACCTGGGCGAAGGTCCGTACGGACCGGGCGAGGGCGGCGGCCCTCGGGTCGTCGGGGAGCAGCTCGGGGAGGTCGGCCTTGAGCGCGGCCGCGCAGCTCGGCTCCAGTACCACGAGGGGCAGTCCGGCGGCCCGTTCCATGCCGTCCAGGGTGCGGCGCATCACTGCGCGGGCCCGGGCGAGCTGTCCGGTCGATACGTACGTCAGCCCACAGCACAGCTGCTGCGGCGGCATCGCGACCCGCAGCCCGGCCGCTTCGAGCACGCGCACGGCGGCCCGGCCGACGTCCGGGGAGAGGTGGTTGGTGAAGGTGTCGGGCCACAGGACGACAGTCGTTGTACTGGCCCGCTCAGCACCGCCGTCGGCCCTGTTCCGGGCGCGCCACCAGGACCTGAGCGTCCTGGGCGCCGGGCTCGGCAGGTCCCGTTCCGGCGCGATGCCGCCCAGGCGCTTGGCGGCGGCGGCGAGCGGCCGTACCCGGGCGGCGGGGCCCAGTACGCGGGCCAAGGGGGCAGCCGCGCGCAGCCACAGGGGCAGCCATCCCATGGCGTAGTGGGCGGCGGGGCGCAACCGCCCCTTGTAGTGGTGGTGCAGGAATTCCGCCTTGTACGTCGCCATGTCGACGCCGACCGGGCAGTCGGTCCTGCACCCCTTGCAGGACAGGCACAGGTCCAGGGCGCCCCGTACCTCCTCCGACCGCCAGCCGTCGGTGACGACTTCGCCCGCGAGCATTTCGTGCAGCAAGCGGGCCCGGCCGCGCGTGGAGTGCTGTTCGTCGCCGGTGGCGCGGAAGGAGGGGCACATGACGCCGGGACCGGCCGCCGATTCGGTGCGGCACTTGGCCACGCCCACGCAGCGGCGTACGGCGGCCGAGAAGTCGCCGTCGTCGTGGGGGTAGCCGAAGACGACGTCGACGGGCTTCTTGGGGAGGACGGCGAAGCGGAGGTTGTCGTCGAGGCGGGCGGGGCGGGCCAGCATCCCCGGGTTCATGCCGCCGGCCGGGTCCCACACGTCCTTGAAGCGGCCGAAGAGGGCGACGAGCTCGTCGCCGTACATTTTGGGCAGCAGCTCGGCGCGTGCCTGGCCGTCGCCGTGTTCGCCGGAGAGCGATCCACCGTGCGCGACGACGAGTTCCGCCTGTTCCTGCGAGAACCTCCGGAACCGCCGTACGCCGATTTCGCTGAGCAGGTCGAAGTCGATACGGACATGGATACAGCCGTCGCCGAAGTGGCCGTACGGCGTGCCACGCAGACCGTGCTCGGCCAGCAAGGCCCTGAAGTCGCGCAGATACCGGCCCAGCCGGGCGGGCGGTACGGCGCAGTCCTCCCACCCCGGCCATGCCTCGCTCCCGTCGGGCATCCGTGTCGCGGTGCCGCTGGCGTCCTCCCGGATGCGCCACAGGGCGCGCTGTTCCGCCGGGTCGGTGACGACCGCGCCGCCCAGTGCCTCGGCCGCCTTGACCAACTGTTCGGCGTGGGAGCGGGCTTCGGCGGGCGAGTCTCCGCCCATCTCCACGAAGAGCCAGGCGGTGCCGCGCGGCAGCAGCATCCGCTCCTGGGCGGGCACCAGGTCCTCGGCCATGCCTTCGACGGTCAGCGGCCCGTACGGGAGGAGGGTGGGCGCGGCTTCGGCGGCGGCGCTCTCACCGGCGTAACCGAGCACGGCGAGCGCCCGGGCGCGGGGCGCTTCCACCAGCCGTACGGTCGCTTCGGTCAGCACGCCGAGGGTGCCTTCACTGCCGCAGAACGCGCGGGCCAGGTCGACGCCCTTCTCGGGGAGCAGTGCGTCCATCGCGTACCCGGAGATACGGCGGGGCAGTTCGGGGAATCCGGTGCGCAGGAGGGCGAGGTTGCTGTCCACCAGGGCGCGCAGTCCTTCGGGCGCCCCGTCCCACCCCTCCCTCAGGCGCAGGAGATCGCCTCCGTAACTGACGACCGACAGGCGGCGGACATTGTCGGCGGTCGTTCCCCAGGCGACCGAGTGCGAACCGCACGAGTTGTTGCCGATCATTCCGCCGAGCGTGCAGCGGCTGTGCGTCGACGGGTCGGGACCGAAGGTCAGGCCGTGCGCTCCCGCAGCCGCCCGCAGGTCGTCGAGGACGACACCCGGCTGGACCACGGCGGTACGGGACGCCGGGTCCAGGTCAACGACGGTCCGCATGTGGCGGGTGAAGTCGAGGACCACGCCCGTACCTGTCGCCTGTCCCGCTATCGACGTCCCGCCGCCGCGCGGCACGACAGGCACCCCGTGCGCCCGGCAGACGGCGAGGGCGGCGGCCACGTCGTCGGCGTCGCGCGGGGCGACGACGCCGAGCGGGACGCGCCGGTAGTTGGAGGCGTCCATGGTCATGAGGGCGCGGGCCGCGGCGTCGAAGGCGACCTCTCCGCGTACGGCCTGGTTCAGCTCGCGCGCCAGAGCTGACGTGTCGTCCCGCTTTTCAGCCATGCACTCCAGGATGC
Source organism: Streptomyces spiramyceticus (assembly GCF_028807635.1). NCBI lineage: Bacteria > Bacillati > Actinomycetota > Actinomycetes > Kitasatosporales > Streptomycetaceae > Streptomyces > Streptomyces spiramyceticus. Next base: position 2,804,556 of record NZ_JARBAX010000001.1, read on the forward strand.
CCCCGGGGCCTTCGCCGCACCTCGTATCCGGCCGTCTCACCCGCCGGAGTGCACGTCTCATCCGGCGGACACGCGTCTCCGGCACCTCTCCCGACCCGCTACGCTCCGGCTCGTGGCTGAGATCCAGATTCCCGCTGACATGAAGCCCGCCGACGGCCGTTTCGGCGCGGGCCCCTCCAAAGTGCGTACGGAGGCGCTGGACGCCCTGGCCGCGACCGGCACGTCCCTCCTCGGCACGTCCCACCGCCAGGCCCCGGTCAAGAACCTGGTCGGCTCGGTGCGTGACGGCGTACGCAACCTCTTCTCTCTTCCCGAGGGCTACGAGGTGATCCTGGGCAACGGTGGCTCCACCGCCTTCTGGGACATCGCGACCCACGGCCTGATCGAGTCGAAGTCCCAGCACCTGACCTTCGGCGAGTTCTCGTCGAAGTTCGCCAAGGCCGCGAAGCTCGCGCCCTGGCTGGCCGACCCGAGCGTCATCTCCTCCGACCCGGGCACGCACCCGGACCCGGTCGCCGAGGCGGGTGTGGACGTCTACGCCTACACCCACAACGAGACTTCGACCGGTGTCGCGGCTCCGATCAAGCGCGTCGCGGGCGCGGACGAGGGCGCGCTGGTCCTCGTCGACGCGACGTCCGGTGCGGGCGGCCTGCCGGTCGACATCACCGAGACCGACGTCTACTACTTCGCCCCGCAGAAGTCCTTCGCCTCCGACGGCGGCCTGTGGCTGGCGGTGTTCTCCCCGGCGGCGCTGGAGCGCGCGGCCCGGATCCACGGTTCCGGCCGCCACGTCCCGGAGTTCTTCTCACTGCCGACGGCGATCGACAACTCCCTCAAGAACCAGACGTACAACACCCCGGCGCTCTCGACGCTCTTCCTGCTCAACGAGCAGCTTGAGTGGATCAACGGCCAGGGCGGCCTGGAATGGTCGACGGCCCGCACGGCGGACTCGTCGAGCCGTCTGTACACGTGGGCCGACAAGGCTTCGTACGCGACGCCGTTCGTCACGGACCCGGCGAAGCGGTCGCAGGTCATCGGCACGATCGACTTCGCGGACGAGATCGACGCTTCGGCCATCGCGAAGGTGCTGCGCGCGAATGGCATTGTCGACACGGAGCCGTACCGGAAGCTGGGTCGCAACCAGTTGCGGATTGCGATGTTCCCGGCGATCGATCCGGCGGATGTCGAGGCGCTGACGGCGTGCGTCGATTACGTGATCGAGAAGCTGTAGCGGTTACTGCTCGGCAGTTTGCGTTCGGTGGGCCCCGGCATTGGGATGATGCTGTTGGTTTATTCGGGGCTCTGCTGCTTCCTCGCCCCGTCGATCGTCTGATCGGCGGGGCGAAGTCGTGTGAAGTGGCTGGTGCGGGTGCGGGCTCGTGGTTGGCCGGTGAGGTGGGCGTCGATGCGGGCGAGGTTGATCGCGGCGCCGGTGAGCTGGTGCTGGAGGCTGCTCTTCGAGAGGCCGCGGTAGCGGGATCTGCGCAGGTCGCAGCGCTGGACACCCTGGGAGATGGTGCCCTCGACCCCCGCCCGGACCTTGTAGCGTTCCTTCCACGCGTCGGTCTTCTGCTCGGCCCGTGCCGTCTGGAGTGCGTGGTGTTCGTCGTGATGGCGCAGTCGCAGCTCGCGGCGTTCCGCGGTGGGCGAGTTGATGCACTCCTGTCGCACCGGGCAGGGCCTGCAGTCGCGCATGGAGAACCGCACCCGCAGCACGGACTGTCCCTTCTGGGAGAGCCGTTCACTCCAGGTGATGCTGGTCTTGCCGCCGGGGCAGACGGCCTGCTTGATGTTCCAGTCGATGGTGAACGCGTCCTGGCCGAAGCCGCTGTTCGCGGTGGCCTGGGCGCTGTTGTCGGTCTGGAAGGGGCCGTGCAGAGCGATGCCGTGCTCGCGTCGGGCGCTGACCAGGGCGGCACCGGTGGGATAGCCGGCATCGACCCAGTGCTCGCCCGGGGCGCAGTCACGTGCGGCGAGCTGGGTGTGGATCGTCTCGGCCATCGTCCGGTCGGAGACGGTGGCCGTCGTCGTGGCGACGTTCGTGATCAGGTTCGGGGTGTCCGGCTCGCAGGTCTCGGTGAGGTGGACCTTGTAGCCGTCCCACATCGTGTCGCGTTTGACGCTGCCGCGGGCGTCGGTGTCATAGGGGGTGACCAGGCGTAACGCGCCCGGCGGCCGGTCTTTTGGGCCCCGCCGCCTCACCTCGCCGTCCACGTGATGGAAGCTCTGGACCCACACCTGCCGAAGCGTTTCCACCTCGGCGAGCCCGCGCAGCCCGGCGGGGGTGCCGGGCGCGAAGACGGCCGCCAGCAGGCGTGTCCCGTCCCGGCCGATCCGCGTCCCCACCTCGTCCCGTTTCACACGGCCGGCGGGAAACCGGCTGTCCTCCGCCCTGGTCGCGTAGTGCCGGAACCAGTCCGGCTCGGCGACACCTGCCAGCCAGTCCGGGGCCGCCTGCGCCAGCGCGTTCAACGCCGCCCGCAGAGTCTCCGCCACCATCTCCAGCCAGCACAGCGCACGCGCCGAGGACAGCACATGCGTGGAATCCGTGCGGGCCCGGCCCGCACGCTTGAGCAGTCCCTTCTCCCGGGCCGCCGCGAGGACACCGTCCAGCACTCGGCGCCCGCCGTCCGCCCCGGCCAGCCGGTCCCGGAACTCCGACAGCACCGAGAAGTCGAAGCCCGTATCGTCCAGTTCCAGGCCGAGTGCGTACTTGACGTCGATCCGCGCCCGCACCGCCTCCGCGGCCTGCCGGTCGGTCAGCCCCTCCACGAACTGCAACACCGACACCAGCGCCAGCCCGGCCGGTGACCAGGCAGGACGTCCCCGGGCAGGGAAGAGATCAGCGAACTCCTCGTCCGTGAACAGCGGCCCCAGCTCATCCCGCAGCCGGATCGCCAGGCTCCCCTTCGGAAACGCGGCCCGAGCCACCCGCACCGTCTCCGCCGGGATCTCCCCAGACCCCTTCGGCTGCATCGACATCCGCACCCACCCCAAACGACAACGTCGGCCTTCAAGACCACAACCAGGTCTTGAAGGCCGACGTCACGCGAGGCCCCGAATAAACCAACAGCATCATTGGGATGCCGGGGCCTCACGGCGTACGGGGCGAAGAGCGCCGCAGGCAACCCCCGCGCACGGGACTCCGCGAGCCGCGCACGTCCCCGGTGGACGGAGTCCACCGCAGCCGGTCGAAGCCCGAGAGGCCCGCCAGGGCCGAGCGGTGCGAGAGCTGCGTCAGGAAGGGGTGGCGGCGTCAGGAAGGGTGGCTGCGTCAGGAGGGGGCCACGCCCGCCTGCGCCTCGGCCTCTTCCCTCTCCCGCGCCTTGATGATCAGCACCACGCCCGCCGCCAGCATCCACAGCGCCATCAGCAGCGGCGTGACCCATGCGCCGAACGGCCCTGACAGCGACAGGATCGCGACCACGAACCCGAACCAGCCGAGCCACCCCGGCACGCCGGAGAGGGCGTGCGAATCGCGCGACACGCGCCAGAGTGCGAACAGCAGCACCGCCGCACCGGCCATCGCCCCGATGAGCGCGCCGTACGACACGTCCAGCAGCAGGATCGCGATGAGCGCCGTCTCCGGGACTACGAGGAACACGTCGGATTCGTCGGCCGTGATCGCGTACATGTTGCCGGCGATGGCCGCGACCATGATCAACACGGCGAACACCGTTCCGCCCACCAGCACGAGGTGCGAGCGGTTGCCCGCCAGACGGGCCAGCGCGACCAGGAAGAACATGAACAGCAGGCTCGACGCGAGCAGCATCAGCGCCGCCGCTTCCGCCAGGCCCTGGTTGCTGTCCTTCGCATAGAAGGTCACGACGTCCTCGATCGCGTCCCGCCCCCCGGTGTCGGGTGTACGCATCCACAGCACGTGTCCGGCAATCAGCAGCGCTGCGGACACGATCCCGGCAATCCCCGGCCACAGGTCCCTGTGCGGAGGGGCTTCTACGCTCTGCGACGCTGCCACCATCGTGGCCTCCTACGAGGGCATCCCCGAGCCTTTACGGTTCACCCCATTTTGACACCGATGGCCGATCCGTTCAGAACCGCGCGTGGGCGGTGATGTCCGCGCCGAACTGATCGATCATGGCCGGCGTCACCGTCGGCCGGCACTGGGCGACGGCTGCCAGGTAGTCCTTGGTGGTCGCGCCGAGCTCCCGCTGATCCCTGAGCCCGGCCGCAGGCCCGGACGACGCCCCGGCCTCTTCCAGGTCCCGCTCGAACGCGCTCTGCGCGGCGATCCGGGCCGCGTGCTCGATGTCGGCCGGGGTGAACAGTTCCGTGGCCTCCACCAGGACCGCCACGTCCACGTCCGCCCGGCCCTCCGTGTACCGCGACCAGATCGCGGCCCGCGCCGCCGCGTCCGGGGTGCCGATCGGGATCACGTAGTCGAACCTGCCGGGGCGCAGGAACGCCGGATCGAGCGACCGTACGGAGTTGGTCGCGCACACCAACAGACGCTCGTCCCGCTCCCGGAAACCGGGTATGAGCTTGAGCAGCTCATTGGTCACTCCGTGCATCCCGCCGGGCTGCGCGGGCTCGGTGCGTACCGGGGCGATTTCCTCGACCTCGTCGATGAAGACAAGGACCCGCTCCAGCTCCGCGATCCGGGCGAACGCGCTGCGCAGTGCCGCCGCGAGGTTCCCCTCGTCCGCCAGCCGGGAGGGCAGCAGCTCCACGAACGGCCAGCCCAGCTTGGAGGCGATGCCCCGGGCGAATGTCGTCTTTCCCGTTCCCGGCGGGCCGAACAGGGCGACGGCCCGCGGCGGCCTGACCCCGTGCCTGGCGGCCCGCTCCGGCTCCGCCAGCGGCAGTACGACGCGCCGCTCGATCAGGTCCTTCTCCGCCTCCATGCCTGCGACCTTCGCCCACAGGTCGTTCGGCAGGAAGCGTCCGCCGAGGTCTTCAAGGAGGCTGGCGGCGGGGCCGTGGAGCGGTTCGACCTTCTCGAAGTACGCCACGGCGGGCTGCCGCGTGTAGCCCGCGTTGAGCAGCCCTTCGCCGAGCAGGTCCTCCTCGGGCAGGACGTAGGCGATACGGCCCACCCTGGCGGCGACGAGCCGTCGCTCCAGCTCCACCAGGAGGGCGCTCGCCAGGCCCCGGCCGCGCCAGGCCGACGAGATGGCGATACGCATCACCCAGCCGCGCTCACCGGCCACGCAGCCCAGCGCCGTACCGATGGGGACGCCCTGGTGGACGGCGACGACGGCGGGCTGGCGCGAGGTGAGCGCTCCGATGCATTCGGCGAGCGAGAAGACGGACTCCTGCCCGAGCTCGGCCGTGGTGTCGATCAGGTGGACCACTGCCGCGAGATCGCTCTCGCGGTAGTCGTGGATGAGCCAGTTCACGCTTGCCGCCCCTCGTTCGTGCCGTTCCGATGCCGGTTCCGGTTTTCCTGAGCCGGTTACCGGTTCGGGTGAGGCTAGGGGCGGGGGTACGGCGGGGCCCTTCTCCACAGTGCACAAGCCACGGCCGAAACTCCGCCGTTCCGTCCGTAGCCAGGGCCCTGTAACGGCCGATGGCCCCCGGTCCGCCTGCGCGGTACGGGGGCCATCGCCTACCAGGTGGGGTTACTCAGGGGGGAACTGCTCCTGCGTGCCCATCGGGCGCTCCTGCTGACTCTGCTCCATGAGGCGGCGAGCCTTCTCCTGGAGCTTCTGACGCTCCTGGGGGTCGGTCGCGCGCTCCGCGGCCTCGTTCAGCTGCCTGGCCTTCTCGCGCATCTGCTGCGACCGGCCGCCAGTTTCGCCTGCAACGCTCATCGTCACTCCTTGACGCTAGGGAGAGCGGGCACATTCAGCGAACCAGGGCCTGGTTACTCTCGCATCTCGAAACGTCACCGTCCGTTACGAACGCCGCAGCAGCCGCTTCAGGCCGGCGAACACGACAAACGCTCCCCCAAGGACGACCAGCCCCAGCGTGACCTTGCCGCCGCTTCCGCTGTCTCCGTCGTCTCCGCCGTCGGCACCCGGCGAACCGCCCCCCGACTCGGAGGGCGACTTCCCTCCGGGCTCGTCACCGCCCTGTCCCTTCCCGTCCACGTCCACCTTCGCGACACTGCTGCCCGCCCCCTCCGAGCCGAACATCAGCGCCGATCCGTCGGCCGTGTACGTCACCGACTCGGCCTGCCCCATGAGAGGAGCCCGTACCCGCCGGTCCGCCCCCAGCCGCCCGCCCTTCCAGGCATACGCACGGGCGCTGAAGTACGAACGCAGCGTCAGCTCCTCCCCGTCCGGCGAGAACGCCCCGTCCGTCACCCACGGCACGTCGTCGATCCGCCGGAAGACATTCGTGCCGCGCGCCGACAGCTGCGCGGGCCCTTCGTAAAGCCCGCCGCCGTCCTCGTTCTTGCTGGCGATGTAGACCCGGCCGGTTTTCGGATGCACCATCAGCGCCTCGGCGTTGCGCGCCCCGTCGGCGTACTTGACGGTGAACTGCGTCGCGTCGACGGTCGCGTCCGCCAGCTTCTTCGGCTCGGGGAAGCGGTAGATCCACACATGGCTCCAGCTCCCGTCGAGGTTGTCGCCGATGTCGCCGACGTACACATTCCCGTCGGCCCCGATGGAGATGCCCTCCACGTCGCGCGGCGCCCCGACCCCGCGCATGGTGAGGGTCGCCACCGTCTCGCCGGTCCTGGAGTCCACGGCGTAGATGTACGCCCCGTCGTCGCTGTCGTTGTGCGTCCAGTAGATGCCCGGGTGGATGCGGCTGGCGGCGAGCCCGCTGGATTCGGTGATCCTCCGGTCCTTGATCGTGAAGCCGTCGTCGGCGACGGCCGTACCGGCCGCGAGCAGGACAAGGGCGGCGGCACCGGGGGCGACGACGTACGAAAGCGAACGCATGGCCCAAGTGTTCATCATCACGTGGTTGAGCACCGCACCGATCCGGGATGATGACGCAATGCGCTTCTTGTTCGTCGGCGATTCCATGACCATCGGGCGTGCCGGCGACTTCACCTGGCGCTACCGCATGTGGCAACACCTGTCGGCGTCTTTCGGCGGCCCGTTCGGGATCACCGGCCCCCGTACCGAGTTGTACGACACCTTCGCGGACGCCCCGGTCTCCTGCGACTACGGCGACCCGGCCTTCCCCGAGCACGCCCGCCGTCACCTGGCGGGCTGGGGCGAGGGCTGGCTGCACATGGCCCCGCTGATCCGGGAGACGGTGGCTTCGACACGGGCGGACACGCTCCTCGTCTCCCTCGGCCTGATAGACCTCGGCTTCTACACCGACTCGGCGCAGACCGCCGACAACGCTGAACTCTTCATGGCCGAGGCCCGCGCCGCCAACCCCCGCGTCCGCATCGCGGTCCACCCGGTCATACCCAACGTCAGGGCCGAGTCGGACGCCCCCTTCGCCGCCGAGTGCGACCGCTTCAACGAGCTGCTGGCGAAGGCGGTGGCCAACCTCGACACCGCCGCCTCGCCCCTGCTCCTGGTCTCGCCCCACGCGACGTACGACATCCATCAGGACACGTACGACGGCACCCACCCCGGCCCCTCCGGCGAGCACAAGCTGGCGGCGGCTTTCGCCGACGCGATGCACGTGGCGTGGGGCGTGGGCGGGCCGTACTCCGGCGACGGCTGCCGCGTCAGCGCCGGAACTGGAAATTGACTTCCGGATTGGCGGGCGTGGGTCCGTCCAGCAGCGGCTGCCGGATCCCGCGCAGGTGCTGCTCGAAGAACGCGCCGACGTAGTCCCGGGTGATCTCGCCCGACCGCTGCCCGGACAGCGGAGCGTCGGGGTGGGACAGGCCCAACTGCGCGCCCAGAACCGGGAAATCAATGAAAGTGAAGTGACCGGAACCGGTCACGGTCAGCCACCGCTTCCACCCGTCCAGGCGCTCCCATCCCTCGCCCCAGCTCGTGTCCTTGCTGTCGGGCCGGTGGCCCGCGTCGGTGCCGAGCATCATGAACGGGCGGCCGCCGAGGCCGTCGGCCGGCACGGGGGCGAAGAAGGTGCCGTCCATGTTCACCCCGGCCCGTATGCGGCTGTCGGACGCCATGGCGCGGGCGGCGCTGTTGCCGCCGATGGAGTGCCCGGCAATCCCTATCCGCTTGCGGTCGATGATTCCGGCGTTCTTCCAGGCTGGTTGACGGCCGGTCAGCCGGTCGAGGACGAAGGAGACGTCGGCGGCCCGCCCGTTGGCGACGGCGGCCAGGGCCGCCCTGCTCTTCTCCCCCTTGGGCAGCGCGTTGATCGTGTCGCATGCGACGCAGGTCAGCGTGCGCCCGCCGGGGAAGGCCGTGCCGACGGACTCGTAGGCGTGGTCGATCAGGGCCACGACGTAACCGCGCGCGGCCAGCTCCTCGCCGAGGAGCGTGAGAGTGGCGCGGTGCACCGAGAACCCGGGCGACAGCACGACCAGCGGATGCCTGCCCGGCACGGGACGGGCGTCCGTACGCGCGGTCGCGCGGGTGCCGCTGAGCAGCTCGGGCGGGAAGACACCCGCGTAACCCTGGCTCTCCAGCAGCAGCCGGGCTTCTTCCGTCGTCATGTACGGCGCGACGTCCCCGCCGGTCCGGGGGCGGGCCGGGTAGTACATCGAGACCATCAGCTCCCTCGCCCCGGCCGACGGCACCCAGGGGTCGCGGCGGCTTGTGTCGACGAGGTGCAGGGTCTGGCGGCCGGTGGCGTACGGGCCGGTGGGACGCGGCAGTTCGAGCTGCTGGGTGACTGCGGCGGAGGCGCTCGGGACGGGGGCGTCTGCCAACGCCGTCCCTGCCGAAGCGATCGGCACGATCGGCAGAGACAGGCCGAGCGCGAGTATGGCGGCTGCGGTACGTCGTCGAATGACCATGAGCCGACGGTAGGCAATGCAACCCCCCGAGCACCCCTGACGAAAGTCAACTCCCCTGCGGGGCAATGCGGGACCAGCCATGTCACTTGCTTCGAGCGCGCTCGAAGGCGTTGGCTTGTTTCCCATGAAGTACACGCAGCTCGGACGCACGGGACTCAAAGTCAGCCGGCTCGTTCTCGGGACGATGAACTTCGGGCCACAGACCGACGAGGCCGACAGCCACACGATCATGGACGCCGCCCTCGGCGCGGGCGTCAACTACTTCGACACCGCCAACGCCTACGGATGGGGCGCCGACAAGGGGCGCACCGAGGAGATCATCGGCTCCTGGTTCGCGCAGGGCGGCGGCCGTCGGGACAAGACGGTCCTCGCCACCAAGGTGTACGCCAACATGTCGCTGGACGACACGCCTCCCTGGCCCAACCACGACCGGCTCTCGGCCCTCAACATCCGGCGGTCGGTCGACGCCAGCCTCAAGCGGCTGAAGACCGACTACATCGACATCTACCAGTTCCATCACGTCGATCGACACACACCGTTCGAGGAGATCTGGCAGGCCGTCGACGTCCTGATCCAGCAGGGCAAGATCCTCTACGCCGGGTCGTCGAACTTCGCGGGCTGGCACATCGCACGCGCCAATGAGACGGCGCGGCGGCTCGGGTCGTACGGCCTGGTCAGCGAGCAGTGTCTGTACAACCTGGCCGAGCGCCGCGCCGAGATGGAGGTCATCCCGGCGGCGCGCGAGTACGGCCTCGGGGTCGTCCCGTGGTCGCCGCTGCACGGCGGGCTGCTCGGCGGCGTGCTCCGCAAGGAGCGCGAGGGCGGGGCGGCGCGCTCGCAGGCCGGACGGTCGGCGGCGGCGCTGGCCCGAACCGAGGTACGGCAGCAGGTGCAGGCGTACGAGGACCTGCTCGACAAGCACGGCCTCGCGCCGGGCGAGGTGGCGCTGGCCTGGCTGCTGACCCGGCCCGGTGTGACGGGGCCGATCGTCGGGCCGCGCACGGCGGACCAGCTGGCGTCGGCGTTGCGGGCGGTCGAACTGGAGCTGGCGGAGGATGTGCTGAGTTCGCTGGACGAGATCTTCCCGGGGCCCGGCCCGTCTCCGGAGGCCTTCGCCTGGTAGTCGCCCGGTGGTTCTGACGGCTGCGGTCGGTCGGTCAGCCGCCGACCGCGGCCGCCACGGCGACGACGGCGAACATCAGCACGAGTACGCCGGCCATGATCTGGTTTCGGATTTTCGGATTCACGTGTCGAGCGTAACCGGCCGGGACTGCGGGCCGTGTCAGTGCCCCAGCGGCCAGGAAGCGACCGTCTCGTAGCGGGGCTTTTTTCCGAGTACGCCGCCGCCCGGCAGGTTGCTGCGTACGAGAGCGAGCTCCCCCACCGTCCACGCCGCGCCCTCGAAGTCGACGAGCGCGTCGACGTACGGCCGCAGGTCCGTGGTGGTGCCGAGCCGGGTCCGGGCGATGGTCAGATGCGCCTTGTACGCCCGGTGCTCCTCCATCGCCACCCCGGCCCGCCGGGCCGCCGCGTCCGCCCTCTCCGCGAGGCGCCGCATGTCGTCGAGCCCGCCGGCGGCCCCGACCCACAGCGCCCGCTGTCCGAAGCGGCCGCCGGCGTGGAGGCGCAGTGGGAAGGAGTCCTGGCGGGCGGCGGCCCGCCCGAGCCGCCGCGTCAGATCGGGCATGAGGTCCTCGTCGACCTCACCCATGAACGCGAGCGTGAAGTGCCAGCCGGGCCGCCCGGTCCAGCGCAGTTCGTCCGCACCGGGCAGGGCGTGCAGCCGGTCGACGGCGAGGCCGAGTTCGTCGATGGCCGGGTCGGGCGGAATTACGGCGGCGAAGAGTCTCATGCGACCAGTTTCCGGCACGCGCTGATCATCTGTCGCCGCCGTCCGTCAAGCTGCCGTTGCGAGCTGTTCGCGCGGTACGAAGCGCACGTGCTGGTGGCCGCGGCGCATGTCGACCTTCAGGCGCAGGCCGCCGACGCGGGCCAGTACCAGGCCCACGGCGAGGGCTGCCAGGGCGGAGATGATGCCGCCCGCGGCGAAGCCGATCCGGGCGCCGTACGTGTCGGTGATCCAGCCGAAGAGCGGGGCGCCCAGCGGCGTACCGCCCGTGAAGACCATCATGAACAGGCTCATCACCCGGCCGCGCATGGCGGGGTCCGTGGCCATCTGCACGCTGGAATTGGCCGTGACATTGACCGTCAGGCCGAACATCCCGATCGGCACCAGCAGCGCCGCGAAGATCCAGAAGGACGGGGCCGCAGACGCCACGATCTCCAGGATTCCGAAGGCCACGGCCGCACCCACCAGCAGTCGCAGCCTCGACGTGCCGCGACGGGCGGCGAGCAGGGCGCCCGCGAGTGATCCGGCGGCCATCAGGGTGTTGAGCCAGCCGTACATGCCGGCGCCGCCCTGGAAGACGTCGTCGACGAAGGCGGAGAGCCAGATCGGGAAGTTGAAGCCGAAGGTGCCGATGAAGCCGACGAGCACGATGGGCCAGATCAGCTCGGGGTGCGCGGAGACGTACTTCAGGCCTTCCCGCAGCTGGCCCTTGCCGCGCGGCGCGCGCTCGACCTTGTGGAGTTCGGACGTACGCATCATCAGCAGCCCGAGGACGGGCGCGAGGAAGGAGAGGCCGTTGAGCAGGAACGCGTAGCCGCTGCCGACGGCCGTGATCAGCAGACCGGCGACGGCGGGGCCGACGAGGCGTGCGGACTGGAAGTTGGCGGAGTTGAGGCTGACCGCGTTCTGGAGGTCCTTGGGGCCGACCATCTCGACGACGAAGGCCTGCCGGGCCGGGTTGTCGACGACGGTGACGAGTCCGGTGAGGAACGCGGTGGCGTAGACGTGCCAGACCTCGACGTGTCCGGTCAGGGTGAGGGCCGCCAGCGCCAGGCCGGTGATGCCCATGGCGGACTGGGTGGCGAGCAGCAGGGGCCGCTTGCGCAGCCGGTCGGCGAGTACGCCGCCGTACAGGCCGAAGAGCAGCATCGGCAGGAACTGCAGCGCGATGGTGATGCCGACGGCGGAGGCCGATCCGGTGAGGGACAGGACCAGCCAGTCCTGGGCGATGCGCTGCATCCAGGTGCCGGTGTTGGAAACGACTTGCCCGCTTGCGAAGAGCCGGTAGTTACGGATCTTGAGCGAGCTGAACATGGAAGTAGGTGCGGTCGGTGCGGGTGCGGAGTCTGCTCCGGGTCCCGTACTCAAAAGGGTTCGCCTCCTCGGCGGCGCGCGGGTTGCTGGGTCAGAGGTGTGCGAGCTTCTCCAGGACCGGGGCGGCGGCACGCAGCTTCGCCCACTCGTCCTCGTCCAGGCCTTCGGCGAGTCCGGCCAGCCAGGCATTGCGCTTGCGGCGGCTCTCTTCGAGCATCGCCTCGGCGGTTTCGGTCTGGCTGACCACCTTCTGCCGGCGGTCGTCGGGGTGCGGCTCCAGCCTGACCAGCCCCTTGGCTTCGAGCAGCGCCACGATGCGGGTCATCGAGGGCGGCTGCACATGCTCCTTGCGGGCCAGCTCACCGGGGGTGGCGGAACCGCATCGGGCGAGGGTGCCGAGTACCGACATCTCGGTCGGGCTCAGCGATTCGTCGACGCGCTGATGCTTCAGGCGTCGGCCCAGCCGCATGACGGCGGAGCGCAGGGAGTTCACAGCGGCAGCGTTGCCGGCGTGCGACAGGTCAGGCATGTAGTTAGCTTAAGTCATTACCCACACTAAAGACCAGCCGGATACCCTCCCCGCCGCATCTCACCCGTACGAGTGAGTCAGCTCCGGAAAGTGACGCGTCGGCGGGCCCACTCCGGCGACCCTGTTGTTCATGGGATCGACAGTGCTCAGCCTGCGGATAGACGGTGAGCTGTTCGACCGTCTCCGGGACCATGCCGCCAAACGCGGAATGAGCGTCCAGGACTATGTGGTCCGGACGCTCATTCGCGACGACTTCGACGAACGCTTCAAGACGGCGGTCGACGAAACAGAGAAGTTCTACGGCCTTACGTGAGATTCAGGGCCGGCATCAGGTAGTAGAAGGCGAAGACCGCCGACACCGCGTACATCGCCACCGGCACCTCGCGTCCCCGCCCGGCCGCCAGCCTCAGCACACAGAAGCTGACGAAGCCGATGCCGATGCCATTCGTGATCGAGTACGTGAACGGCATCATCACCATCGTCAGGAACGCCGGGATCGCCAGCGTGTGGTCGCTCCAGTCGATGTCCTTGACCGAGCCCGACAGGATCAGGAAGCCCACCGCGAGCAGCGCCGGGGTGGCGGCCTGCGAAGGCACCATCGTGACCAGCGGGGTCAGGAAGAGGCCGACGGCGAAGAGGCCACCGGTGACCATGTTCGCGAGGCCCGTACGGGCGCCCTCGCCGACACCGGCGGTGGACTCGACGAAGCAGGTGGTGGCGGAGCTGGAGGTGCCGCCGCCCGCGGCGACCGCGATGCCGTCGACGAACAGGACCTTGTTGACGCAGGGCAGGCTGCCCTTCTCGTCCAGCAGCTTGGCCTCGTCGCTGACGCCGAGGATCGTCCCCATCGCGTCGAAGAAGCAGGACAGCAGCACGGTGAAGACGAAGAGGACACCGGTCAGCAGGCCGACCTTCTCGAACCCGCCGAACAGGCTGACCTGGCCGACCAGGCCGAAGTCGGGCGAGGCCACCGGGTTGCCGGGCCACTCGGGCGTCGTCAGCCCCCACCCGCCGGCCGGGATGTCCGCGACCGCGTTGATGACCAGCGCGACGACCGTCATCACGACGATCGAGACGAGGATCGCGCCCGGCACCTTGCGGACGATCAGCGCGAGCGTGAGCAGTACGCCGAGTACGAAGACCAGGACCGGCCAGCCGCCCAGGTGGCCGTCGCCGCCGAGCTGGAGCGGGACGGTGGTGTGCGCGGCGTCCGGGATGCGGGAGACGAAACCGGAGTCGACCAGGCCGATCAGCATGATGAAGAGGCCGATGCCGATCGCGATGCCCTTGCGCAGGCTGAGCGGCACCGCGCTCATCACGCGCTCGCGCAGACCGGTCGCGACGAGCAGCATCACGACGAACCCGGCCAGGACGACCATGCCCATCGCGTCGGGCCAGCTCATGCGGGGCGCGAGCTGGAGCGCGACGACGGTGTTGACGCCGAGCCCGGCGGCCAGCGCGATCGGCACATTGCCGATGACGCCCATCAGCAGCGTGGAGAACGCCGCGGTCAGCACGGTGGCGGTGACCAGCTGGCCGCCGTCGAGCTGGTGACCGTACATGTCCTTCGCGCTGCCCAGGATGATCGGGTTCAGCACGATGATGTAGGCCATCGCGAAGAAAGTGGCGAGACCGCCGCGGATCTCACGGCCGACGGTGGAGCCCCGCTCGGAGATCTTGAAGAAGCGGTCCAGTGGTCCGGATGTTCCCTGGGGGGCGGGCTTCGGGGCGGTGGCCACGGGGGTGGGGGCCGACGTGCTCATGCGGTCCTCATTGGGGATTCATACGAAGAAAACGGGCCAAGGCCAAACCGTTTCAGTATGAACACATGAACGAGAGGGCGTCCATCTCCGCGCGTAGACCCCGCCTTTCGCCACCTAGACTGACCGCATGGCGAAGTGGACCCCCAAGCACGAGGCACCCGAGCCCCTTGAGGGGCCCGTGGTCGCCACCATCGTCGGCGGCACGATCCTGTGGTTCGTCCTCTTCCTGGTGCAGCTCCCCTTCTACGGCTGGTTCGACGACCGCGGCCGGGCGTGGTGGGTATGGACCTGCCTGGCCGGCGCCGGACTCGGACTGATCGGCATTTGGTACGTGCACGGGCGCGACGCGGCGATCAAGCGCGCGAAGGCGGAGGCGGCGGCCGAGGCGGCCAGATCGACCCCTGATTCCGGGTCACTCGACGGGTAAAGCAGCACATCTCGCCGTACCGTCGAAAACATGACCCAGCGGGCAGAGATCGACGCGGGCTCCGAGCTCGATCCTGTACACCCCATGTCATTGCCGCAGACCGCCCGCAGAGCGCCCGGGCTCAGTACGTCCGAGGTCGCCGAGCGGGTGGCGCGCGGTGAGGTCAACGACGTACCGGTGCGCAGTTCGCGTTCCGCCACGGAGATCATCAGGGCCAACGTCTTCACCCGCTTCAATGCCATCATCGGCGTCCTCTGGGTGATCATGCTCTTCGTCGCGCCGATCCAGGACGGCCTCTTCGGCTTCGTGATCGTCGCCAACACCGGCATCGGAATCGTCCAGGAACTGCGCGCCAAGAAGACCCTCGACGGCCTCGCCGTCATCGGCGAGGCCAGACCGAAGGTCCGCCGCAACGGGACGTCCGCCGAGGTGTCCACCTCCGAGATCGTCCTCGGCGACCTGGTCGAGCTGGGTCCCGGCGACAAGGCCGTCGTCGACGGCGAGGTCGTCGAGACCGACAGCCTGGAGGTCGACGAGTCGCTCCTCACCGGCGAGGCCGACCCGGTGTTCAAACAGCCCGGCGACCAGGTCATGTCCGGCAGCTTCGTCGTCGCGGGCGGCGGCGCCTTCACCGCGACCAAGGTCGGCCGCGAGGCGTACGCCACACAGCTCGCCGAGGAGGCGTCGCGCTTCACGCTCGTCCACTCCGAGCTGCGCAACGGCATCAACCAGATCCTCAAGTTCGTGACGTGGCTGATGGTGCCGACGGCGATCGGCCTCATCATCAGCCAGCTGGTCGTCAAGGACACCGACTTCAGGAACTCGGTCGCGCGCACCGCCGGCGGCATCGTCCCGATGATCCCCGAGGGCCTGGTGCTGCTGACCTCGGTGGCTTTCGCGGTCGGCGTGATCCGGCTCGGCCGCAGGCAGTGCCTCGTGCAGGAGCTGCCCGCGATCGAGGGCCTCGCGCGGGTCGACGTGGTGTGCCTGGACAAGACGGGCACGCTCACCGAGGGCGGCATGGACGTCACCGAAGTGCGGCTGCTGAACGGCTCGGGAGCCGACGAGGCCTACGTACGGACCGTGCTCGGCGCACTGGGCGAGTCCGACCCCCGGCCCAACGCCAGCCTCCTGGCGATCAAGGAGGCCTACCCGGACGGCGCCTCCTGGCACTGCACCGAGGCGCTGCCCTTCTCCTCCGCCCGCAAGTACAGCGGCGCCAGCTTCAGCGAGGGCGAAGGCCGCAGCAGCAGCTGGCTGCTCGGCGCACCCGATGTGCTGCTGCCGCACGGTGATCCGTACCTCGACGAGATCGACCTGCTCAACCGGCAGGGCCTGCGCGTCCTGCTGCTCACCCGTATCTGCAGGGACCTGGACGACCCGCACATCACGGACGGCTCCAGCGCCACCGCCCTGGTCGTCCTCGAACAGCGGCTGCGTCCCGATGCCGCCGACACCCTCCAGTACTTCGCCGACCAGAACGTCGCCACGAAGGTCCTCTCCGGTGACAACGCGGTGTCGGTGGGCGCGGTGGCGGCCAAGCTCGACATGCCGGGCGCCGCTGCCACCGTCGACGCCCGCACCCTGCCCGCCGACCGGGCCGAGATGGCGGACGCGATGGACGCGGGCGCGGTCTTCGGGCGGGTCAACCCGCAGCAGAAGCGCGAAATGGTCGCGGCGCTCCAGTCGAAGGGCCATACGGTCGCGATGACGGGCGACGGCGTCAACGACGTACTCGCGCTCAAGGACGCGGACATCGGCGTCGCGATGGGCTCCGGGTCGGAGGCGACGCGGGCCGTGGCGCAGATCGTCCTGCTCAACAACAGCTTCGCGACGCTGCCGTCGGTGGTCGCCGAGGGCCGCCGGGTCATCGGCAACATCACCCGGGTCGCCACCCTCTTCCTCACGAAGACGGTGTACTCCGTGCTGCTGGCCATTCTGGTGGTCTGCTCACAGATCGAGTACCCGTTCCTGCCACGCCACTTGACGCTGCTGTCCACCCTGACGATCGGCGTCCCGGCGTTCTTCCTGGCGCTGGCGCCCAACAAGGAACGCGCCCAGCCGCACTTCGTACGCAGGGTGATGCGGTACTCGATCCCGAGCGGCATCATCGCCGCATCCGCGACCTTCTGTACGTACCTGCTGGCCCGGTCGCACTACACGGGCCCGGACGCCCTGTCCGCCGAGACGAGCGTGGCGACGCTCACGCTCTTCCTGGTGTCCCTCTGGGTCCTGGCGATCATCGCCCGCCCGTACACCTGGTGGCGCGTCGGCCTGGTGGCCGTGATGAGCCTCTGCTTCGTGCTCGTGCTCGTCGTCCCGTGGCTGCAGGACTTCTTCGCGCTGAGACTGATGGGCACGATGCTGCCGTGGACGGCGGTGGGGGTGTCGGCGGTGGCGGCGGCCGCCCTGGAGCTGGTGTGGCGCTGGGTCGGCCGCCGCTTCCCCGCGTAGCGGGATTCCTGCTTCCGGTGCTTAGCGCACGTCGACGTAGTCGCCGGTGGCCGTGACCGGGGCGGTCGTCGACGTACCGGCGAAGGCCCAGCGCCAGTAGCCGTCCGAGGCGGCTGTGACGGTGGTCTTCAGGTTGCCGGTGCTGTTCGTGTTCACCGTCTTGACGGTGCTGTACGTGCTGGTGCCGGCCTTGCGGAACTGGAGCTTCACCGGCTGCGCGGTGTAGCCCGCGTAGACGTCGGTGTCCCAGTTGGCGCGGGCCAGCTTGCCCGTGACCGTGATGGGCTTGCCCTGCACGACCGGCTCCGGAGAGGCGTTGGCCGACAGCGTCGAAGCGCGCAGGATCTTCGTCGTACCGGCGACGCTGTCGGTGTGGGAGTCACCGTCGGCACCGATGGCCGAGACCCACAGCTTCCAGGTGCCGGCGGTCTTGTTCTCCATGAGCGCCGGGTCAATCACGATGCTGTACTTGCACTTGGACGTCGTCGCGCTGACCTCGGTGCAGGTGCCGGTCGGGCTGGTCGGACCGAAGAAGCCGACGGCGTTGTCGATGTCCTCGCCGGCGCCGTTCCACAGGAACGAGTGGATCTCGTAGATGCCCTCGGGGTCGGTGGCGGTGACCTCGGCGGTGATGGTCTTCTTCGCCGTGGTGCCGAGCGAGAGCGCCTTGCCGCCGTTGACGACCACCTTCGTGATCCGGGTGTCGCCGTCGATTTCGTCCGCCGGCACCTGAGCGGCGAGGGCCGCAGCCCGGTCGGGCGCCGGCTTCGGCTCGTAGGTGGCCTGGGCGGCCGGGACGACGAAGGCGGAAAGAGCCAGGGCGCCGGAAACGGCAGCCACAGTGGTACGAATGCGCATGATTTCCCCACGAATTGATGCGATACCGCCGTGTTTCCCCCCGGCGGCATCTTGGAATGCTCAGTGATGCTGAGTCACGTGCGACGGCGGCCGCCTTGAGCCGATGTGGCTCGGGGGCGGCCGCCGCTTGCCCCCGCGAACGGGGGTTCAGTGCTTACTGGACGTCGACGTAGTCACCGGCCGCGGAGACCGCGGGGGTGGTCGACGTACCCGCGAACGAGTAGCGCCAGTAACCGTCGGACGCCGCCGTGACGGTGGTCGACAGGTTGCCGGTGCTGTTCGTGTTCACCGTCTTGACGGTGGTGTACGTGCTGGTGCCGGCCTTGCGGAACTGGAGCTTCACCGGCTGGGCGGAGTAGCCCGCGTAGGTGGAGGTCTCCCAGTTGGCACGGGACAGCTTGCCCGTGACCGTGATGGTCTTGCCCTTGACGACCGGCTCGGGAGAAGCGTTGACCGTCAGCTTCGAGAAGCGCTGGACGCGGTGCGTCTTGTACGCGTCCTTCCACATGTAGTCGCCGTCCTTGCCGGCAGCCGCGGCCGTGACCTTCCACGTGCCGGCGAGCGAGTTCTTGTACAGGTCGATCTGCGGGTCGACCGTGAAGGTCAGCTTGCAGGTCGACGTCGTGGCGCTGGACGCCGTGCAAGTGACCGGCTCGTCGTTCAAGAACTCGTTCGAGAGGAACAAGCCGTCCGGGTCGTCGACCGAAGCGCCGTGCCAGAGGTCGACGTACGCGTCCGCGATACCGGACGGGTCCGTCGCGGTCACCGAGACGGTGAAGGTCTTGGTGGCCGTGGTGCCGAGAACGATGTCCTTGCCACCGTTGACGACGACATTGGTGATCTGGGTGTCGCCGACGATCTCGTCAGCGGGTGCCTGACCGGCGAAGGCCGACAGGTTGCCCGACTTCGAGGTGTCCTCGGCCTGGGCGGCCGGGACGACGAAGGCGGAAAGAGCCAGGGCGCCGGAAACGGCAGCCACAGTGGCACGTATGCGCATGTATGTCCCCACATGTATGCGATCCGCCGCGTCTCCCCCCGGCAGGATCTTTGAGTGTCGAACGGAGTGTAAGGAGCGCGCGGAGAGTTCGTAAACAATAAATCAGTCGAACCAGCGGTCCCGAGCCAATTCTTCCGTCCGCGACGGGTCTTCGATCAGCGCAGCCACCTCGAAGCGACGAGGCCACTGGCCCGCCGACCAGGCAAGACCCGCCGCCACGCCCTCCAGGGTGGCCGCGTGGACCACGCCGTCGGGGGTGCGGCGCCAGTCGAGTTCGACGCCGCCCGCGAGGAGCTCTTCGTGTTCGATGTACGTGTCGGGGGTTTCGGCGCCGAGCAGGACCCGTACCGCTTCCGGAACCTCCCGCTCCACGCCCTCCGACGTCACCGCCGCCTCGGCCGACTCGCTCAGGCGGCGCACCTGGAAGAGCTCCGCGAGGAAGCCGGCCCTGGAGGGGGCCACCGGTAGCAGCGGCAGGCCCGTCGTGAGCGGCAGCAGGTCGGGGGCGTCGGCGATCACCGCGTCCGCCGCGTCGACGACCCGTACCTCGCCGTCCACGACCGCGCGCAGCTCGTCGGGGAGGGTCACCTGGTCGGGGTCGAGGAACGCCAAAGCGCCGTACAGGCCGTGCAGTTGACGTGCACTGACCGTGCGGTCGGGGTCCGCGAGGCGGCCCAGGAGCTCGGCCGCGCCGCCCGGCTCGTCGAGGAGTGCGGCCACGGAGGTCCGTACGCCCAGGGCCCGCAGGACCTGCTCGTCCTCGAAGCCGGTCGCGTCCACGGACGCGTACAGCCCGTCGAGCAGCGGATCGCCGCCCGCCGACCTGAGGCCCGCGGGGCGGCGCCCGTCGAGGACGGGGTGGTCGCGCAGCCACCATGCGGTGTACGGGCGTACGGACTGCGTCGTGCCGTCCGGCAGCAGTACGCGCACGGGCTGGGTCAGCGCGTCCCGCAGCGG
Source organism: Streptomyces spiramyceticus (assembly GCF_028807635.1). Classification (NCBI taxonomy): domain Bacteria; kingdom Bacillati; phylum Actinomycetota; class Actinomycetes; order Kitasatosporales; family Streptomycetaceae; genus Streptomyces; species Streptomyces spiramyceticus. The sequence continues at coordinate 2,824,513 of NZ_JARBAX010000001.1, forward strand.
GGGCTGGGCGAGCAGCGCGAGGGCCTGCGGCCAGGCGTCGTCGTCCACCAGGTCCAGGTCGCGTACGGCGACGATCTCGGTGGCGACCGGCGGCACGGGCGTTTCCGGCAGCTGGTCGAGGATGTCCTCGCACCACACGTCCACGGCGTCCAGCAGGCCGACGTCGTCGGGCTCGGCGAAGTCACCCTCGCGCGGCTCCAGTTCGTCGGGGTCGAGTACGACGTCCGTCGTCCGTACGAGCGCGAAGTTGGCCAGGACACCGCAGGCGGTGAGCGGCTGCTCGCCCCAGCGGGCGGCAAGATCCGCGTCGCACAGCGCGAGCTCGTCCTGGCGCATGATGTGCGCGAACGGGCTGTGGGGCAGGACGAGTTCACCGGCGGGCGAGAGCTCGCCGTCCTCGTCGGGAAGGGCGAGCGCGCCCAGCCAGGGCTCGTCGCCCGGCGAAAGCTCGGCGTCCCGTACGAGCGCCAGAACCGTTTCCGCCAGCTCCTCGGCGTCGGGCGCGTCCTCGTCCCACATCCCGCCGTCGTCCATCGAGGCGGCGACCGCGAGCCGCACCTGCGGGGTGGTCAGCACGGCGCGCGGGGTGGCGGGCAGTGCGCCGAGCTTTTCGAGGAGGGGGTGGGCGGCGTCGGGGTGGGCCACCTTCAGGCCGAGGCGGGCGAGCTGCGCCGGGTCACCGCCGTCCTCCGCGAGCGGCAGCAGCACCTGCCGGGGGCCGATCGCCGTACGACCACTGGCGAGCGGCACCGGCAGCCCGGAGAGGCGGTCCGGGTCCACGCCGGCCAGCGACTCGTACAGCCGGTGCCACCAGGCGGGGTCGCGCTCGGCGCCCGCGAGGCGCTCGATGGCGTCGCCCAGCGGCAGCCGGCCCACGCCGAGGGTGCGCAGCTCGGCGCGGCGCTCCAGCCCTGCGGGCAGCAGCGTCGGCAGGACCTCGGCCATGACACGCACCGTGTCCGCGCCCGCACCCTCCACGACCTCCGCCTCGAACGGGCGCAGGGCGGTGAGTTCCTCGGACGGCGCGGCCGGGGCGAGGAACGCGACGCGCGGCAGCCGGTCGGTGATCGCCCGGCGCAGCGCCCCGTCCAGCTCGCTCTTGCCGAGCGGGCCGGGGACGAGGTCGACGGTGGCGGTGGAAACGGGCTCCCAGTCGCCGAGCAGTTCGGCGTACGCATCGGCCGCGCGCTGCACGAGGAAGTCGGTCAGCGGGCCTGGCGCCGGGTGGCGGCGGGTGGTGTCCAGCGGCAGCGACGCGATCAACAGGGCGGGGACGCCGAGGGGTTCGTCGGTCGGCGTGGGCGCGTGTACGACGGGAGCCGTGCGGGGCTGCTGCGGTGCGCCTTCCAGGTCCACGGGGACGGCCCAGGTGACCGCCCAGTGGGGGCGCAGGCGCTCCTCGACGGGGCGGTCGGCGAGGAGGGCGGGCTTGAGGTTGCCGGTGTGGGTGACGGTGCGCCAGCGGGTGGTGCCGCGGGCGGTGTCGTCGATGTGCACGTAGTCCTCGTGCACGGTCCGGGTCAAGATCCTTGCGGCGTCGGGCGTTTCGACGACGACCTCGGTCAGCCCCGGCAGGGTCAGCAGCAGGGCGTCGTCGATGCCGTCGAGGAGATGCTGGACGAGGTCGACGGCGCCGCCGTCGCGCAGCGGGAGGACGACGACGGTGTCGTACCCGTTGGGCGCGGTGCCCTCTGCGGGCAGCGGCAGCCGGAGCAGGGGTACGTGCCCGTCGCGGCGGCGCAGCTCGTCGGCGAGCCCACCGCTCTGCGCGCCCTGGGCGGCGTGCTCCGCCAGGCCCCGGGCTTCGGCCAGGGACCAGCGGACGCCGCCGTGCCGGCCGAGGACGGCGGGCTCGTCGCTGACCGCCAGCACGGCGGCGAACCCGACGCCGAAGCGGCCGACGGCGCTGTCCGTGTCCTCGCGCTTGGCGGAGGCGCGCAGGGTGCTGAGCGATTCGACGCCGGCGGCGTCGAGGGGGGCGCCGGTGTTGGCCGCGGCGAGGACGGCGGGGGCGTCGGCGGTGGCCGCGTGCAGGGTGAGCCGGAGCCGGCCGGTCACTCCGGCGCGGGCGGCGGCGTCGGCGGCGTTCTGCGCCAGCTCTACGACGAGGCGGTCGCGGTAGCCGCCGAGAGCGAGGTCCTCCTCGGCGTTGGCGTCCTCGCGGAAGCGGGCGGAGCTCGCGGTCCACGCGTCGAGCACCCCACGTCGCAGCCGCGCCGTCCCGAACGGATCGGCCTCGTCGGTCGCCCTGACGCTCACGCTTGTCTCCGCTCTGCTCTGTCACGATGTGCGGCCCGAACGTACCGTGCGCCGGTGGATGCTCGGCGCCAGGCCGGACCGGACGTCCGCCGCTCGCGACTTCCCTCTCCCAGCCCCTGCCCGATTTCAGCCACGCAAGCGCCCCACCCCGACAAAAAACGCCCTAATCGGGCACCACCGCCGGGCGACGGGGGCGCGGTGCGGGTGCGGTGCGGGTGCGGTGCGCGTGCGGTGCGGGTGCGGTGCGCGTGCGGTGCGGGTTGCCTGCGGCGCGTTTCCCCTACCCGCCCCTTCCCGAACTGGGGCTCCGCCCCAGACCCCGCTCCTCAAACGCCGGAGGGGCTGGTAATCCGGGGGCTGGGGCTTCCCCCCACGCGGCGGCAGCCGCAAATGTCACAGCCGGGAAGGGGCGGGTAGGGGAACTGCGCCGCAGGCAAGCGCCGCACCGCACCGCCCAGAGGCCGTCAGGCCACCGCCTCAGGAGTGGCCGAGCTCCTCCGTCGGCTCGTCCGTCGTCGTCGGCACTGATCCGCCCTCCGGATCCGGCCTCAGCGGAAACGCGTCCGTCCCCATCGAATCCAGCACCGGCGGCGCCGGCCGCAGCGGCTTCGGCATGACCGCGGCCTCGGAGTGGCCCCCGCAGCCGTACGCCAGGGACACCACATGCCCGTCCGCGGGCGAGAATTCGTTCGCGCACACACCGAACGCCTGCCGCAGCGACCCCGCCAACGGCACCAGGAACGCGCACGTCACGCACGTGGCCGGCGCAGCCTGCGCCATGGGGGTCTTCGCGCCGTACGACTCGTCCCAGCGGTCGGCCGCGATGTGCAGCCCGTACCGCGACAGGACCCGCGCACGCCGCATCCCCAGCTCTTCGGCGACCGCCGCGATCGAACCGCGCGAAGGCACCAGCGGCAGCGCGGCCGGCGGGCCGTCCGTGACTTCCGCGTCCTCCGCCTCGACGAGCTCGGCCATCTCCTCCGAGACCGCGGAGTCCGGTGGCGGCATGTCCTCGCCCGTGTAGCCGGGCTCCAGGCGCAGATCGTCCGCCTCAGTGGGAAGGAGGTCGCCCGGCCCCATGTCGCCGGGGCGCAACCGCTCGCTCCACGGCACCCATTCGGGTGCCAGCAGTGAATCGGGTCCCGGCAGCAGAACCGTCTCGTCGACCGTGACCAGCTTGGCCCGCGACGCGCGGGCGACCGTCACCGCCCAGCGCCAGCCCCGGTAACCGGGTTCCTTGCACTCGAAAAGGTGCGTGACGACCCGGTCACCCTCCGCGAAGAGGGAGACATGCTCGCCGACCACCCCGGGGAAGGCGGCCTCCTCGGCCGCCTCGCGGGCAAGGTCTACCGCCTCGGCGCACAGGCGGTCAGGGGTTCGGCTTCGCGTCGTCGCAGCACTCACAGGTCTCGCTTCTCTCCTACGCCGTCTCACGGGTGCGCCAACGGATGCCCGTACGAGTACGAGATACGAGGTGCGAGCTGCGGGCGGAGCGGACCGGAGGGCCGCGTCGACGTCCGCGCCCGACCTGTCTCGGTCTCGGGCGCACTTTCTGTCACCCATTCTGCGGGATGACGGAGAGGCGCGCGGCCGAGGACAACCGCCGGTGGCGCGCTACGCACGCTACCCCCTCTGCCGCCCCGGGCCCACCTGCACGCCTCCTTTGCCGGACTTCGGACGTGAGGAAGGGGCGCGCAAGCCCGCGTGAGGCCCCGTAAAGCAGGGAAAGCGTGTGGAAAGCACGCCGAAAGATCGAGAGCGGCCGGAATGTCCTGGCGAAGGAGACGAACGCCGGACGTACGGAAAAACGACTCGCCGACCGGCCCCACCGGGCCCCGTTTCCGGTTCGCCTCCGGGGGGCTTGGGGCACTATGACGACGTGGTTGCCGCAAAGCCGTCCGACGGATCCGGTCCACTCCGCAGAGCGGGCCGTGCGGTCGGCCGCGCCCTGCACTTGCCGTTCACCGGTACGGCCAAGGGCATCCGCCGCGCCACCCACGCCCACGGAGCGGGCGAGTCCGGTCTCGGCAAGCTGATCGAGCTGCACGCCGTGAACGGCGCCGGCGACATGATGATCACCATCGCGCTCGCCTCCACGGTCTTCTTCTCCGTCCCCACGGACGAGGCACGCGGCCGCGTAGCGCTCTATCTGGCGGTCACCATGGCCCCCTTCACGATCCTCGCCCCGGTGATCGGCCCGCTCTTCGACCGCATTCCGCACGGCCGCCGGGCGGCCATGGCGGGTGCGATGCTGGCCCGCTCGATGCTGGCGGTCGCGATGTCCGGCGCGGTGGCGACGGGCGATCTGGAGCTGTATCCGGCGGCGCTGGGCGTGCTGGTGTCTTCGAAGGCGTACGGAGTCGTACGCAGCGCCGTCGTCCCACGCCTCCTCCCGCCCAAGTTCTCCCTCGTAAAGGCGAACTCGCGGGTGACCCTGGCCGGTCTGCTGGCGACGGGCCTGGCCGCTCCGGTAGGGGCGGGTCTGCAGGCGATCGGGCCTCAGTGGCCGCTGTACGGGGCGTGCGCGCTGTTCACCGTCGGCGCGTTCCTGGCGTTCACGCTGCCGCACAAGGTCGACTCCGCGAAGGGCGAGCGGAAGGCCATGCTGCTGGAGCACGGCCTGGAGCACGGCCACCTGCAGCACCGCAAGCCCGGCCTGCGGACCGTCGGGCCTTCCGTACTGCACGGCCTCCAGGCCAATGCGGCGATTCGCGGCCTGTCCGGTTTCCTGATCTTCTTCCTGGCGTTCCTGCTGCGCGACGACCCGCTCGGCGGGCAGAGCGCCGCCGTGTCGCTGGGGATCGTCGCCGTCGCGGCGGGGGTGGGCAACGCCCTCGGTACGGCCGTGGGGGCGTGGCTCAAGTCCCGCGGCCCCGAGAAGATCATCGCGACGGTGCTGGGGCTGACGCTGTGCGTGGCCATCGGCGCGGCGGTGGTCTTCGGCGGGCTGATGGTCGCGGTGCTCGGCGCGACCGCCGGCCTGGCCCAGGCCCTGGCCAAGCTGTCGCTGGACGCCCTGATCCAGCGGGACGTGCCCGAGCAGGTACGGACGTCCGCGTTCGCCAGGTCGGAGACGCTGCTCCAAATGGCGTGGGTGGCGGGCGGAGCCATCGGAATCGCCCTGCCGCTCAACGGCTCGCTGGGCATGGGCGTCGCAGCGGGCCTTCTCGCGACGGGCGCGGCACTGTCCGTACGGGGCCTCCTGCACGCTCCCCGGCGCGGCACGCCGCACCCCCGCGCGGCGTGAGGTGCGCCGGGCGATAGCCTTCGCCCCATGACCGTTGCGCTCCTCTCTGGTAAGGCCCGCCGCACCACCGCTGTCATCGGCGCCGTGTCGGCCGGGCTCCTCGTCCTGTCCGCCTGCGGCGACAAGCCGACGCCGCTCGCGACCGTGACGGTCGGCACGGATTCGGTGCACACCGAGGCCTCGTGCTACAACGACGGCTCCGCGATCAAGGAATCCCTGCTCCAGGGCTGCCTGAACAAGAAGGCCGAGAAGACCGTCAAGGTCTCGATGGACGACAAGGTCCGCTTCGGCGTCGACCCCGAGATCGCCGACGAGGGCTGGACGCTCTTCATCAACGGCCAGCAGGCCGAGCAGGAGCCGTACAAGAAGTCGTACCGCTCCATCCCGGGCAGTGCCTTCTTCGCCGCCCAGCAACAGCAGCAGCCGGGCGCCCCGAGCCCCGACGAGGCGCAGGTCAGCATCGTCGAGACCAAGGGCAAGAAGCTCACCGGCATCTGGCACTTCAAGCTGGAGAAGACCTCCTGACCACCCTCCTGACCAGGAGGAACACCTGATGCGTGTTCTCGTCGTGACCGCGGTACCCGCCGAGCGGGACGCGGTCACGCGCGCGTTCGGCCCCGGTTTCGCGGTCGATGTCATCGCTGCCGGGGTGGGCCCGGCGGCCGCCGCCGCAGGAGCCGCGACCGCGCTGGCCGCTCGCCCGTACGGCCTCGTGATCTCGGCCGGGATCGGCGGCGGGTTCCGGCTCGTCGCCCCGCCCGAGTCCGTGGTCGTCGCCGACGCGATCGTCGCGGCCGATCTGGGCGCCGAGACCCCCGACGGCTACGTCCCGGTGACCGCCCTCGGCTTCGGCACCGTGGAGCACCGGCCGCCCGCCGCTCTCGTACGGGCCGTCGCGGACGCCACCGGCGCGGTGACCGGCACCGTGCTGACCGTCTCCACCGTGACCGGTTCCGCCGCCCGGGCCGACGAACTGCGCGCCCGCCATCCGCAGGCCGCCGCGGAGGCGATGGAGGGCTTCGGCGTCGCCGAGGCGGCCGCGCTGCACGGCGTGCCGGTGCTGGAGATCCGCGCCGTGTCGAACGCGGTGGGGCCGCGCGACCGGTCGGCCTGGCGCATCGGGGAGGCACTGGATGCGCTCAGCGCGGCGTTCGGGAAGCTCGCGCCCGTACTCGAAGGTTGGGAATGACATGACTGACAGGTTGCGGATCGCCTATTCGCCTTGCCCGAACGACACCTTCGTCTTCGACGCGTGGGCGCACGGCCGGGTGCCGGGGGCGCCCGAGCTCGATGTGACGTTCGCGGACATCGACATCACCAACGGGATGGCGGAGCGCGGGGAATTCGACGTGCTCAAGGTGTCGTACGCCGTGCTGCCGTGGGTCCTTGAGGAGTACGCACTGCTGCCGTGCGGCGGGGCACTGGGGCGGGGCTGCGGGCCGCTGGTGCTTGTGAACAAGCACAGCCTGGCCCGGGAGGCCGGTGTCGACCTGACGGGGAAGACCGTCGCCGTGCCGAGCGAGCGCTCGACGGCGTATCTGCTGTTCCGGCTGTGGGCGGCGGATGTTCTGCCGGGTGGGGTCGGCGAGGTCGTCGTCATGCCGTTCCACGAGATCATGCCGGCGGTGCGCGACGGCAAGGTCGACGCGGGGCTCGTCATCCACGAGGCGCGCTTCACCTATCAGGATTACGGACTGCACTGCCTCGCCGACATGGGCGAGCACTGGGAACTGACGACCGGCCTGCCGATCCCGCTGGGCGCGATCATCGCCAAGCGCTCGCTGGGCACGGAGCGCCTGCACGACATCGCGGCGGCGGCGCGGACGTCGGTGCTGATGGCGTGGGACGACCCGCAGGCGTCGCGGCCGTACGTGCTGGAGCACGCGCAGGAAATGAATCCAGCGGTGGCGGATCAGCACATTGGGCTGTACGTGAACGAGTTCACGGCGGATTTGGGTGAGGACGGGTACGCGGCGGTACGGGGTTTGCTCACACGGGCGGCGGCGGAGGGCCTGGTTCCGCCCCTGGACCGGGACGCGCTGGCGTTCGAGTAACTTTCTCCGCCCCGCCCCTTTCGGGGGCGGGGCGGAGAAACGGCCCGCCGCAGGCGACGCGCCTACGCGTCGGCGAGTGACGACAACGCCGCAGATGGGCGTGCCAAGCCCCGCGGACCAGGCATGATCCGCCGGACACGCCCTAGACGTCCAGCTGGTCCGCCACCGCACGCAGCAGGCCCGCGATCTTCTTGCCCGCCGCCTTGTCCGGGTAACGCCCGCGCTCCAGCACCGGCGTAATGCTCTCCAGCAACGTGGTCAGGTCCTGCACGATCGAGGCCAGTTCGTCCGGTTTGCGCCGCTGCGCGGCCGCTACCGACGGGGTCGGGTCGAGGATCGTCACCGTCAGCGCCTGGTCACCGCGTTGACCTGCCACGACGCCGAACTCGACACGCTGGCCGGGCTTCAGGGCGTCGACTCCGGCAGGGAGCACCGACGAGTGAACGAAGACGTCGCCGCCGTCGTCGCGGGAGAGAAAGCCGAAGCCCTTCTCGCTGTTGAACCACTTGACCTTGCCGGTAGGCACGTCTGTCCTCGTCCTCGTACTCGTCGTTGTTGAAGTGGAAAACGGCTCTGGATAGCACTGCAGCGGGTCGTAGGACCCGCCACCACCAAGGCTAATGGTCCAGGGGCTGGTGACAAGACGGCACCGGGTGGTTCCTCCGGGCAGGGAACTACCCTGGGCGGGTGAGTACTGAAACCCAATCAACCCAGGCCGAGGCCGGGGACCGACTGGTTCGCGTCGGTGCCGTCGTCTTCTTCGTCGGCGCACTGGCCACGCTGGTCACGGTCGCCCCGCTGTTCCTCGGTACCGAGCCGTTCCCCTCGGTGGCGTACGCCGTGTGCATGCTGATGGGCGCCGGTTTCATGATCGCCGCCGCCGGGGTGCTCCGGTCGATCGCCGCGCAGCGGCGTCAGGCGCGTTCCGCGCAGTAGGAGTTCAGCCAGGCCGGGAACGTGGTGAGGTCGGCCAGGACCACGTCCGCACCGGCCTCGCGCAGTTCGTCCACGCCGCAGGGACCGGTGGGTACGGCAACGGACAGCGCGTCCGCCGCCCGCGCCCCGCGTACGTCCCCGGTGTGGTCGCCGACGTACACCGACGCGCCGTGCTCGCGCAGAGCCTCCGCCTTGGCCTCCGCCCAGAGCCAGCCGATGACGGCGTGCGGCTCGATGCCGAGGTGCGCGAGGTGGAGCTTGGCGTTCGGCTCGTGCTTCGCGGTGACGACGACGGCCCGGCCGCCGGCAGCCCGTACCGCCGCGACGGCTTCACGCGCGCCCGTCATGGCGGGGGACGGCGTGATGGCGTACTCCGGGTAGATCGCGCGGTAGCGGTCGCCCATCTCCTGGATACGGGCGGCGGGGAACCAGTGCGCCAACTCCAGCTCCAGGGGCGGGCCGAGCCGGGTGACCGCCAGGTCGGCGTCGATGTATGTCCCGGTCTCGGCGGAAAGCGCCTGATACGCGGCCCTGATGCCGGGCCTGGAGTCGATGAGCGTCATGTCCAGGTCGAAACCGACCGTCAGCGGGTGCGTAGCCATGACGGCCATTGTGCCGATACGCAGTGTGCCGACGAGGGCCCCCCGGCCCCGGCCCGCCCCAACACCCCACCCGTACACTTAGCCAAGCCTTACCAACCTCCCGATTGGGCCAGATGCGAGCCGCCGCCAGCCACCCCGGACGCATCCTGGTGACCCGCCGCATCGGCTGGACGACTGCGGCCGTCGCGGCTCTCCTGCTCTCTTCACGGTCGACGACGAGCTGTGGATCCAGGGCATCGGCTACACCGCCGCAGGCGAGATCCTGGACGAGATGCAGGGCTTCCTGACCAAGAAGTAGCAGGAAGCAGCAAGAAGCAGACGGCTGACGGAATCAGGCGGTGTCAGCGCCTCCGCGCCCGCCACACCAGGTACAGCGCGGAGGCGACGGCCGCCGCCTGTACGACCACGGGCCACATGCCCGAGATCGCCTCGCCCATCGCGCCCTGCGCTATCGGCTCTCCCCAGCGCCCTTCCGTCCGGCCCCACAGCCAGACGACGCCGCCCGTCGCGACCAGCCCCGGCAGGCCGAGCACCGCCCACTTCGCCTGGGCGCGGCTGATGCGCTGGGAGGCGTACGCGAGGAGCCAGCCGCCACCCAGCGCGAGCCAGTTGCGGAACACGGCGCCGCCGACGAGCAGCGCAGCGGCGAGCAGCAGGACGAGGTGGGCGGGCGGGCGTGATGCGGCAGCCGGCGCCGGTTCCGGCTCGGTTCCTGTGGCCGTACGGCGCAGGAGCCTCGGACGCCAACGGCGCGGGGCGTCGTCGGGCGCCTTCTCGACAGCCTCGGCTTCCGCCTCCGCCTCTGCCTCCGCTTTCTCCGCCTCCGCCTTGGCGGGCTCCCTGGACGGCGGGGGCTTCAGTATTTCCGGGATCTCGACCCCGCCGACGAAACCGGGCACTGTCGCGCCCATGCCGAAAGGCCCCGGCTCCACGCGCCACCAGTCGGGTTCGCTGCCCTGCGGGCCGAGTTCGTCCGTGCCCGCGAGGTGCGGCGGGGACGCGGCGTGGGACGACTCGGCGACAGGCTCGCCGTGCGACTCGAACGCCTTGTCGCGGGTGCGCGGGCGCGGAATCCGCAGCGAACGCCCCTTCGGCTCCGTCGACTTGTCTCGCTGCCCCGGCAGTACGGCCGACCGCCCCGCGGGCCGCGACCGCCCCGCCCGCTCCGCAGAACCCGGCAGCGACCCGCCCGACGCCGCCTGCACCAGCTCGGCCGGAGAACCGATCCTGCCCAGGATGCGGCGTACCGCCGCCGGACTGTCCGGGCCCGGCTTCGCGCGCTGACGGTCGATCTCCTCGCGCAGCGCGGACACCAGCCGCATCCGGGCCGCGGAGGGCAGCTGGTGCTGCTGAGCCAGGTCTCCGACCCGGCTCAGATAGTCGTAGACGAGCTGATCGCTCTCGATCCCCACTCGACGGTCCGTCCCCTCGCCCTCCGGCTGCCCTGCGGCCGCCCTGCGACTGCCTGCACCGACGGTAGCGCCACACCGGCTACCGTGGGGCGGATGGGGACCGGCGAGCGCAACCAGGAGGCGCACGTGTCCGAAGGATCAGGCGCAACGCCACCACGCACGCTCGCGGAAGCCCTGCGCACCCGCGACGACGCGTCGCTGGCCGCGTTGCTGCGCGCCCGCCCCGACCTGCTCTCGCCCGTCCCGAGCGACCTCTCGCAGCTCGCCACCCGTGCGGCGACCCGCGCCTCCGTCGTGCGTGCCCTGGAGCACCTCGACCGGTTCACGCTCCAGACTGCCGAGGCCCTCGCTGTGGCGCCCGACCCGGCTCCCTACGAGGCGCTGCGCTCGCTGATGACCGGCGACGACGGCGACCCGGCGATCGACGCCGCGCTGCCCGGGGCCGTCGCCACCCTGCGCGAGCAGGCGCTGCTGTGGGGCGGCAACGACCGGCTGCGGCTGGTGCGTACCGCTCGCGAGCTGCTCGCCCCCTCCCCCGGGCACCCGTCCCCCACCGGCCTCGGCCCAACCGTCGCCGAGGCGACCGCCGGGATGTCGCCGGGGCGGTGGCAGGAGATCCTGGCCGCGGCCGGGCTGCCCACCACGCACGACCCGGTGTCGGCCGGCGCCGCGCTGACCTCGCTGTTCACCGACCGCGCCCGCATGTCGGCGCTGCTCGACACGGCCCCGCCCGAGGCCCTGATGGTGCTGGAGCGGCTGGTGTGGGGGCCGCCGTACGGCGAGGTGACCGCCGACCCCACGCGGCCCGTGCGCTGGCTGCGCGACCGCGGCCTCCTGCTGCCCACGAGCCTGCGTACGGTCGTGCTGCCGCGCGAGGCCGCCCTGCATCTGCGCGCCGGGCGCGCGCACCGCACGCCGGAGCCCGTGCCGCCCGCCGTCACGCCCGCCGCTGAATACAGTCCCCAGGTTGTGGACCGTACGGCCGCGGGCCAGGCGTACATGGCGCTGTCCACCATCGAGGAGCTGCTCAAGGACTGGAACGAGGGCGGCCCGGCCGTCATGCGCTCCGGCGGCCTGAGCGTCCGCGACCTCAAGCGCACGGCCACCGCCCTCGACCTGCCGGAGCCCACGGCCGCCTTCTGGGTCGAACTGGCTTACGCGGCGGGGCTGTTGGCGCCGGACGGCGAGCCCTCCGAGCGGTACGCCGCCACGCCCGCGTACGACGACTGGCTCGACCTCGCGCCGCAGGACCGCTGGGCCCGCCTCGCCGCCGCCTGGCTCAACGCCACCCGGACGGCGGGCCTGATCGGCGGCCAGGACGTCAAGGGCCGCGCCCTCTCGGCCCTCGGCCCCGACCTCGACCGCTCGGCGGCCCCCGAGGTACGCCGCCGCGTCCTCGACCTCCTCGCCGGACTCCCCGAGGGCGCCGCGCCCACCCCGGAGAATGTGCTGGCCCGGCTGCGCTGGGAGCGCCCGCTGCGCGCCGCCGCCGCTTCCGCTCCCGACGGCGGCGGTGACCTGCGCTCCCGTATCGCCCTGTGGACCCTGAACGAGGCCGAACTCCTCGGCGTCACAGGCCGGGGCGCACTCTCCGCCCACGGCCGCGCACTGCTGGGCACGGGCCGGGCGGGTGCGGGCCGGGCGGCTGCCGACCGGGCAGAGACGGGCCGGGCGGGCGGCGCGGCCCGGCCGAGTGACGCCGAGGCCGCCGCGTCCGCCGTGCGCGCCGCCGTACTGCTCGCACCGCTCATCCCCGAGCCCCTCGACCACGTACTCCTCCAGGCCGACCTCACCGCCGTCGCACCCGGCCCGCTCCAGCGCCCGCTCGCCGACACGCTGGGCGTCCTCGCCGACGTCGAGTCGAAGGGCGGGGCGACGGTGTACCGCTTCACGCCCGCCTCCGTACGCCGCGCACTCGACGCCGGACACGCCGCCTCCGACCTCCACACCTTCCTCGCCGCACACAGCCGTACGCCCGTACCGCAGCCGCTGAGCTACCTCATCGACGACGTCGCCCGGAAGCACGGGCACCTCAGGGTCGGCGCCGCTTCCGCCTATGTGCGCTGCGACGACGACGCGATGCTGGGCGAGATCCTCGCCGACAAGCGGTCGCAGCCGCTGGGCCTGCGACGCCTCGCCCCCACGGTGCTGGCCGCGCAGACCGACCCGGCGACGCTCCTCGAAGGCCTGCGCTCGATGGGCTTCGCGCCCGCCGCCGAGTCCGCGGCCGGAGACGTGCTGATCACCAGGACCGATGCCTACCGCACGCCGCCCCGCACCGCGCCCGCCCCTGTCCCGGAGGGGCCGCCGACGCCGGACGACACGCTGCTGGGCGCGGCGCTGCGCGCGATCCGGGCCGGCGACATGGCGTCGACGGCTGTGCGCAAGGACACCCCGGCAGAGCGGTCGGAGGGGCACGCGAAGTCCCCCGGGGAGCTGCCCCGCACCACCGCCGCCGAGACCCTCGCCACCGTCCAGGCCGCGGCCCTCACCGGCTCGGCCGTCTGGATCGGGTACGTCAACGCGGAAGGCGCGGCCAGCCAGCGCGTGATCGCGCCGGTGCGTGTCGAGGGCGGTTTCGTGACGGCGTACGACCACACGGCCGACGAGGTACGGACGTACCCGCTGCACCGCATCACGGGCGTCGCGGAGCTGGCCGACAGTCCGTAGGACATAAGACCTTCCGGCGGTGAACCGCCGTACCGTTGAGGAATGAAGCGTCCGGAACAAAAGCTCGAACCGCTCGACGTGACCGACGAAGAGCGCAGGACGCTGGAGAGCTGGGTCCGGCGGCGCAGGACCGCCCAGTCCCACGAAGCCAAGGACATGGCCCTGCGCGCCCAGATCGTGCTGGCCTCGACCCGCCCCGGCGACGACGGAAACCCCGTGTCACCGCGTGTCGTGGCGCACCGACTGGGGATCTCCTACGAGACCGCGGCGAAGTGGCGCAGCCGGTTCGTGGAGGACCGGCTGGACGGGCTGACCGGCCCCGACGTGCCCTTCGTCCCCGACGTACCGGCCGACGAGACGGCGCGCCGTCCCGCACCGCCGGGGCCGTCCGCCGAACCGTTCGACCCGGACGAGGTGTACGACGTGGTGGGGCTGTATCTGGCTCCGCCCGAGCGGGCCATGGCCCTGTGCACGGCCGAAAAGCCGTCGCACACCGCTCCCCCGGCCGAGGCCGCCGCACTCCTCAGCGCACTGGACGCGACCACGGGCGAGGTCCTCGGCTCGCTGCACCGCAGGCACCGGGCGGTCGAGTTCCGCAGGTTCCTGTCCAGGGTCGACGCGGACGTCCCCGAGGAGCTCCAGGTACACGTCGTCTGCGACAACTACGCCACCCACCGGGCGCCGACCGTGAAGAACTGGCTGCTGGCACACCCCCGCTTCCACCCGCACTTCACGCCCGCGGACTCGCCGTGGCCGACGCTGCGGCTGGGGTCCGTACCCGCCGTGGAGGAGGACGTCCGCCTGTGGTCCGCCGCGTGGGACGCCGCGCCGAAGCCGTACGTCTGGACGGCCTGAGAGGGCCTGCTCGGCGGGCGGCCTCAGCGAGCCGACCTCAGCGGGGGACGAGACCGGTGCCGGGCGCCGCCGTCAGCGACGCCTGCCAGGTCCCCTCCTTGTCGCACGCCTTGCCGTTGGGCCAGTGCTCGGTCATCCGGACCTTCGCGCTGTCGTCCATGATCACGCGGCCGCCCTCGACCGTGGTGACCTTGAACCGCACGTCCAGTTCCTTGTCCCGTACGTCGTCGGGCACCAGCACCCGCATGCCGGCGACGGCCTCCCCGGCATCCTGGGCCCGCTCCTCGCACCGCCCGTCGGCGCACAGGCGCAGGACGACGGGCCCGGGATCCTTCGCGCCGCCGGGTTCGTAGCTCACGCTGATCCCGGGCACGCCGCCGATCAGCGTGCAGGTACGGGTGCCGTCGCCGAGACCGCAGCCGACGAGGGTCAGGGTGAGCAGCGCGAAGGGCAAGGCTGCGGTACGGATGCGGATGGTCACGAGGCCCCCAGGTCGTTGTGGGAGAACCGTATCCGCAGGGGATCCGCACGGGATCCACACGGGCCACGACCTGTATCGCGCTCAGTACGGCACACTGGACGTTTGGCCGTACGAGCCGACATTCCGCAGAAAGGGCCGAAGCACGCGTGAACGGACCCCTCATCGTCCAGAGCGACAAGACCCTGCTCCTGGAAGTCGATCACGACAGGGCCGACGCCTGCCGCCGTGCCATCGCGCCCTTCGCCGAGCTGGAGCGCGCCCCCGAGCACATCCACACCTACCGGGTGACGCCGCTCGGCCTGTGGAACGCGCGGGCCGCCGGTCACGACGCCGAGCAGGTCGTCGACGCGCTCGTCGAGTTCTCCCGCTACCCCGTCCCGCACGCGCTGCTCGTCGACGTCGCCGAGACGATGGCCCGCTACGGCCGCCTCACCCTCTCCAAGCACCCCGTGCACGGTCTCGTCCTGACGTCCACGGACCGCCCCGTACTGGAAGAAATCCTCCGCTCGAAGAAGGTCCAGCCGCTGGTCGGGACCCGTATCGACGCGGACACGGTCGCCGTCCACCCCTCCGAGCGCGGCCAGATCAAGCAGACGCTGCTCAAGTTGGGCTGGCCCGCGGAGGACCTCGCGGGTTACGTCGACGGCGAGGCGCACGCGATCGAGCTCGCGGAGAACGGCTGGGCGCTGCGCCCGTACCAGAAGCAGGCCGTCGAGGGCTTCTGGCACGGCGGCTCGGGCGTCGTGGTCCTCCCCTGCGGCGCCGGCAAGACCCTGGTCGGCGCGGGCGCCATGGCCCAGGCCAAGGCGACCACCCTGATCCTCGTCACGAATACGGTTTCCGCGCGCCAGTGGAAGCACGAGCTGGTGAAGCGGACCTCGTTGACCGAGGACGAGATCGGTGAGTACAGCGGTACGCGGAAGGAAATCCGCCCCGTCACCATCGCGACGTACCAGGTCCTGACGACGAAGCGGAAGGGCATCTACCCGCACCTGGAGCTCTTCGACTCCCGTGACTGGGGCCTGATCGTGTACGACGAGGTGCACCTGCTGCCCGCGCCCGTCTTCAAGTTCACGGCGGACCTCCAGGCGCGGCGCCGGCTCGGGCTCACGGCGACGCTCGTGCGCGAGGACGGCCGCGAGTCGGACGTCTTCTCGCTGATCGGGCCGAAGCGTTTCGACGCGCCCTGGAAGGAGATCGAGGCACAGGGTTACATCGCCCCGGCGGACTGTGTCGAGGTCCGGGTCAACCTGACCGACAGCGAGCGTCTCGCCTACGCGACGGCCGAGACGGAAGAGAAGTACCGCTACTGCGCGACGACCGCGACCAAGCGGAAGGTGACTGAGGCGCTGGTACGGAGGTTCGCCGGCCAGCAGATCCTGGTCATCGGCCAGTACATCGACCAGCTGGACGAGCTGGGCGAGCACCTGGACGCGCCGGTCATCAAGGGCGAGACGTCCAACGCGCAGCGCGAGAAGCTCTTCGAGGCGTTCCGGCAGGGCGAGATCAGTGTGCTGGTCGTGTCGAAGGTCGCGAACTTCTCGATCGACCTGCCGGAGGCGACGGTCGCCATTCAGGTGTCGGGCACGTTCGGCTCCCGGCAGGAGGAGGCGCAGCGCCTCGGCCGCGTGCTGCGCCCGAAGGCGGACGGGCACCAGGCGCACTTCTACTCGGTGGTCGCGCGCGACACGATCGACCAGGACTTCGCGGCGCACCGCCAGCGGTTCCTGGCGGAGCAGGGTTACGCGTACCGGATCGTGGACGCGGACGAGCTGATGGCGTAAGCACTCCGCCCAGGAGGTACGGGTTAGGAGTTGCCGTCGAGAAGGATGAGCAGAGGCGCCAGGACCAGCAGTGCGTACTGCGCCTTTACGAGCCCGCTCTTCGGCGCGAAAAGGGCGGCCAGGCCTGCGAACCCCGCCGGGTAGAGCACCGCGAAACCGGCGTCGATGAGCGGGCCGCCGATCCCCTTGCCCTGCATGGCATCGGCCAGCGTGAGCATCATGCACAGCACCAGGTCGGCCACCAGCAGCACAAGTCCGATGCCCGCCGCCACACGGACGTCCTTCGCGGACCGGACGGAGGGGGCGGCCGTGGGTACGGCGGCCGGGGCGTCGGTCGTGTTCGCGTCGTTCGTCGTCATAGGCCCACTCAAGCGCGTCGTGGCTGCGAAGTCGTGAGTACGGATGCTCATCCGTTCCCGGATGCGGACGCCACTCAATCGCGACGCCCCCGCCCCGCGACACCGGCGAGGTACTCGTTCCAGCCCCGCCCCCGGGACTCACCACGCGGCCCCGGCACCTCGGGCCGAGGCCCGTCGGCTCCGGCACGGCCCCGCATCGCCACCCACACCACCAGCCCCACCCCCAGCAGCGGATAAGGCGAAGCCAGAACCTGCTGCCACCACGCGAACCGCAGATCCAGGTCGCCGTCGTGCGGCAGCACCCACATCGTGCGCGCCGCGAAGGCCACCCCCACCACCGCCGCGAGCCGCACCCGCTTCTCCGCGACCAGCACCGCCACCACCGGCACGCACCACACCCAGTGGTGGGACCAGCTGATCGGCGAGACCAGCAGCGCGGTGAGCGCGGTGACCAGCACGCCCCACACCGGGCCGGAGCGGCGTGCCACCCAGAGCCCGGCGAGGCCGACCAGCGCCGCAGGCACCATCCACAGGAGCCCGGGCTCCGCATCGTGCAGTACGCGGGCGAACAGGCCCTGCAGCGACTGGTTGTCGACGATCCACGCCTTGCCGACCCGCCCGGTCTCGAAGATCCGCCGGGTCCAGAAGTCGACGCTGGCGTGCGGGAGTACGAGCGCGCCGAGAAGCACCGTGCCGACGAAGGAGGCGAGTGCGGTCAGGCCGGCCCGTACGCGACCGGTGATCAGCAGGTAGACGATGAAGATGGCCGGTGTGATCTTGATGCCGGCCGCGATACCGACGGCGAAGCCCTTGCCGACGGCGTCGTCCCTGCGGGACAGGTCCCACAGGACGAGACAGACCAGGGCCAGGTTGATCTGCCCGAAAAGGATCGTCTGGAAGACGGGTTCGAGCCAGAGGCCGACGGCGGTGCCCGCGAGGACGAGAGCGGGCCGCGCGGGCCCGGCCGGGATCCCGGCGAACCGGCAGGAGAGGTGCACCAGCAGTGCGAGGAGCGCCGCGTTGCCCACGGCGAAGGCGACCTTGAGAGCGCCGAGGGGCAGCCAGATCGTCGGCACGAAGAGGATCGCGGCGAACGGCGGATAGGTGGCGGGCAGCTTCCACTCGGTGACGGTGAAGCCGTACAGATCGGTGCCGTTGGCGACGGCCGCACCTTCCGCCCGGTAGACGAGGGTGTCGGCCATGGGGATGTGCTGGACCAGGCAGAGCGAGGCCAGCGCGGCCAGCGATACGGCGAGCAAGATGCCCGAGGCGATCAGTGAACGAGGGGTCGCGCTCCGGTTTTCCACGGCCGCGACCCTAGTGGATCGACGCGCCGCGCATCGGAACGGGACCTCAAACGGACGTCAACGGAGCTTTACGCCCGCTTCCTCCCCGTACTCCCGGTACTCCCCGAGGACGGCCACGCTGAACGCCGCGCCCGTGAAAACCCTGACGGCGCGTAGCGCGGAGCCGATGACGTGGACGGGGTGACCGGCGCCGAGGGCGGTCGCCCCGAGGGGCCGGGTGCGGTGGACGGACGGGCCTGGGGTGAAGGTCGCTGAACTCATGTCTCCATGATGGATTTCGGACATTCCCTGCACATCGGCCCACGGTCTGAATTCCCGCGCCACCCGCCTACGTCTGGGGGGTGACACCAACCCTGAGTCCGTCCCCGACGAGGACCGGGCGCCCGTACTCCCCCACAAAAACCATTCGCCCGCGCCGCAGCCGCGCAGCTACAATCCCCGGTCTCCCCGCCTCCCCCTGTGGAGCGCCGCCGCCCGGACGGAAACCGGCCGGCAGCCACCCCCGTGATCCCCGCGTACAGCCGGAGGCAACACCGTGCCCGCGCACGCCCCTGACCCCAGATCCGCTCCCACAACCGACCCACTGGCCCGTGAGCGCGCCCACCTCACCTCCTCGCGCGCCGCGCTCCGCGCCATGCGCGAGGACGTGCAGTCCCTCGACATCCGCGACGTCACCGCGAACTGGGTGAACGCCGTCGTCCTCACCGCGCAGATCGAGGACCGCATCAAGGCGCTGGCCGATCTCGCCCACACCCCGCTCTTCTTCGGCCGCCTCGACTATCTGCACCGCGTCGGCGCGGACCGGGCGGAGGGCGCGGAGGGGGAGCAGTTCTACATCGGCCGGCGGCACGTCCACAACGCCGACGGCGACCCCATGGTCATCGACTGGCGCGCGCCCGTCTCGCAGCCCTTCTACCGGGCGTCCAAGAAGGACCCCATGGACGTCGGGCTGCGCCGCCGCTTCGGGTACACGGGCGGCGAGCTCACGGCGTACGAGGACGAGTACCTCACCGATCCGCGGGAGTCCGAGCAGACCAGCAAGCTGCTCCAGGCCGAGATCGAGCGGCCGCGCGTGGGTCCGATGCGCGACATCGTCGCGACGATCCAGCCCGAGCAGGACGAGATCGTACGGTCCGGGCTCGCCGGTTCCGTGTGTGTGCAGGGCGGCCCCGGCACCGGCAAGACCGCCGTCGGCCTGCACCGCGTCGCGTACCTCCTCTACGCGCACCGCGAGCGGCTCGCCCGCACCGGCACGCTCGTCATCGGGCCGAACAAGTCCTTCCTGCACTACATCGAGCAGGTCCTGCCCGCCCTCGGCGAGCTGGAGGTCAAGCAGGCGACCGTCGACGACCTGGTCGCGCACGTAGAGGTGCGGGGCGAGGACGAAGCGGCGGCCGCGGTCGTCAAGGGCGACGCCCGCATGGCGGAGGTGCTGCGCCGCGCGCTGCGTTCGCACGTCACGATGCCGACCGAGCCGCTGGTGGTGGTCCGCGGGTCGCGGCGGTGGCGCGTACCGGCGTACGAACTGGAGGAGATGGTCCAGGAGTTGCTGAACCGCGACATCCGTTACGGCGCCGCCCGCGAGGCACTTCCGCAGCGCATCGCGCATGCCGTTCTCGTACGGATGGAGCAGGCGGGCGAGGCGCCGGACGACCGGGTGCAGGACGCGGTGGCCCGGAATGCGGCCGTCAAGGCGGTGGTCAAGGCGGTCTGGCCGCCCATCGAGCCCGCAAAGCTGGTGCTGCGGCTGCTCGCGGACGCGGAGTTCCTGGCCGCGCACGCGAACGGCATCCTCACGGAGGACGAGCAGAAGACGATCCTGTGGGCCAAGCCCGCGCGGAGCGTCAAGGCCGCGAAGTGGTCAGCTGCGGACGCGGTGCTGATCGACGAGGCGAACGACCTGGTCTCCCGTACGCACTCCCTCGGCCATGTGGTCCTCGACGAGGCGCAGGACCTGTCCCCCATGCAGTACCGCGCGGTGGGCCGCCGCTGCACGACAGGCTCGGCGACGGTGCTGGGCGACCTGGCGCAGGGCACGACGCCGTGGGCGACGGCGAGCTGGGCGGACGCGCTGACGCACCTGGGCAAGCCGGACGCGCTGCTGGAGGAACTGACGGCGGGCTTCCGCGTACCGCGCGAGGTGATCGCCTACGCGTCGCGGCTGCTGCCGCACATGTCGCCGGGCCTGGCGGAGGTGCGGTCGGTACGTGAGTCACCGGGGTCGCTGGAGATCCGGGCGGTGGGCCGCGACGCCACGCCGGGCGACGCCGCCGCCACCTCGGCGGCGCTGGACGCGGCGGCGGTGGCGGCCTGCGCGGAATCCCTCGCCCACGAAGGCTCCATCGGCCTGATCGCCGCCGACGCCCGCATCCCGGCACTCGCCGAGGCCCTGGCCGCGGCGGGGATGCCGTACCTCGCGCCCGGCGAGGAGACGACCGCCGACTCCCGGCTGACGCTGGTCCCGGCATCGCTCGCCAAGGGTCTGGAGTACGACTACGTGGTGCTGGACGAGCCCGCGGCGGTCGTCGACGGCGAACCGGACGAACGGACCGGGTTGCGCCGGCTGTACGTCGCCCTGACGCGCGCGGTATCGGGCCTGACGGTGCTGCATGCGTCACCGCTGCCGGCTCAGTTGGGCTAGGCGGGCGCCGACGGCGGGCATGTTCTCAATCGCCGGAGGGCTGAAAAATCAGCCCCTCCGGCGATTGAGGACTTCGGGAGGTGCGGGGTGGGGAAACAAACCCCTACCCCGCGTCCAGCACCGCCCGCCACTCCCGCACCGCCCCCGCATCGACCCCCGCCGACCATCCCCCCGGCCGCGCCGCCCCGCCGATGTGGAACGCGTCGATACCGGCGCCGAGCAAGCGCGGCAGATGGTCGAGGCGCAAGCCTCCACCCACCAGGATCTGCGGTTCGTACCCGGGCTCACCCGTGCGCGCCGCCTCCGCCACAAGCGTCGCCATGCCGTCGTCGACCCCGTCCGCCGAGCCCGCCGTGAGGTACGTGTCCAGGCCCGGCAGATCCGCGAGTTGCTTCCGCAGCGCGTCGCGGTCGGCGGCGCGGTCGATCGCCCGGTGGAAGGTCCAGTGGCAACCGTTCAGTTCCGCGACCAGCCGCTCGACGGCGACGAGATCCGGGTTGCCGTCCGCGTCCAGGAAGCCGAGCACGAACTCCTCCGCGCCCTCGCCCCGCAGCTCCCGCGCCTTCCGTACGAGCACATCCACATCCCCCGCCGCGAAGCCGTCGGCAACCCTGAGCATCACGCGCAGCGGGATGTCCACGGAGGCGCGGATCCGGCCGAAGGTCTCACGGGACGGGGTGAGACCGTCCGCCGCGATGTCCGTGACCAGTTCGAGCCGGTCCGCCCCTCCGGTCTGGGCGGCGATCGCATCCTCCGCGTCGAGGGCGATCACCTCCAGGACTGCACGGTTGCTCATGTGACCCCATTCCATCGGGCGGCGGCTACTACAGGTCTAGTCCAATAGTCACCCTACGGGTAGCACACGGCCCCGCGCATCAGCGCGTCAGTGCGCGTGGCCACCCGCCTCGACCCCGCCACCCGCAGAGACCGTGAAGGCCGCGGTACGGACCTTGCCCTCGTGCCGGAAGTCGAGGAAGAGGCGGTACGCACCGGAGCTGGGCGCAGTGGCGGTGAAGGACACCTCGGGCCCCGGCCCCCCGTCGTTCGGGTGGACGTGCAGATACGCGAGGTCGCCGGAGCGCAGGGCGACCAGGTGTCCGTACGCACCGAGGTACGGCTGGAGGTCGGTGACGGGCTTGCCGCCCTTGGCGACGGTCAGCCTGAGCTCGCGGGCCGCGCCGGGGCGCAGCCCGCCGGCGAGGGTGACCTCGTAGCCGTCGACTTCGGCGGTCGCCTCGACCGGCGGCAGTGCGGCAGGCGCGTACGCGCCGGAGACGGCCAGGTCGGCGCCGAGCGTCACCCCCTCGGCACCCTTCCTCGCAGGCGTGAAGTCGGCGAACGCGCGGTAGCCGCCCGCCTTGGGCAGTTCGACGGGGACGGACCACGTGCCGTCGGCTGCGCGGACCGGATGCAGGTGCCGGTAGGCGGTGAGATCACGCGAGGCGACGATGAAGTGCAGCTCCTTGCCGTGCTCGCGCTTGTACGCCGTGACCTTGCGCCCGCTCCCGTCCCGGACGGAGAAGCGCACCTCGGTACGTTCACCGGCCTTGATACGCGAGGTCTCCAGGTCCAGGGCGTATCCGCGCTCGGAGATCTGGAGCCCGCCGGGGGCGGTGCCGTCCGACCCGCGCTCGCCCTTCTCCCCGCGCCCGTCGTGACCGCCGTGCGGCGACGCAGCCGGGCGCTCGTCCGCGACGACGGGCCCGACACCCTTTCCCACTCCGTACGCCGTGCCGAAGGTCGCGGCGAGCGCGGCAGCGAAGGCGGTGATCTTCAGTCCGGTGTTCATGACGGTCTCCAGGGAGCGATGGGGCGACGACTGATGTTGTTGTTACACCGACGACAATACCCCCAGGGGGTATAACGTCAACCGGATTCAACGCCTTGCATCAGATGGGGGCTGGGGGTATACATGACCCACCAGAACCAATACCCCCCAGGGGTATTCAGCGGCGTACCGAGGAGCAAGACATGCCCACCACAGCAGCCGGCACCCCCACTCCCACCCAGGTCGAACTGGCCATCGGCGGCATGACCTGCGCCTCCTGCGCCGCCCGTATCGAGAAGAAGCTCAACCGCATGGACGGCGTCGAAGCCACCGTCAACTACGCCACCGAGAAGGCCAAGGTCAGCTACCGGGGCGAGGAGGTCTCCGTACAGGACCTGATCGCCACCGTGGAGGCCACCGGCTACACCGCGAAGGAGCCCGCCCCGCCACCCACAGAGCCCCAGGAGGTGCCGTCGGACACGGAAAGCGCGCACGACGAACTGCGGCCGCTCCGCCAGCGGTTGATCACCGCAACCCTCCTCGCCGTGCCCGTCGTCGCGATGGCGATGGTCCCGGCGCTCCAGATTCAGTACTGGCAGTGGCTGTCCCTCACCCTCGCCGCGCCCGTCGTCACCTACGCCGCCTGGCCCTTCCACCGCGCCGCCTGGACCAACGCCAAGCACGGCGCGGCCACCATGGACACGCTGATCTCGGTCGGCACATCGGCGGCGTTCCTCTGGTCCCTCTGGGCACTGTTCTTCGGGACAGCCGGAACACCCGGCATGACCCACCCCTTCGAGCTGACGATCTCGCGCAGCGACGGCGCCGGGAACATCTATCTCGAAGCCGCCGCCGGAGTCACCGCGTTCATCCTGGCCGGGCGCTACTTCGAGGCCCGCTCGAAGCGGAAGGCGGGCGCCGCCCTCAAGGCACTCCTCGAACTCGGCGCCAAGAGCGTCACCGTCCTGCGGGAGGGCCGCGAGGAGACCATCCCCACCGCGGACCTGGCCGTCGGCGACCTTTTCCTCGTACGCCCGGGAGAAAAGATCGCCACCGACGGCACTGTCGTCGAAGGCACCTCCGCTGTCGACGCCGCCATGCTCACCGGCGAGTCCGTCCCCGTCGAGGTCGGCCCCGGCGACTCCGTCACCGGAGCGACCCTGAACGCCGGCGGCCGCCTGGTCGTCGAGGCCACCCGGGTCGGTGCCGACACCCAACTGGCCAGGATGGCCAAGCTGGTCGAGGACGCCCAGAACGGCAAGGCGGCCGCCCAGCGCCTGGCCGACAAGATCTCGGCCGTCTTCGTGCCCGTCGTCATCGCCCTCGCGCTCGGCACGCTCGGCTTCTGGCTCGGCAACGGATCCGGCCTGACCGCCGCCTTCACGGCCGCCGTGGCCGTACTGATCATCGCCTGCCCGTGCGCCCTGGGCCTGGCCACCCCGACCGCCCTCATGGTCGGTACGGGCCGTGGCGCGCAGCTCGGCATCCTGATCAAGGGCCCGGAGGTCCTGGAGAACACCCGCAAGGCCGACACGATCGTCCTCGACAAGACCGGCACGGTCACCACGGGCCGTATGACCCTGCTCGCCGTCCACACCGCCGACAGCACGGACCGCGCCGAAGTCCTGCGCTTGGCAGGCGCGTTGGAGCACGCGTCCGAGCACCCGGTCGCCCGGGCGGTGGCGGCCGGCGCCACGGCGGAGCTGGGCGGCCTGCCCGTCCCCGAGGACTTCGCGAACGTCCCGGGCCTCGGCGTCCAGGGCATCGTCGAGGGTCACGCCATACTGGTCGGCCGCTCAACACTCCTCGGGGAGTGGGCGATGGAGCTGCCGGCCGAGCTGGAGCGCACCAGGGGCGAGGCCGAAGCAGCCGGACGTACAGCCATCGCGGTGGCCTGGGACGGCGAGGCGCGCGCGGTCCTGGAGGTCGCCGACGCGGTGAAGGAGACCAGCGCGGAGGCGGTACGCAGGCTGCGCGCCCTGGGCCTCACCCCGATCCTCCTGACCGGCGACAACAAGGCCGTCGCCGAGTCGGTGGCCCGCGAGGTCGGCATCGACGAGGTCATCGCGGAGGTCATGCCGCAGGACAAGGTCGACGTGGTCAAGAAGCTCCAGGCGGAGGGCCGCAGCGTCGCGATGGTCGGCGACGGCGTCAACGACGCGGCGGCGCTCGCGCAGGCCGACCTGGGCCTGGCCATGGGCACGGGGACGGACGCCGCGATCGAGGCGGGCGACCTGACGCTCGTACGGGGCGACCTGCTGGCCGCCGCCGACGCGATCCGCCTCTCCCGCAAGACGCTCGGCACCATCAAGTCGAACCTCTTCTGGGCCTTCGCCTACAACGTGGCGGCCCTGCCGCTCGCGGCATCCGGCCTGCTCAACCCGATGATCGCGGGGGCGGCGATGGCGTTCTCGTCGGTCTTCGTGGTCGGCAACTCGCTGCGGCTGCGCGGCTTCCAGGCGGCGTGACGGCTCCGGTGCCCGCCCGGCGGGCGGATGCGGTGGGCGGTGCGGTGGGGCGGATGCGGTGGGGCGGATGCGGTGGGGCGGATGCGGTGGGCGGATGCGGTGGGCGGATGCGGCGGCCGTGCGGGAAAGCCCCGCAGTGTTACGGCACGGTCGCATCCGGTGCCCGGCGGGACCCGGACCCTCCGTGAGCCGGGAGCAACCCGTCTCTTACCGCCGCGAAACCGCGCCGGTCATACCGGTTCGTACCGTCGTCGGGTGTGACGCGTAATCAACGGCACCGCCTGCCGCACCTGCCCGCCCTGCCCGGTTGGGGCACGATCCGGGGACGGGTGGCCATCGTGCTCGCCGTCCCCACCTGCCTGCTGCTCGTCGTGACCGGCCTCGGGGTCGCCGACCGGGCGGCCGACTGGTCGGCCGCCCGGGAGAGCGCCGGGCACGTCGAACTCGTGCTGAAATCACAGGACTTGGTGCGCGAGCTGCAGCGTGAGCGCGGCCTCACCAACGGCCTGCTCGGCGGCGCCGACGAGTACCGCGACGACGTCGACGCCCAGCGCACCCGCACCGACACCGCCCGCAGCGAATTCGACGCCCTGCTCGCGGCGGGCGACGCGGGAGCGGACACCGGCCATGCCGTACGCAAGGCACTCACCCCGGTCACGGCACTGACTTCCTTACGCGGTCAGGTCGACGACGGCACGGCCCGGCGTGCCCCGACCCTGACCGCGTACACCAAGGCGATCGAGGCACTGATCAGCGCCGCGGCGGCAGAACCGGACCGTGGGGACCGGGCCCTCGCCGATTCGTTGGGCGCCTTGGAGGCTCTCGCCAGGGCCACCGAGGCGGTCGCCCTGGAGCGCGGCTCCCTCAACGGGGTTTTCGCGGCGGGGCGGTTCAAGGGCCGCGAGTTCCTCGACTTCACCGAGGTGCGGGCGGACCGCCTTGCCTCCCTGCGCCAGTACGCCGAACTCGCCACCCCCGCCCAGGAATCCGCACTCAGCTCCGCCTTCGACACCCCCGAAGCCCGACGCGCCACCGGCTACGAGAAGCAGGCCGAGGGCGGCGCCGACGGCTCCGAGCTCACCGTCGCCCCCGCCCAATGGTGGTCGTCGATGACCGCACTGGTCGACAGACTCCACGGCGTACAGCAACAGACAGGCTCCGACGTACGAAGCCACGCGGACCGGCTCGGCGACGAGGCCACCGCCGAACTGGGCGGATTCATCGGCCTCGGTGTGCTGATCCTCGCGGTGGCCACCGCACTCGCCCTGCTCTCCGCGCGCTCGATCACCCGGCCGCTCGGTGCGCTCGCCGACGAGGCGGACGCGGTGGCCCGCACCGGACTTCCGGCAGCCGTCGCCCGGATCCAGGAGGCCGAGGCGGGCGACGAGCTTCTTCCCGAGCCTGCCCGCGAAGTCCCCGACGGCGCACGTGAGTTCATCCAGCTCGCCGCCGCTCTGCGCAACGTCGAGCACACCGCGATCGGGCTCGCGGCCGAACAGGCAGTCCTGCGCCGCAACAGCTCCGAGTCGCTCGCCAGCCTCGGCCGCCGCAACCAGGTGCTTCTCTCCCGTCAGCTCGGCCTGATCACCACCCTGGAGAGCCAGGAGGTCGACCCGGACGCCCTCGGTGAGCTCTTCGAACTCGACCACCTGGCCACCCGGATGCGCCGCAACGCGGAGTCGCTGCTCGTGCTCGCTGGGGAGGAGTCGCCGCCGCGCACCTGGGCGGGCCTGGTGACGGCGTCCGAGGTGGTGCAGTCGGCGATCGCCGAGGTCGAGCAGTACCAGCGCGTCGCCGTCGTCGACGTCCAGGACGGCCGGATCCGCGGCCGGGCCGTCGCCGAGCTCTCCCATCTGCTCGCCGAGCTCATCGAGAACGCCCTGATCTTCTCGCCGCCCTCGCGTCCGGTCGAGGTCTACGGCTGGCGCGACGGCGGCGAGTACTGCATCGCGGTCGTCGACCGCGGAACCGGCATGAGCACCGAGGACCTGGCCCGCTCCAACGCCCGCCTCGCGGGCCGGGAATCCTTCCTGGTCGCCCCCAGCCGCTACCTCGGCCACTACGTCGTCGGAACTCTCGCCGCCCGGCTCGGCGCCCAGGTCGAACTGCGCCCGACCCAGGGGCAGGACGGGGCGTGCGGGGTCACGGCATACATCGCCCTGCCGAGCAGCCTCGTCGAGGCCCCGGAGATCCAAGCAATGACGACGATCTGACCGCCCGAAAAAGAGACTACCCCCAGGGGGTATGCGGGTTACCTAGACTCTGCCCATGCCCGACCACCACGCCGCTCACGCCGATCTCCGGACCCGCTGGCACCACACCGTCCTCGCGGCCCGCGACGGCATCCCCGAGCCCGACCCGATGCCGTACGCCGAGAATCTCCTCGCCCGCTGGGCCGAGCCGCAGCGGCGGTACCACACCACCGACCACCTGATCGCGGTCCTGGACCACATCGACACCCTGGTCGCCCACGCCGAAGACCCGGCCGCGGTCCGCCTCGCCGCCTGGTTCCACGACGCGGTCTACCGCCCCGACCGCTCCGAGAACGAGGAGCGCAGCGCCGCCCTCGCCGAGCTCGCCCTCCCCGAACTCGGCATCGACGACGCCCGCACCGCCGAAGTCGCCCGCCTGGTCCGCCTCACCGTCACGCACGCCCCCGAGCCCGGCGACACCAACGGCGAGGTGCTCTGCGACGCGGACCTGGCGATCCTGGCGGCGGGCCCGGAGGCGTACGCCGCCTACGCGGCATCGGTACGGGAGGAGTACGGCTTCGTACCGGACGAGACGTTTCGCGAGGGCCGGGCGGCGGTCCTGCGCCAGCTCCTCGGCCTCCCGAGGCTGTTCCGTACGCCGCACGGGCAGGCGGAGTGGGAGGCGCGGGCACGGCAGAACCTGACGACGGAGCTCGATCTGCTACGCGTCTGAGCCATCCCCCACCGGGTCCGAGCCCACCCGGTCCGAGCCCACCCGGTCCGAGCCCACCCGGTCCAAGCCCACTCGCCCCTTACGCCGCCGCAGCCCCGCCTCCGTAAGCCTCCGCACGAGCTCCTTCGAGCCCACCTGGACCGCGCCCGCCGCCACCGCATCCGCATACCGCGATTCCGGGATGTCGTAGTGGTCCCGCTCGAACGCCCGCGCCGGCGCCCCGATCGACGCCGCGAAGGCGTGCAGTTCGTCGTACGACACGTCGCTTACCAGGTGCGACCACATCCGACCGTGTCCCGGCCACGTCGGCGGGTCGATGTAGAGGGTCACTGCAGCGCACCCACGCGCGCGACGATCACAGCCGCCTTCGCACACACCCAGTGCGGGTCGGGCCCCAGTTCCGGTTCGACCTCCAGAGCGTGCGGGTCCGAGTCCACGCAGACCGGGCAGAGCGGCCAGCGCCCGTACCGTTCGAGGAGCGCGTCCTGTACGTCCTGGGCGACCAGCCCGACGACGTACTCCACACCCTCGGGCCACTGTTCAACCCACCAACGGCGGTGCGCGACCGCGTCCTCGACCAGCGACACGACGTCCGCCACGGCCACCTCGCGGGCCGTCAGGTCGGCCATGACGAGCGCGCGGGCCGCGTGCAAGGCCTGTTCCAGGGCAGAGGTCGTGGGGTCCATGAAGCCATTGTCACTCGGCGGCCGGGAGGCCAGGAGAAGGGTTGACGCTCAAGGGTCCTGAAAATATCTTTCAGTAGTGACCAATGAAGTGAAGGAAATTTTTAGCGCCGGTTCCGGCGGTAATGCCGGCGCCGGCGGTGCGGGCAGCGCCCCGCCCGCCCCCGCCGCCCTCGCAGCCAAGGTACGGACCCTCGCCCCGTCCATGACCCGATCCATGCAGCGCGTCGCCGAAGCCGTCGCCGCCGACCCCGCCGGCTGCGCCGCCCTCACGGTCACCGGTCTCGCCGAACTCACCGGCACCAGCGAGGCCACCGTCGTCCGCACCGCCCGCCTCCTCGGCTACCCCGGCTACCGCGACCTGCGCCTCGCGCTCGCCGGGCTCGCCGCCCAGCAGCAGTCGGGCCGGGCCCCCGCCGTGACCGCGGACATCGCGGTCGACGACCCGATAGCGGACGTCGTCACGAAGCTCGCGTACGACGAACAGCAGACCCTCGCCGACACCGCCGCCGGGCTCGACACCGTGCAGCTGGGCGCGGCCGTCACCGCGCTCGCGACCGCCCGCCGTATCGACATCTACGGCGTCGGCGCCTCCTCCCTCGTCGGCATGGACCTCGCCCAGAAGCTGCTGCGCATCGGCCTGATCGCGCACGCGCACACCGACCCGCACCTCGCCGTCACCAACGCCGTGCAGCTGCGCTCCGGCGACGTCGCCATCGCGATCACGCACTCCGGCTCGACGGGCGACGTGATCGAGCCGCTGCGGGTCGCGTTCGACCACGGGGCGACGACGGTCGCGATCACGGGCCGCCCGGACGGTGCTGTGTCGCAGTACGCGGACCACATCCTCACCACTTCGACGGCCCGCGAGAGCGAACTGCGCCCGGCCGCGATGTCGTCCCGTACCAGTCAACTGCTCGTCGTGGACTGCCTGTTCATAGGCGTCATGCAGCGTACGTACGAGACGGCGGCCCCCGCGCTGGCCGCCTCGTACGAGGCACTCGCGCACCGCCACAGCCCCCGCAGCAGCAACCGCTGACGTGCCCTGACCTGGCCTGACCAGCACCCGAAAGAGCCGCTCCTCATGACCTCCACCTCTTCCCCTTCCTCCGCCTCCTCCACGTACTCCGAACTGCGCGCGGAGCTCGCCACGCTCACCACCGAAGCGTTCCGTCCCGAACTCGCCGACATCGACCAGCAGCCGACGCTCGACATCGCCCGCGTCATGAACGGCGAGGACCGCACCGTCCCCGAAGCCGTCGCCGCACAGCTCCCGCGCATCGCCGCCGCGATCGACGCCACGGCCGGGCGCATGGCCCGCGGAGGCCGCCTGATCTACGCGGGCGCGGGTACGGCGGGCCGCCTGGGCGTACTGGACGCGAGCGAGTGCCCGCCCACCTTCAACACCGACCCCTCCGAGGTCGTGGGCCTGATCGCGGGCGGCCCTTCCGCAATGGTCGAGGCCGTCGAAGGCGCGGAGGACAGCAAGGAACTGGCGGCGGCGGACCTGAACGCGCTGACTCTCACCGCGAACGACACGGTCGTCGGCATCTCGGCCTCGGGCCGCACCCCGTACGCGATCGGCGCGGTAGAACACGCCCGCAGCCTCGGAGCCCTGACCATCGGCCTGTCCTGCAACGCGGACAGCGCGCTGGGCGCCGCCGCCGAGCACGGCATCGAAGTCGTCGTAGGCCCGGAGCTCCTCACCGGCTCCACCCGCCTCAAGGCGGGCACGGCCCAGAAGCTCGTACTCAACATGATCTCGACGATCACGATGATCCGCCTCGGCAAGACGTACGGAAACCTGATGGTCGACGTACGGGCCTCCAACGAGAAGCTGCGCGCCCGCTCACGCCGCATCGTCGCGCTCGCGACGGGCGCATCGGACGAGGACATCGAGGCCGCGCTGACCGCGACGGACGACGAGGTGAAGCCCGCGATCCTCACGATCCTCGCGGGAGTCGACGGCGGGACGGCCGAGCGGCTCCTGACGGAGTCGGGGGGCCACCTCCGCGCCGCGCTCCAAGCCACCGAGTGACCCCCCACGCCGCACCTCCCCCACACAGCAAGCGACCCGCCTCGGGCTGGGCCCAGGCCTCTGACAGCGACCGGAAGTCAGTCCGACGCAGCCGTACGCAAGAACCGCACCAGGTCATCCACGCTGTACCCGAGCGCCGGCCCCCGCTCGGCGGCCATCAGCAGCAATTGCCCCACGATCTCCGCGCCCCAGCCGTCCGTACCGTCCGAGGACCACTCCCACAGCTTCTCAATGCCGAGATCGGTCATGAGCAGCCCATGCTCAGCACGGATCTCGGCACAGAGCACGGCGACCGCATCGAGCAGCGTGGCCCCCGGCCGCTCGCAGCGCAGTCCGAAGTACCCACCAAAGTCCCTGACTTCACACCCCTCGGGCGGTCGAGCCTTGAGCGCGTCATACCGAGGATCGTCGAACTTCGGGTAGTCCACGACCGGACAGTGGAGCAGGTTGAACCTCTGCCACCCCGGCGGCAGCGGCGGCGGAGGCCGATACGCGGTCATCCCGAAGGCCTCCGTCACGAGCGCGCTCGCCTCGTCCGACGTGTTGGCCGTCATCGTGACGGTTCTGCTCCCGTCGTCACCAACGGCGGCCCACTGCCCGGTGCTCTCATCTCGACTGCATTGAATCGAAAGTCCCATACCGTTACGCTCCCACCCGCCACTGACAACGCCCCCACCTCACGGCAGCCGCCCCTCACTGTTGATCGCCCGAACCCGCGCCCGCAGCACCTCCCCCGGCGGCGCCGGCGCCATCGCCTCCGGCGGGCAGTCCCACTCCCGCCCGCCGCCCGGCGGCCTCAGCTGTACGTACGGCCCCTCCCGCCCCATGACCTGCCCGACGCGTCCGGTGCGGGAGTCGATCACGTACCTTCCGGCGCTCATCGCCGCACCTCATGCAGTACGGCGACGAGCCGCAGCGCGGTGTCCAGGTTGCAGCGGCCGAGATCGACCAGGGGGTACGGCTCGTTGCCCGCGCTCGACACCGGGTCGACGCGCAGGGAGGGCAGGGCCACCCCCGCCGCACCCAGCTCGGTCCGGAGCTGCCCCACGGCGTCTTCCACGGCCCGTAGGCGCTCATTCGCCGTCATCGCCATCCTTGCCAACCTCCACGCTGAGTGTCCGCATTACGTACACAGCGTGTCCGGTGCACGGCTAGCCTGAGAAGAACGACGGCCCAACAACCCCACCTGTACAACAGGGAGTTGCCATGCCCGGACCAAAGGACCTCGACCCCTCCTCCTCCCCTCGCGCCCTCCTCGGAGCCGAACTGCGCCACGCGCGCGAGAAGTCCGGCCTTACGCAGGCGGAGCTCGGCGAGCCGCTGTTCGTGAGCGGCTCGTTCATCGGCCAACTGGAGTCGGGGACACGGCGGATGATGCCGGAGTACGCGGTGAAGATAGACGAGATCCTCGGGACGGGCGGCTTCTTCGAGCGGAACTGCAAGGCGTCCACGAAGTCCAAGTACCCGGACCACTTCGCGGAAGCGGCGGAGGCGGAAGCGATCGCGACGGCCATCAAGGAGTACGGGCCGCTGCTGATCCCGGGTCTGTTGCAGACGGAGCCGTACGCCAGAGCCATCTTCCGCGCGTACCAGCCGACCGCGACGGAGGAGGTCATCGACGAGCTGGTGGCAGCGAGGCTGGAGCGGGCGCGACTCCTCGACGATCCAACAAAGCCGCTGTTGTGGACGGTGCTGGACGAGGCGGTGCTGCGCCGCATGGTCGGCGAGCCCGTGGAGATGGCGGAGGCGCTGCGCCATGTGACGGCGATGATCCGCCGCCACCGGGTCATCGTGCAGGTGCTGCCGTTCGGGGCGGGCGCCCACGCGGCCCTCAACGGCTCTCTCAAGCTGATGGCTTTCGAGGACGCTCCCCCGCTCGCCTACCTCCAAGGCCTGGGCACAGGGCAGTTGCAGGACGATCCGGCAACTGTCGCCCGCCACGAACTCACGTACGATTTAGTCAGGGCCATGGCACTGTCACCCAAGGAATCCCTGGCCCTGATCGAATCAGTGGCGGAGGATTACGCGCATGAAGATCAGCCCTGAGTACGACCTGAGCGCGGCGACCTGGCACAAGTCCAGCTACAGCGGCGGCGACGGCGGCGACTGCCTCGAAGTCGCCGCCGGTCACCCCGAGATCGTCCCCGTTCGTGACTCCAAGAACCCCGGCGGCCCGAAGCTCGTGTTCCGGGCCGACGCCTGGGCCGCATTCGTCACGGGCCTCAAGCGGCACTAGCAAACAGCAGCGCCCGCCTGCCCTCCACCCCGCACTGGGGTGGAGGGCAGGCGCCGTGGTGTGGTGTCAGATGCCGTCGGTGAAGAGGAGCCGGTTGGGCGAGTCCGGGCTGACGCCGGTCAGCACGTCCTTGGTGGAGTTGTCGTCGAGCCAGCCGGCGGTTTCCGCCGGGTCCGCCCACGGGTGGGTCGCCTCGTACAGCAGTGCCGCCCCGGCGACGTGCGGCGAGGCCATGGAAGTGCCGTTCAGCGCGACGCTCCCGCCGCCCAGCTTGGCCGAAACGATGGCGGTACCGGGGGCATAAATCGCCAGGCATGCACCGTGGTTGGAGAAGAACGCCTGCTCGTCGTTGCCGTTGCTCGCGCCGACCGTGAACGCGCCTTCCGCAGAGGCCGGGGAGACGTTGCAGGCGTCCACCGAGTCGTTGCCCGCCGCGACAACCGGCAGGACGCCACTGTCGTAGAGGGCGTTGGCGGCGGCGTTCACCAGGAGGGACTTCTGCCCGCCGAGCGAACCGTTGAGTACGGCCGGATTGGTGGGGTTCCATGCGGCGTGCGCCGCCGTCCATTCGAAGCCGGCGATGATCCCGGCGTTGCTGCCCTTGCCCTGGCAGTCGAGGACCCGGACGCTGATGAGACTCGCCTTGCGTGCCACGCCGTACGTCTTGCCGCCGACCGTGCCTGCGACGTGCGTGCCGTGACCATTGCAGTCCGCCCCGTTGCGTCCATCCCCGATGGCGTCGAATCCGGGCCTGGCACGCCCTTCGAACTCGGAGTGGCAGTAGTCGATGCCGGTGTCGAGGATGTACGCGTTGGCTCCGGCGCCGGTCGCGTTGGCGGTGAACTGGCCGTCGAGCGGCAGGTAGCGTTGATCGATCCGGTCCAGGCCCCAGGACGCGGCGGGCCCCGAGGCGCGGACCTCGGTGTCCTGCTCCACGGCCTGCACGTTCGGAAGCGCGCGGACCTTGGCCAGTTGAGCGTCTGTGAGCTTGGCGGCGAAGCCCCGCATCACCTTCTTGTAGCTGAACAGGGGGGTCACGTCCACGTCACTCGCAGCTGCGGCGACGTCGGCCGTGGGCTTGAGCGAGACGAGGTACTGGCCGGGGACGGGGTTGTCCGAGAGCCGGAGCGGAGCGGGATCGGAACGCTCCGCCGGTGCGGCGGACTGTGCGGAGGCGGACAAGGGACCTGTGACCGCCAGGACAGCGGTGATGGCAGCCGCGAGGGCAAGCCTCATCGAGGTTGACATGCCCACGAGAGAACCATGCAGAAACGATCACGCACAATAACTCTGCGCGCCTATCTGAATACTTTCGGTAGTGAAACCGGAAGTGTGCCCCCCGCTACCCCGGAGCTCAAGCCGCAAGCCCCGAGCCCTCCTTGGTGACTCCTCCCCCCAGATAAATCCGGCGGGCTTCTCCTGTCGGTGGCTAGGCCACGTCGGGAAGGACCAGCCCGGCCCTGAGTGCGACGTTCCAGGCGCCCACGCGGTCTGCGTGGTCGACGTGCTGGCATGAGGTGCACTGGAACTTTTCGCCGTCGCGGTTCTCGGCATCCACGTGCCCGCATTTGGGGCAGGTGCGCGAGGTGTTGCGGGGGTCCACCGGGATCAGTACACGACCGGCGCTTTCAGCCTTGTGCGCGAGGATGCCCAGGAACACCCCCCAACCCGCGTCAAGAATGTTGCGGTTCAGCCCGGATTTCGATGCGGCGCCGTTCGGCAGGAACGCGCCGGGCGTCTCGGGGTCGGGCTTCGGCTTGGGGGTGCGAACCATGTTCGCGATGCTCAGGCGCTCGTGACCTATCTGGTCGTAGTCGCGGACTATCGCAAGCGCGGTCTTGTGCGCGTGGTCGGTGCGCTGACGGCGCACCTTGCGGTGAAGCTTGGCAACCTTCTCCACCGCCCGGCGGTGCTTCGCCGTACGGTTCTCCCGCTTACGGCGCGGGAACGCCTTGAGTGCCCGTTGGGATTCGGCCAGGGCTTCGGCGTTGCGCTTGCCGTGCCGGGGGTTGGGGACGTGGGCGCCCTCACTGGTGGTCAGGAAGTGATTCACGCCCATGTCGATGCCGGTCACGGCGCCGGTTGCGGGCAGCGGTTCGCCGGGCACGTCGTCACAGGCGAGGATGACGTACCACTGCCGTCCCTCGCGCTTGACCGAGACGGTCTTGACGCGGCCCTTCACGGTCCGGTGTTGGTGCACGCGGACGTGCCCGACACCTTGTAGCCGGACGCGGGTGACAGGGGCGTGCGGGGTGGAGTCCCACCGGCAGCCGTCACCGTCCTTCGGGAAGTCCACGGTGTCGAACCAGTTCACTCCCCGAAATCGGGGGTATCCGGGCTTCTCACCGGCCTTCACGCGCCTAAAGAACGCCTGAAACGCCTTGTCCAGACGGCGCAAGGTGGCCTGCTGCGAGGAGAAAGACCAGCGGCCCTGACGCTCGGGGTCGAACGCCCGGATCTCCTTGAGCTGCGCGGACTGCTGTCCGTACTTGACGCTCGTCTTCGAAGCGTGCCGGTAGGCGTCGCGGCGTTCCTGTAACGCCCCGTTGTAGAGCGAGCAGTGATCCCGCAGCATCTCGGAAAGAGCCTGCGCCTGGCGGACGGTGGGGCGGAGGAGGAATCTGTACGCCCGGTGCACGGTCGGCTTCCTCCTTCTACTTCTTCGTCCAGGGGCGTTCCCACTGGGTCGTCGCCTCGGTCGGCGCGGTCAGCGCCCGCTTACGCTCCGCCCGCCGACCGGCACACTGCCGATACGGACACGCTCCGCCAGATCGACACGGGCGTGATGACCCAGGTGTCCACCGAGGAGCGTCAGGACCTTCTCATCCGCCGAACCCAGACGCAGCCGGTCACGGATACGCGCACCGGCAGGAGCCGCAACCGTGAACGGAGCGGCCAGCGTACGCAGTTCGCGCCTCTTCCTCCGTGCATCGAGTGCCACCAGCGGCCTCCTCCCCACTCGCCCACAGCGGACATAGCCACCCCCACAGGGAACAGCCCAGCAAGAACACAAGCCCCGCAACGCCGTACCGTTCACCCAAACGAGGTATCCGACGGCCAACAACGGCCTACAACCACATCAACAGCTGTCAACCCGTACGGCGCCACCGTCCCCCCGACCCCGTCAACATCACCCTCGACGCCCAGAAGCTCAAGGACTACGCCCACTAACGGCGCGGCGCCCCGGGGCCACGCCGTGCCCCGAGTGCCAGGGATGTCAGGATGGGGACCATGACAACCAAGGTCTACT
Source organism: Streptomyces spiramyceticus (assembly GCF_028807635.1). Lineage (NCBI taxonomy): Bacteria > Bacillati > Actinomycetota > Actinomycetes > Kitasatosporales > Streptomycetaceae > Streptomyces > Streptomyces spiramyceticus. Next base: position 2,860,488 of record NZ_JARBAX010000001.1, read on the forward strand.
TCGACATCACGATCAACGACGAGCCCGCCGGGCGGATCTCGTTCAACCTGTACGACGACGTGGTCCCCAAGACCACGGAGAACTTCCGCGCCCTCGCCACCGGCGAGAAGGGCTTCGGCTACGCCGGCTCGTCCTTCCACCGGGTCATCCCGGACTTCATGCTCCAGGGCGGCGACTTCACCCGCGGCGACGGCACAGGCGGCAAGAGCATCTACGGCGAGAAGTTCGCGGACGAGAACTTCCAGCTGAAGCACACCAAGCCGGGCCTGCTCTCGATGGCCAACGCCGGCAAGAACACCAACGGCTCGCAGTTCTTCATCACCACCATCGCGACCCCGTGGCTGGACGGCAAGCACGTCGTGTTCGGCGAGGTCGCCGACGAGGCCAGCATGAATCTGGTCAAGAAGATCGAGAGCTACGGCTCCCAGAGCGGCCGTACCAGCGCCAAGGTCACCATCTCCGACAGCGGCGTGCTCTAGCCGCACACCCGGTAACGAGTAACCAGTAACGCCCGAAGGCGGCACCCCCTCGCAGGGGTGCCGCCTTCGGTTGCGTGCGTAACAGGACTTACCGAGCCGGGGCTCAGAAGTCCATGTCACCGCCCGGCATGCCGCCGCCCGCAGGGGCACCGGCCTTCTCGGGCTTGTCGGCGATGACAGCCTCGGTGGTGAGGAACAGCGCCGCGATGGAGGCCGCGTTCTGCAGGGCAGAGCGCGTGACCTTCGCCGGGTCGATGATGCCCTCGGCGATCATGTCGACGTACTCGCCGGTCGCGGCGTTCAGGCCGTGGCCGAGCGGCAGGTTGCGCACCTTCTCGACGATGACGCCACCCTCAAGACCACCGTTGACGGCGATCTGCTTGAGCGGAGCCTCCAGCGCGAGCTTCACGGCGTTGGCGCCGGTCGCCTCGTCGCCCTGGAGCTCAAGCTTCTCGAAGACGGCCGTGGCCTGCAGCAGCGCCACGCCACCACCGGCGACGATGCCCTCTTCGACGGCCGCCTTCGCGTTGCGAACGGCGTCCTCGATGCGGTGCTTGCGCTCCTTGAGCTCGACCTCCGTGGCGGCACCGGCCTTGATGACGGCCACGCCGCCGGCCAGCTTCGCCAGGCGCTCCTGGAGCTTCTCGCGGTCGTAGTCCGAGTCGGAGTTCTCGATCTCGGCACGGATCTGGTTGACGCGACCCTGAACCTGGTCGCTCTCACCCGCACCGTCGACGATCGTGGTCTCGTCCTTGGTGATGACGACCTTGCGCGCACGGCCGAGCAGGTCGAGACCGGCGTTCTCCAGCTTGAGGCCGACCTCCTCGGAGATGACGGTGCCACCGGTGAGGATGGCGATGTCGCCGAGCATGGCCTTGCGGCGGTCACCGAAGCCCGGAGCCTTGACGGCGACGGACTTGAAGGTGCCACGGATCTTGTTGACGACGAGCGTGGACAGCGCCTCGCCCTCGACGTCCTCCGCGATGATCAGCAGCGGCTTGCCCGACTGCATGACCTTCTCCAGCAGCGGAAGGAGGTCCTTCACGTTGGAGATCTTGGAGTTGACGATCAGGATGTACGGGTCGTCGAGCGACGACTCCATGCGCTCCATGTCGGTGGCGAAGTACGCCGAGATGTAGCCCTTGTCGAAGCGCATGCCCTCGGTGAGCTCAAGCTCCAGACCGAAGGTCTGCGACTCCTCGACGGTGATGACGCCTTCCTTGCCGACCTTGTCCATCGCCTCGGCGATGAGCTCGCCGATCTGGGTGTCGGCGGCGGAGATGGAGGCGGTCGAAGCGATCTGCTCCTTGGTCTCCACGTCCTTGGCCTGCTCAAGCAGAGCGGCGGAGACGGCCTCGACGGCCTTCTCGATGCCACGCTTGAGGGCCATCGGGTTGGCGCCGGCGGCGACGTTGCGCAGGCCCTCGCGGACCAGTGCCTGGGCGAGGACAGTCGCGGTCGTCGTGCCGTCACCGGCTACGTCGTCGGTCTTCTTCGCGACTTCCTTGACCAGCTCGGCGCCGATCTTCTCGTACGGGTCCTCGAGCTCGATCTCCTTGGCGATGGAAACACCATCGTTGGTGATCGTGGGGGCGCCCCACTTCTTCTCGAGGACGACGTTGCGGCCCTTGGGGCCGAGGGTGACCTTGACGGCGTCGGCGAGCTGGTTCATCCCGCGCTCGAGACCGCGCCGTGCCTCCTCGTCGAACGCGATGATCTTGGCCATGTGAAGTGGTCCTCCCGGACTGGGGTGGATAGCGACGGACTGCGTGGCGCCCGCGACGGACGGCCTGCGTGCCTGCGTGGTTCCTTGCCCCACCCGGCCTGCGGGCCTCGCCGACCCAGTCCTTCTGTCACTCTCACTGGGAGAGTGCTAACGCCAATGATTAGCACTCGACCCCTGCGAGTGCAAGGCCGTCCCAGCGGGACACGCGCGCCGTCGCCGCACCCGGGCACGCCCGGTGACGCACACGGCACGTACAAGGCACGCATGAAGGGCCCGTACCCGACCGGGTACAGGCCCTTCATACGTGAGTGCGTCGGTGGCCGATCGCGCCGCGCCGAAAGTCAGACGGCGAGCTTGACCATGTCCGCCTGCGGACCCTTCTGGCCCTGCGAGATCTCGAATTCGACTCGCTGACCCTCTTCAAGGGTGCGGTACCCGTCCATCTGGATCGCGCTGTAGTGGACGAAAACATCCGCACCACCGTCGACCGCGATGAAGCCGTACCCCTTCTCCGCGTTGAACCACTTGACGGTGCCCTGAGCCATGCCTAACTCCCCTATTACTGGCCCTTGCACAGGACCGCACTTCGCGGACCCGGGTCAGACCTGCACCCCAACCAGCCCTCCGACAGGAGAGGGTGTGCGCCGGAACGCGTCGACCGCGGCTGAATGTATCTGCCCAACTGCCCTCTGCAACAGGTCAATCGGACGAGAATTCTGGGCGCGGGGGAATGCGCGAATACGAAAAATTCCCCGGATTCCAGGGCAAGTCGGGCCGGACAAAGCGCGCATGAGCGGCAATTGGCTCGCAGACTTTGGCTGCTTCTTGACGTGCGCGGACGCATTCTCATATGCGTGGGGCACAAGCAGTGGAGGGGACTGCCCCAACTGTACCGCGCTCAACCATGCAGAATTGCCCCCTCCGCTTCTATCGCGGAGAGGGCAATTGCAGTGACTTTAAGCGTCGGTCAGCCGCCTGCGACGGCCGGAATGATCGAAACACCGGCGCCGTCCGGAGTGGGCGTGTCGAGCCCCTCCTCGAAGCGCACGTCGTTGTCGTTGACGTACACATTCACGAAGCGGCGCAGCTTGCCCTGGTCGTCCAGAACGCGGGCCGCGATGCCCGTGTGGTTCTTCTCCAGGTCGGCGATGACCTCGGCGAGGGTCGCGCCCTCGGCCGTCACCTCGGCCGCGCTGTTCGTGTACGTACGGAGAATCGTGGGGATGCGGACGTTGACGCTCATGCGAGGCCAGCCTCTCGGAAAGAGTCCAGGTTGGGGCGGATGACGGCGGACTGGCCCGTGGTCGGGGCAACCGCCTCAAGAGTCTTCAGGCCGTCGCCCGTGTTGAGCACGACGGTGGTGAGCGTCGGATCCAGCAGCCCGGCCTCGATGAGCTTCTTCGTCACGCCGACGGTCACGCCGCCCGCGGTCTCCGCGAAGATGCCCTCGGTCTCGGCCAGCAGCTTGATCGCGTCCACGACCTGCTCGTCGTTGACGTCCTCGACCGCGCCGCCCGTGCGGCGGGCGATGTCCAGGACGTACGGGCCGTCGGCCGGGTTGCCGATCGCGAGCGACTTGGCGATCGTGTTCGGCTTCTGCGGCCGTACGACGTCGTGCCCGGCCTTGAACGCGGTCGACACCGGCGAGCAGCCCTCCGCCTGGGCGCCGAAGATCTTGTACGGCTTGTCCTCGACCAGGCCGAGCGCGACGAGCTCCTTCAGCCCCTTGTCGATTTTCGTGAGCTGCGAGCCCGAGGCGATCGGGATGACGATCTGGTCCGGCAGCTGCCAGCCGAGCTGCTCGCAGATCTCGTACGCCAGGGTCTTGGAGCCCTCGCCGTAGTACGGGCGCAGGTTGACGTTGACGAAGCCCCAGCCCTCGCCCGCCGGGTCGCCGATGAGCTCCGAGCAGAAGCGGTTGACGTCGTCGTAATTGCCCTCGATGCCGACCAGGTCGCCACCGTAGACGGAGGCCATGACGACCTTGCCCTGCTCCAGGTCGTGCGGGATGAACACGCAGGAACGGAAACCGGCCCGAGCGGCGGCGGCGCCGACCGCGCCGGCCAGGTTGCCGGTGGAGGAGCAGGAGAGGGTGGTGAAACCGAACGCGCGGGCGGCCTCGACGGCGATGGCGACGACACGGTCCTTGAAGGAGTGCGTCGGGTTGCCGGAGTCGTCCTTGACGTACAGGCCGCCGGTGACGCCCAGCTCGCGGGCGAGGTTGTCGGCCTTGACCAGCTTGGTGAAGCCGGGGTTCAGGCTCGGCTTCGACGCCACGTCGGCGGGGACGGGAAGCAGCGGGGCGTAACGCCAGATGTTGTCCGGACCGGCCTCGATCTGCTTGCGCAGCGCGTCGGCGTCGCCGAGGGGGAGGTCGTATGCGACTTCGAGCGGACCGAAACAGGAAGAACACGCGAAGATCGGACCGAGTTCGAATCGCTCTCCGCACTCGCGGCAGGAAAGCGCGGTGGCGGGGCCCAGGTCTACGGGCAGGGAATTCGTGGCGCTTGCGTCGGCGTTTGCGTTCGCGTCGGTTTCAGCAGTCTGCACAGCCATGGTGGCGAGGCCCTTTCTCCTCATCTTCCCCACGACGCATTTCGCCGTGAGACGGAATTGGCACCGTCCCCACCGTTACCTCGCGGTCGGCGGAATGGTTGCCGGGACTTCAACGGGCCGTTCCCTCTGTCCCTCTGGATGAGCGCTATGGCATCGGAGCTGGGACCCGATGCATTTGTTCCACGCGACCACCCCGACATGCGACGGTGATCCGCGTTGTTCAAGACTGTAACCGAAGGCCCGGACGCTTGAGATAGTCGTCCGCACCGCGAGATGGATCATACGGAGTAGGAGAGGCGCGTGCTGGAAGAGGTGGAGCGCTGGCTGGACCGTCGGTCCTGGTCCGCGGCCGACCGCCCGCTCGACCGGCTGATCTCGGCCAAGGCGGCCGGGCGCGGCACCACCGTCAGTGTCGTGCTGCCCGCCCTCGACGAAGAGGCGACGGTCGGCGAGATCGTCACAGTGATACGCCGCGAGCTGATGGAGGCCGTACCGCTGGTCGACGAGCTGGTAGTGATCGACTCCGGCTCGAAGGACCGTACAGCGCAGGTCGCGGCGGCAGCGGGCGCGCGGGTCGTGCACCGCGACGACATACTGCCGCGCATTCCGGCCGCGCCCGGCAAGGGTGAGGTGCTGTGGCGCTCACTCCTGGTGACGACCGGTGACATCGTCTGCTTCGTCGACGCGGACCTGAAGGACTTCTCCGCCTCGTTCGTCTCGGGCATCGTCGGGCCGCTGCTCACGGATCCCGATGTGCAGTTCGTGAAGGCGATGTACGACCGCCCGCTCGGCGCGGCCGCAGGTCAGGGCGGCCGGGTGACCGAGCTGGTGGCCAGGCCGCTGCTCAATCTGCACTGGCCGCAGCTGGCCGGGTTCGTCCAGCCCCTGGGCGGCGAGTACGCGGCGCGTCGCTCGCTCCTGGAGCGGCTGCCCTTCCCCGTCGGTTACGGAGTGGAGCTGGCCCTGCTGATCGACTCGCTCCACACGGTGGGCCTGGACGCGCTGGCCCAGGTCGATGTCGGCGTACGCAGGCACCGCCACCAGGACGGCCAGGCGCTCGGCCGGATGGCCGCCGCGATATACCGGACGGCTCAACTGCGCCTGTCGCGCGGCCACTTGGTGCGTCCTTCGCTGACCCAGTTCGAGCGGGGCGACGAGGGGTTCGTACCGCGTACGCATGTGGTGGACACGGAGGAGCGGCCGCCGATGCGCGAGATCGAGGAGTACGAGGAGCGCCGCGCGGCGTGAAGGAGACGGTCGTCGGCGAGGTCCGGCCGTACGCACGTTTGAGGGGTTACAGGAAGGGCTAGGTTCGCCACATGGTTTCCGAGGTTTCCTCCGAGCACGCTGCCCAGATTCTCGTCGCTTCCAATCGCGGCCCGGTGACGTACACGCTCGCCGGGGACGGCTCGCTGGCCGCCAGGCGCGGCGGGGGCGGCCTCGTCTCGGGCCTGTCGGCGATCGGCCAGGGCGCCGAGTCGCTGTGGGTGTGCGCGGCGCTCGGGGACGGCGACCGGGAGGCGGTACGGCGCGGGGTCGGAGAGCCGGGCGTACGGATGCTCGCCATCGACGCCGGTGTGCACGCGGACGCGTACAACGGCATCGCGAACTCGGTGCTGTGGTTCGTCCACCACCTGCTCTACCAGACGCCGCTGGAGCCGGTCTTCGACGCGGAGTTCCGGCGCCAGTGGGCGGCGTACGAGACGTACAACCGCGCCTTCGCCGGGGCGCTGGCGGCGGAGGCGGCGCCGGGGGCCGCCGTGCTGGTGCAGGACTACCACCTGTGCCTGGTGCCCGGCATGCTGCGCGAGCTGCGCCCCGACCTCAGGATCGGCCACTTCTCGCACACGCCGTGGGCGCCTGTGGACTACTTCCGCCTGCTTCCCGACGACATCGCGCGTCAGCTGGTGCGCGGTCTGCTGGGCGCGGACAGGGTGGCGTTCCTGACCCGGCGCTGGGCGGACGCTTTTGGGGCGTGCGCGGTGGATGTGCTGGGGGCCGGGGCCCTGGACGGGACGGCGGTCGGGGTGCACGGGCTCGGCGCGGACGGGGACTTCCTGCGGGAGCGGGCGCATCGGCCGGACGTGGACGAGTGCCTGGTGCGGCTGCGCGAGCGGGTCGGGGCCGGGCGGAAGACGATCGTCCGTGTTGACCGTACGGAACTCTCCAAGAACATCGTGCGCGGACTGCTCGCGTACCGGCGGCTGCTCGCGGACCGGCCGGAGTGGCGCGGGCAGGTGGTGCACATCGCCTTCGCGTACCCGTCGCGGCAGGACCTGGCGGTGTACCGCGACTACACGGCGGCCGTACGGACCCTGGCGGAGGAGATCAACTCCGCGTACGGGACGGCTGATTGGCAGCCGGTGCTGCTGGAGCTGGACGATGATTTCGCCCGGTCGCTGGCGGCGTACCGGATGGCCGATGTGGCGCTGGTCAACCCGATCAGGGACGGCATGAACCTCGTCGCGAAGGAGGTGCCGGTCGTCTCCGACGAGGGGTGCGCGCTGGTGCTGTCGCGGGAGGCGGGGGCGTACGAGGAGCTCGGCGACGACGCGATCGTCGTCAACCCGTACGACGTGACGGCGACGGCGGAGGCGCTGCACGAGGCGCTGACGATGGCGCCGGAGGAACGGGCGGCACGAACGAAGCGGCTGGCCGCGGCGGCGACGGCGCTGCCTCCGGCGGCGTGGTTCCTGGACCAGTTGAACGCGCTGGTTTCGGATTAGGGCGACGGGCGCGGGCGGGGTGCGGTGCGGGTTGCCTGCGGCGCAGTTCCCCTACCCGCCCCTTTCCCGAAACGTGGGGGCAAGCCCCCAGACCCCCGGACGAAGTCTGGGGAGTGCCCTCAAACGCCGACGGGCTGAAAGTTGCCGTAAATTCAGCCCCTCCGGCGCTTGAGGAACGGGGTCTGGGGCGGAGCCCCAGGTCGGGAAGGGGCGGGGTGGGGAAAGCGCCGCAGGCAACCCGCACCGCACCCGTGCCCTAACCCGACGCCAGCGCCGCCAGCAGCCGGACCACTCCCACCGGACCCTCCACCACCAAATCCGCCCGCTCCGCGAGCTCCCGCACCTCGCTGCCGCTGCACACCAGCAGCCCCGGCACGCCCTCTGTGCGCAGCTTCTCCACCGCCGAGAACGCCGCCATGTCGCCGAGGTCGTCGCCCGCGTACAGGACACAGCCCGCGTCGACCTCCCGTACGTACTCGGCCAGCGCCAGGCCCTTGTCCATGCCGGGTGGGCGCAACTCCAGTACCAGGCGGCCGGGTTCGACGATCAGGCCGTGGCGGGCGGCCAGCTCGGCCAGCGGGGCGCGCAGCGCTTCGAAGGCCGCCTGCGGGTCGGCGGCGCGGCGCGTGTGCACGGCGACGGCCTGGCCCTTCTCCTCTATCCAGGAGCCTCGCCAGGCACCGATGCCGTCGAGGAAGCCGGGGAGTTCGGCGCGGGCCGCCTGCACGCCGGGGTGCGGGGCGGGGGCGTGGACCGTGCCGCTGACGGCGTCCCAGCGCTCGGCGCCGTAATGGCCGAGGACGACCAGGTGTTCGAGGCCGGGGACTCCGGCGAAGCCGCCGTAGCGGACGGCGACGCCCGCCGGGCGGCCCGTGATCACGGCGACCGATCCGACGCGCGGCGCGAGCGCCGAGAGCGCGGGTACGGCGCCGGGGTGGGCGCGGGACTGCTCGGGGTCGGGGACGATCTCGGCAAGCGTGCCGTCGAAGTCGAGTGCGACGACCGCCCGTTCCGGCGCCGCCAGCAGCGCGGCCAGGCCGTCGCGGCCGGCCTGCGTGACAGGCGTGAAGTCGCTCGGCAGGGGGTGCGGTTGACTGCCCATGCCCAGACCCTACCGGCGTACGGCGCCCCCGGCACGGGGGTCAGCGACGCTCGCGGCGGGCTTCTCGCACGCGGCGGAGGCGGTTGACCGTAACGGGGTCGTGGGCGAGTGCGCGCGGGTCGTCGAGGAGGGCGTTGAGGAGCTGGTAGTAGCGGGTCGGCGAGATGCCGAGCTGCTCGCGTACGGCACGCTCCTTGGCGCCGGGACCGGACCAGGACCGGCGCTCGACGGCGAGAACGGCACGGTCCCGGTCGGAGAGCTCGGGACTGTGCGCGTCGTCGTCAGGCATACGGGCAGTGTAGGACGGCGTAAGTCCCGCTGATGGTTCTAGGGCGTGTCCGGCGGATCATGCCTGGGCCGCGGGGCTTGGCACGCACATCTGCGCTGATATAGCGCCGCACCCTGAAGCCGGCCTGATCCGCCGGACACGCCCTAGTCCGCGTTCTCGGTCGCCGCAGCCTCGCGCCCGATCGCTCCCAGCGTGCTCGCCGGGTTGCCGTTCGGCCCCACCGTCCCGCCGATCTGAAGCTTGATGTTCTCGCTGACCTTCGCCCAGGACGTCTTGCCCACCGGATAGAGCGTCGACTCGGGCAGCGCCTCAAGGAACGGCCACAGGTCCTTGTTGGCGGGGTCCTCGCCCATCCGCTCGGAGGCGGAGACGGTGACCGGCAGCAGGTCGTACTGGTCGGCGAAGTCGAGGACGTTCTCGTCGCTGTAGGCGAAGTCGAGGAACGCGCCGATCTCCTTGCGGTGGCCGTTCTGCTTGAAGCCCATCATCCAGTCGGCCACGCCCATCGCGGACTTGGCCTTCCCGTCGGGGCCGGGCAGCGGGACCATGCCGACCTTCACGCCGTTCTTCTCGGCCTGCTGCATGAGGGAGGGGTGGCCGTTGAGCATGCCGACCTCGCCCTCGGCGAACGCCGTGAAGGCGGGCTGGCGGTTGAGCTTGCCGGGCGCGACGGGGCCCGTCAGGTTCTCGGCGACGAGGTTGTTCTTCAGCCAGTCGAACGTCTTGATGTTCTGCTCGGAGTCGATGGTGTACGTACCGACCGAGTCGGTGTAACCGCCGCCGCCGCTGAGTATCCACATCATGGTCTCGGCCTGCGCCTCCTCGCCTCCCAGCGGCAGCGCGAACGGGTACTTCACGCCGCGCTGCTTGAGCGTCCTGGCCGCGCTCTCGATGCCGGCCCACGTCTTGGGGGGCTTGAGGCCTGCCTGGGTGAAGAGCGACTCGTTGTAGAAGAGCAGCCGGGTGCTGGCCACGAACGGGATGCCGTACTGCACCCGGTTGACCTCGCCCGCGTCGGCGAGCGGCGCGAGGAGATTGGCCTGTACGGGGATGGAGAGCAGGCTGTCGGCCGAGTAGAGCTTGTCCTGGGCCGCGTAGTCGGCGTACGCGCCGATCTGGGCGATGTCGGGGGCCTTGCCGGCCGCGACCATCTCGGCGACCTTGCGGTCGACGTCTTTCCAGTCGTAGATCTGTACGTCGACCTTGATGTTCTTGTTCTTGGCCTCGAAGGCGGTGGCGACGCCGTCCCAGTACTGCTTGGTGCTGTCGCCGCCTTCCAGGTCGTAGTCCGCCGCAACGAAGGTGAGGGTGATGTCACCCTCGTCCGAGCTGCTGCTTCCGCATCCGGCCAGCGCCACTGTCATACCCAGTGCGGCCACTGTCGCGGTCAAACCCAAGAAGCGCCGGTGCACAGCTCTTTCCCACCCTCATTCGTTGTCCCAGACGACCCCCGTGACGCCCGACATGTCTACGAGCAGCAATTTTCACCTACTGATCACATGAGGTCTACACCACTCCGGTCTCACTTCCGCAACACCTTCCCTCCCCCTCCCGTTCCCGGTCCTGTTCCCTCTTCCGCCACACAAGAGCGAAGTGGACTAGACCTTTCGCGGGTCGACGCGCGAGACTGTTCTTGTGAAACACGTCATCGCCCTCGATGTGGGCGGCACCGGGATGAAGGCCGCGCTCGTCGGGGCGGACGGCACACTGCTGCACGAGGCACGCCGGGCCACCGGCCGTGAGCGGGGGCCCGACGCCGTCGTCGAGTCCATCGCCGGCTTCGCCGCCGAGCTCCGCGCGTACGGCGAGGAGCGGTACGGCGAGAGCGCCTCCGCCGCCGGCGTCGCCGTCCCCGGCATCGTCGACGCCGAGAACGGCATCGCCGTCTACGCCGCCAACCTCGGCTGGCACGACGTACCCATGCGCGATCTGCTGAGCCGCAGGCTGCACGGCGTGCCCGTCGCCCTCGGCCACGACGTCCGTACGGGCGGCCTCGCCGAGGGCCGTATCGGCGCCGGCAGGGGCGCGGACCGGTTCCTGTTCGTACCGCTGGGGACCGGGATCGCCGGGGCCATCGGGATCGACGGGAAGATCGAGGCCGGTGCCCACGGGTGCGCCGGCGAGATCGGGCACATCGTCGTACGCCCTGGCGGCCCTCCGTGCGGCTGCGGCCAGCGCGGCTGCCTGGAACGCCTCGCCTCCGCCTCCGCCGTGTCCGCCGCCTGGGCAGCCGCGTCCGGCGACGCGGACGCCGACGCCGCCGACTGCGCCAAGGCCGTCGAGTCCGGGGACTCGCGGGCCCAGGACGTGTGGCGGGAGGCCGTCGGCGCGCTCGCCGACGGGCTCGTCACCGCGCTCACCCTGCTGGACCCCCGCACTCTGATCATCGGTGGCGGTCTCGCCGAGGCGGGGGAAACCTTGTTCACACCACTGAGGGCCGCCGTCGCGGAACGCGTCACGTTCCAGAAACTGCCCGAGATCGTTCCGGCGGCCCTCGGGGACACCGCCGGATGCCTGGGCGCGGGGCTGCTCGCCTGGGATCTTCTCGCCACGGAATCCACGGAATCCACGGAATCCCAGGAGGTATCCGCCTGATGGCCGGACGCGCTGCAACCAAGGTTCTCTCCGGTGCCCGGGTGGTGCTGCCGACCGGGACCGTCGAGAACGGGCGGGTCATCGTCGACGGCGGCCGCATCGCCGGAGCCGCACCGGCCGACGCCCCGGCGCTCGACCTCTCCGGCCACTGGATCGTGCCCGGCTTCGTCGACATGCACGTACACGGCGGCGGCGGCGCTTCCTTCACCTCCGGGACCGCCGAGGACGTACTCACGGGTGTACGCACCCACCGCGAGCACGGCACCACGACCATCACGGGGTCGCTGGTGACCGGCGAGATGGACGTACTCGCCAGGCAGGCCGCGCTGCTCTCCGAGCTCGTCGAGCAGGGCGACCTGGCGGGCATCCACTTCGAGGGCCCGTTCATCTCGCCCTGCCGCAAGGGCGCGCACAGCGAGGACCTGCTGCGCGACCCCGACCCGGCGGAGGTCCGCAAGCTGATCGACGCGGCGCACGGCACGGCGAAGATGGTCACCCTCGCCACCGAACTGCCCGGCGGCATCGAGTCCGTACGACTGCTTGCCGAGCACGGAGTCGTCGCCGCGATCGGCCACACGGACGCGACGTACGAGCAGACCGTCGAGGCCATCGAAGCGGGCGCGACCGTCGCCACCCACCTCTACAACGCGATGCCGGCGCTCGGCCACCGCACTCCGGGCCCGATCGCCGCACTGCTCGAAGACGAGCGGGTCACGGTCGAGCTGATCAACGACGGCACCCATCTGCACCCCGCCGCGCTGGAGCTGGCGTACCACCGCGCGGGCGCGGCCAGGGTCGCGTTCATCACGGACGCGATGGACGCGGCGGGCTTCGGCGACGGCACGTACCTCCTCGGCCCCCTTGAGGTGGAGGTGAAGGACGGGGTCGCGCGCCTCGCCGAGGGCGGTTCGATCGCCGGGTCCACGCTCACGCTCGACACGGCCTTCAAGCGTGCGGTGACGATCGACCGGCTGCCCGTCGAGGACGTCGTACGTTCCATCTCGGCCAATCCGGCCCGCCTGCTCGGCGTCGACGACAGGGTCGGATCGCTGGAGCCCGGCAAGGACGCGGACCTGGTGGTGCTGGACGCGGAGTTCACGCTGAAAGGCGTGATGCGCAAGGGCGAATGGGTGATTGAACCGCAAGGGGCTTGATTTTGGACGGCGGTTGGCCCTGAGCGCTGGGCCAACCGCTTTTTCTTTGGCATGATCACCCCGAAGAGAAGGCCAGCAAACGCTTTCTACGGATGCCGAACCGACCGCCGACGGGGGCCTTGAGTGATCCTGACGGTCACGCTGAACACCGCACTCGACATCACGTACCGCGTCCCGGCCCTGACCCCGCACGCCTCGCACCGCGTCACCGACGTCGCCGAACGCCCCGGCGGCAAAGGCCTGAACGTCGCCCGCGTACTGGCGGCCCTGGGCCACGACACGGTAGTGACGGGCTTCGCGGGCGGCCCGGCAGGTGCCGTACTTCGCGACCTCCTGGCACCCCTCGCCCCCGTCGACGCACTCGTCCCGGTCGCCGGAACGACCCGCCGCACCATCGCCGTGGTCGACGACACGACCGGCGACACCACGCAGCTCAACGAGCCCGGCCCGGCCGTCACCCCCGAGGAGTGGGCAGCGTTCCTCGCCTCGTACGGGAAGCTCCTCCGCGACGCCGAAGCGGTGGCCCTCTGCGGCAGCCTGCCCCCGGGCATCCACGTCGGGGCGTACGCCGAACTCGTCCGGCACGCCCGAGCCGCCGGCGTTCCCGTACTCCTCGACACCAGCGGCGAACCCCTGCGCCGGGGCATCGCCGCCCGCCCCGACCTCGTCAAGCCCAACGCCGACGAACTCGCCCAGCTCACCGGCTCCCGCGAGCCCCTGCGCGCCACCCACGACGCCCGCCGCCGGGGCGCGCACGCCGTGGTCGCCTCGCTGGGCGCGGACGGCATGCTCGCCGCGACGGCCGAAGGCATGTGGCAGGCGACCCCGCCGACCCGCATGAAGGGCAACCCGACCGGCGCGGGCGACTCGGCAGTGGCCGGAATCCTCTCCGGCCTGGTCGAACAACTCCCCTGGCCGCAGCGCCTCGCAAGGGCGGTCGCACTCTCGGCGGCGACGGTGGCGGCACCGGCGGCGGGCGAGTTCGACCCGGGGACGTACGAAGACCTACTGCCCAGGGTCGAAGTCACCGCGCACGCGACGGCGGCGTAAAATCGTCAGCTCACTTGTGGCCGGCGATGAGTTCCAGCCGGTCGAGGTTCGCCTCGCACTGGTCGCCGTCACCGCACGAAATCACGACCGTGTTCTCGCCCTCGGTGAGGTTGATGTAGGCGTAGGTGTTGGTCCAGCCCTTGTCCCACGCACCCTCCGCCGCGTTGGCGAAGTTCTTCATGTTCAGGCCGCTGCCGTGCGGCTTCCCGTTGACCGTCAGCGACGTCTTGGCGTCCTTGCCGGGTACGCCGTAGTCGATCGACAGCGTGTACGCACCCGCCTTCGGCACCTTCACCTTCCAGGTCGCCGAGGCGCCCGGGGTGTTCAGCGGGACGTACGCACCGCTCGACGACTTCGCGCCGGGGATCGTCGTGTCCGTGGAGACGCCGGAGAGCTGGAGCTGCGCCGCGTCCTGCTTCGGCAGCTCCGCGGGCTCCTGTGCCTTGTCCGTCGGGTCCTCGCTCGGCTTGACCGTCTGGCCCGCCGACGAACCGCCGCCGCCCGTTCCGCCCGCCTGCGTGCCCTTGTCCTCGTCCTTGCCGCTGGTCATCAGCGCGACACCGATGCCTATGACGACCACCGCGACCACCGCGACGGCGCCGATCAGCAACCCCTTGGTGTTGGGTCCGCCACTTCGGCCGCCTCCGCCTCCGCCGGTCACCGGGACCTGGCGGGTCGGTGCACCGCCAGGCCGGGTCTCGGGGGCCGCGTAGTGGGCGTTGGGCTGGTGGTACTGCTGCTGCGGGGGGACCTGCTGCGCGTACTGCTGCTGCGGCTGGCCGTACTGCCGCTCGCCGACCGTCCGCACCTGGTTGTACGACGTTCTCGGCACCCCGGGCTGCGAGGCGGGACCCGGGTAGCCGTAGCCGCCCGAGCGGGGCGGCGTGGCGCCTGCCGCCTGGCCGTCCTCGTAGAGGTAGCCGAACGGATCGTCGTCCTCGGGCGTGCTCGTGCCGTTGTTCGCGGCAGTCATCCCTGGTCACTCCTCACCATGTTCGCCAGCCGTCGCCGACCGGGCGAGCCTACCCCGAACGGGCAAGCCGAACGTTTGGTCCGGATCACAGTGATGAGCGGAGCGACGAGCGGCGCCCGGTGCTAGCCCGCACGCCTGTGCACCTTGGCACGGGATCGTTTCTCGACGTACATCCGCTGGTCGGCGGATTGCAATACCTCGTCCGCCGACATGCCGCAGCTGGCCCAGCCGATGCCGAAGCTGGCACCGACGCGGACCGCCCGTCCGTCGACGCGGATCGGCGGAATGATGGCATTGCGCAGGCGTACGGCGAGGTCGGCGGCGTCCGCGTTGCCGAGGCCGTCCGCGAGGACGACGAATTCGTCACCCCCGAGGCGGGCGACCGTATCGCCGTCGCGCACGCAGGTCGTAAGACGGCGGGCGACCTCGATCAGGACGGCGTCGCCGGTGTGGTGTCCGAAGCGGTCGTTGATCGACTTGAAGCCGTCCAGGTCGCAGAAGAGGACGGCCAGCCCCTTCGTGCCGTCGTCGTCCCCGGCGGGGCCGCCGCCTGCGGGCGCGACCATGTGGACGTGGTGGTCGAAGGAGCCCGCGTCGGTGTGCGGGTCGTAGTCGAAGCCGTGCTCGGGGACGACGGTCCCGGGGGCCGCCGGTTCGTACGCCGCGTCCAGCGCCTCCACGGCGGTGGCGCGCACGGAGTGCGGGCGGCGGCACAGCCGGGAGCTGAGGCGGGAGCGCAGCTCGGCGCTGTTGGGCAGGCCGGTGAGTGCGTCGTGCGAGGCGCGGTGGGCGAGGTGCAGCTCGTGCCGCTTGCGCTCCTCGATGTCCTCGACGTGGGTGAGGAGGAAGCGGGGGCCGTCGGTGGTGTCGGCGACGACGGAGTTGCGCAGAGACACCCACACGTACGTCCCGTCGCGCCGCCCCAGTCTCAGCTCGGCGCGACCGCCCTCCGCGGAGGTGCGCAGCAGCGTGCCGATGTCCTCGGGGTGGACGAGGTCGGCGAAGGAGTAGCGGCGCATCGCGGAGGCGGGGCGGCCGAGCAGCCGGCACAGGGCGTCGTTGGTACGGAGCAGGCGGCCGTGCTGGTCGCCGCCCATTTCGGCGATGGCCATGCCGCTGGGGGCGTACTCGAAGGCCTGCCGGAAGGACTCCTCGCTGGCGCGCAGGGCCTGCTGCTCGCGTTCGAGGCGGACCAGGGCGCGCTGCATGTTTGCGCGAAGCCGGGCGTTACTGATCGCAATCGCCGCCTGGGACGCGTACATCTGGAGCGCCTCCTGGCCCCACGCGCCGGGGTGCCTGCCGTTGCGCGGGCGGTCGACGGAGATGACGCCGAGGAGCTCGCGCCCGCCGCCGGGTGGGGGTCCCCCCGGGCGAGCGGAGCCGAGCCTGGGGGAGTACATGGGCGCGTAGAGGCGGTCCATTGGGTGCCACTCGTCGGCGAAGCGCGGTTCGGGGCCTTCGGTGTGCCACTGGGGCACGTCGTCCTCGACGAGGACCCAGCCCTCGGTGTGCGGGATGAAGCGCAGGTCGCCCCACACCTCGCCCATGGAGAGCCGGCGTTCCCAGGAGGCGCGGGAGCCGACGCGGCCCATGATCAGGGCTTCGGCGGCGGAGTTGCCGGCGAAGGCCGCTATGACCAGGTCGCCGTCCGGCTGTACGAGGTTTACGCAGGCCAGCTCGTAACCGAGGCCGGCGACGATTCCGTCGGCCACGGCCTGCAAGGTGTCAGCCAGGCTGCGGGCCGTGTTGAGGTCCGCGACCACCTGGTGCAGCTGCCGCAGCGTCGCAAGGCGCACGTACGGCTCCGACTCGGCCTCCATTGTTCGCTCTCCCCGAGACCTCGACAGCAACTCCAGGATTCTCATCGCCGTACTTTTGTTGCACTATCACGCCACTGAATCACAGCGAGCTGCCCACCCGGTACACAGGGTCAGCAATTACTCGGCTCTGTGAGTCAAGTCACATCTGGGGGAGGAGGGTGGCGTGAGGAGGGTGGAGCGCTCCCGATGATTTTTGAACGCAAATACGGACACACGGAGACGCGCAAACCGGTCCTAGGACCTGCCTGGTCCCAACGCCCGATGCGGCGGCGAGGCGCCGGGCATAGCGTTCCGGGTGTGTTCCAGAAGACCTCCCCCCAGCCACCTCTCTCCATCCCCCATCCTGAGGGGGTGAGCAACGAGAAGTTCCGCGCCGCGATGTCCCGTTTCACCGCGGGCGTCACGCTGGTGACCGCGCACGATCCGGACAGTGGTGCGAGCGGTGAGGACGTCGGCATGACGGCGACGGCCTTCATGTCGGTGTCGCTGGACCCGCCGCTGGTGCTGGTGAGCGTGAGAAACGGCTCGCGCATGGACGACCTGCTGGCCGAGCAGCCGCTGTGGGCGGTCTCGCTGCTCTCGGAGAACCAGCGGCAGATCGCGGGACGGTTCGCGATGAAGGGCCGGCTCAGCGACCGCCTCCTCTTCCAGGACGTCCCCTATACGCGGGGCGCCGTCTCGGGGGCCCCGCTGATCGGCGGGGCGCTCGCGGTGGTGGAGTGCAGGACCGAGAAGCGGGTGGAGGCTGGAGACCACACGCTGGTGATCGGCCGAGTGCTGGAAGTGGGGCTGCCGAACGCGGACGACGGTCCGCTGACGTACTTCAAGGGCCGCTACCGGCACTTGGGGCCTTAGTCCCGGATAGTCCTGTTATCCGCTGTTAGTCCCAGCCCCGTGGGCCCTAGTCCCAGCCGCCGCCCGCACGCCCGCGCTTCGTCTCGCTGCGCGCCTTCTTGTTGCGCAGGCGGCGCTCGTTGATGCCTCGGGGGATCTTCTTGGCCTTGCGGGGCTTGGGCGGTGGCGCCGTCGCTTCGGCGAGCAGGGCTGCCATCCGCACCAGCGCGGTCTCGCGGTTGCGCCACTGCGAGCGGTGCTCGGACGACCGTACGGAAACGACGCCGCCCACGAGCCGGGACGCGAGGCGCTCCAGCGCGCGCTCCTTCCAGACCGGAGGCAGCGTTTCCGTCCTGGCGAGGTCGAAGCGCAGTTCCACTTGCGAGTCGCTGGTGTTGACGTGCTGTCCGCCCGGCCCGGAAGACCTGGAGAAACGCCACATGAGCTCTGCCTCGGGCAGGGAGACAGAACCGCGGATGATGTGGGGACCGGACATGTGTCCAATGATCCCGTGCTTGCGGTGCTCGCGTCACCCTCTTTTCGGCTTACGGGGGAACTGGGCGGCGTCCTGTCCGCGTTATGACTGGTGACGGTAGCTTCGGATCCGACATGTGCTGCGAAGCCCGCACAACTTCAAGGAAGAGGACATCCCGATGGCTGTAAGTCTGTCCAAGGGCGGCAACGTCTCGCTCACCAAGGAGGCCCCCGGCCTGACCGCCGTCACGGTCGGCCTCGGCTGGGACGTCCGCACGACCACCGGTACGGACTTCGACCTCGACGCCTCCGCGATCGCGGTCAACCCCACCGGCAAGGTCTACTCCGACGGCCACTTCGTCTTCTTCAACAACAAGTCGACGCCGGACCAGACCATCGTCCACACCGGTGACAACCGCAGTGGCGAGGGCGCCGGCGACGACGAGGCGATCAACGTCAACCTGGCGGGCCTGCCCGCCGACGTGGACAAGATCGTCTTCCCGGTCTCGATCTACGACGCCGAGAGCCGCTCGCAGAACTTCGGCCAGGTGCGGAACGCGTACATCCGTATCGTCAACCAGGCCGGCGGCACCGAGATCGCCCGCTACGACCTGAGCGAGGACGCCGCCACCGAGACCGCCATGGTCTTCGGCGAGCTCTACCGCAATGGCGCGGAGTGGAAGTTCCGCGCGGTCGGCCAGGGTTACGCGTCCGGTCTGACGGGCATCGCCCAGGACTTCGGCGTCAACGTCTGACGTATGCAGGTGTGTTACTGAGAGAGCCCCGGCCACTCCGGCCGGGGCTCTCTCGCGTCTGCGCGCCAAGTAGCGGTGCGGGGCCCCGACTTCGGTCGGGGCCCTCCGTCTTTCCCGCATAACGGACAGTGTTACGCACCCTTCGGACAAGAACCGGTCAAGAACTTGTCGAGCCACTGTCAACGACCGTTCATTCGGTGACATTCTCTCTCGCGCCGCCCCCCACGGCCCGATTGAAGGAGTCCGAGTGAGCCAGCAGTCCCCCGCTCCCCGCGCCCTCTCGCGCAAGACCGCGATCCGCGCCGCCGCACTCGCCGCCTCGGCCGCCATGGTCGTCGTCGGCGTACAGGCCGGTTCCGCCACCGCCGCCCCCGAGGCCACCGACCGCGCGGCGGCTGCCACCGCCGTACCGCTCAGCGCCTCCCAGCGGGCCGCCGCCGTCAAGGACGCCCAGGCGGGGGCTGCTGCCACCGCCGGGAAGATCGGGCTCGGCGGCAAGGAGAAACTCGTCGTACGTGACGTCATCAAGGACGCCGACGGCACCGTCCACACCCGCTACGAGCGGACGTACGACGGCCTGCCCGTCCTCGGCGGCGACCTCGTCACCCATACCGCCAGAAGCGGCGCGCTCAAGGGCGTCGACAAGGCCACCAAGTCCCGTATAGCCGTGGCGTCGACGGACGCCGCGATATCCACCGCCACCGCGAAGAAGTCCGCCCTCGCCGCCTCCGACGAGAAGGACACCACCGCCAAGGCGCCGCGCAAGATCGTGTGGGCCGGGAACGGCTCGAAGCCCGTCCTCGCCTTCGAGACCGTCGTCACCGGCCTCCAGCACGACGGCACGCCCAGCGAACTCCACGTCATCACCGACGCCACCACCGGCAAGAAGCTGTACGACTTCGAGGCCATCGAGACGGGCTCCGGCACCGGCCAGTACAGCGGCACCGTCACCCTCGGCAGCTCCACCGGCGGCTCCGGCTTCACCCTCACCGACGCCACCCGCGGCGGCCACAAGACGTACGACCTGAACCAGGGCACCAGCGGCACCGGCACCCTCTTCACCGACGCCGACGACACCTGGGGCGACGGCACCCCCGCCAACCGCCAGACCGCGGCCGTCGACGCCCACTACGGCGCCGCGCTCACCTGGGACTTCTACAAGACCCAGTTCCAGCGCAACGGCATCAGGGGCGACGGCGTCGCGGCGTACACCCGCGTCCACTACGGCAACGCGTACGTCAACGCCTTCTGGTCCGACCAGTGCTTCTGCATGACCTACGGCGACGGCGCGGCCAACCAGAAGCCGCTCACCTCGATCGACGTCGCGGGCCACGAGATGACCCACGGCCTCACGTCCGCAACCGCGGGCCTGCGCTACAGCCGCGAGTCCGGCGGCCTCAACGAGGCGACCAGCGACATCCTCGGCACGTCCGTGGAGTTCTACGCGGCGAACAGCAGCGACGTCGGCGACTACCTCATCGGCGAGAAGATCGACATCCGCGGCAACGGCACCCCGCTGCGCTACATGGACAAGCCGAGCAGGGACGGCAATTCCGCCGACTACTGGTCGCGCAACGTCGG
Organism: Streptomyces spiramyceticus; assembly: GCF_028807635.1. Classification (NCBI taxonomy): domain Bacteria; kingdom Bacillati; phylum Actinomycetota; class Actinomycetes; order Kitasatosporales; family Streptomycetaceae; genus Streptomyces; species Streptomyces spiramyceticus. Next base: position 2,880,602 of record NZ_JARBAX010000001.1, read on the forward strand.
CCGCCTCGACGTCCACTACTCGTCGGGCCCGGCCAACCACTTCTTCTACCTGCTGTCGGAGGGCAGCGGCGCGAAGACCATCAACGGTGTCTCCTACGACTCCCCGACGGCCGACGGCTCGACGCTCACCGGCATCGGACGGGTCAAGGCGTACCAGATCTGGTACAAGGCCCTTTCCACCTACATGACTTCGTCCACCGACTACGCGGGCGCACGCGTCGCGACGCTCAAGGCGGCGGGCGACCTGTACGGCGCGAGCAGCGTGGAGTACCAGGCGGTCGCGGCCACCTGGACCGCGATCAACGTGAAGTAACGGGCTTCTTCTTGCCGTAGAGCCAGGTGTCCCAGAGGGCCTTCAGGTCCTTGCCGGACTTCTTCTCGACGTACGCCGTGAAGTCGTCCGTGGACGCGTTGCCGTGGCGGTGGGTGCTGGCCCAGCCCCGGACGATGCCGAAGAAGGCATCGTCGCCCACCGCCTCACGCACCTTGTGGAGCACCATCGCGCCGCGCCCGTAGACGGGGTCGCCGAAGAGGTCCGACCCGGAGGGCGGCTCGGCGGGCGGGAAGGCCCAGTTGGCCTTGTTGTCGAAGGCCTCGGCGAAGTTGCGATCGGCGGGAATGTTCGCAAAGTCCTCGTCCCAGAGCCATTGTGCGTACGTCGCGAAGCCCTCGTTGAGCCACATGTCCCGCCAGGACTTCGGCGTGACGGAGTTGCCGAACCACTGGTGGGCGAGCTCGTGGACGAGCAGCCCGTCGGCGGGCGGGCCGGGGAAGACGGGCTTCGTCTGGGTCTCCAGGGCGTACCCGGCGTCGCCGCCGCGCTCGACGATCGCGCCGGCCGACGAGAAGGGGTAGGGGCCGAAGGTCTTGATCCCCCACTCGACGATGTCCGGGATGCCGGCGATGCTTTCGGCGCTGCCCTTGGCGACGGCCGGGTCGACGGCGGTGAACACGGGCAGTCCGGACGGGGTCCGGGTCGCCTTCGTCTCGAACTTCCCGATGGCGACGGTGGCGAGGTAACCGGCCATCGGCTCGCCGGAGTGCCACGCGAAGGCGGTACGGCCGCCCCGGGTGCGCTCGCTCCTCAACTCCCCGTTGGAGATGGCCTTCAGCCCCTCGGGGACGGTCACCGTGATGTCGTACGACGCCTTGTCGCTGGGGTGGTGGTTGCCGGGGAACCACGCCATGGACCCGAGCGGCTCGCCGAGCGCGAGCGCGCCGTCCGCCGTCCGCAGCCAGCCCTCTTCGGATTCGTCCGCGTCGGTGATGGTGGCCGGCCGGCCGGAGTAGCCGACAACGGTACGGAAGGTCTCGCCGTCGGTGGGACCGGCGCCGGAGCGCGGGGTCAGGGTCAGCTCGTCGCCCGCGCGGCTGACGGCGACCTTCTGTCCCTCGACGGTCGCGGAGGTGACGTTCATGCCGTGCAGGTCGAGGTTGAAGGCGCTGAGGTCCTGGGTGGCGCGGGCGGTGATCTCGGCGGTGGCCTCCAGGCGGCGGGTCTCGGGGTCGTAGTCGAGGTTCAGGGTGTAATGCGTGACGTCGTAGCCGCCGTTGCCGAGCTCGGGGAAGTACGGGTCGCGTACGCCGGGGGCGCCCGGTTCGGCGGTTGCGCGGCCGGTGGGCTCACCAGTGGCGCTGGTGGTGCAGGAGGTGAGGGCGAGGAGGGCGGCAGCGGCGGCCGGGGCACAGCGGCGTACGCGAGTCCATTGATCCACACCAGGGATCTTATGCGCGGATTACTCCGCTTTCCCGGCCGCAGGCCGCCCGCCTCCGCACTCGGGCTGCCTACTTGGCCAGCGCCGCGACACCCGCCTGCGCGAACTTCTCGTCCAGGTCGCCGCTCGGCGCACCGGCCACGCCGATGCCCGCGATCGGAGCGCCGTTGACCTGCACCGGGGCGCCGCCCGCGAGGAACAGGGTGCCGGGGATGTCCTTCAGGTTGGGGGCCGTGGCGAGGCGCTTGACCAGCTCCGAGGTGGGCGCGTTCCAGGAGACCGCGGTGAACGCCTTGCGCTCGGCGGACTCGTAGGACTGCGGGCCCGCGCCGTCGCCGCGGAGCGTGACGACGGTGTTGCCGTTGCGGTCGACGACGGCGACGGTGATGCGCTGGTTCTCGCTCTCGGCGGCCTCCAGGGTGGCCTGGGCGGCCCGGGTGGCGGCGGCCACGGTCAGGTGGGTGGACTGCTGGAGGTTCTTGTCGGCGGTGTCGGCCTTGACGGCGACGGCGGGCGCGGCGGCGGGCTCGGTGGCGTTCGCGGACATCGCGCCGAAGGTGCCTGCGCTGAGGGCGGCAGCGGCGACGGCACCGGTCAGGACACGGGCGCGCAGCGAGAGCTTCTTCATGGTGGCTCCAAGGGGGTGGTGTGTTCGGACTTGCTGTCTCTGCCATAGATCCTGGTGCCGCCACCGGGCCCGTACGGTCGGCGGACCGGCTACGTCTCCGTCAGCCGATCGGTTGATGCGGGTCTGGTCCCGCCGGGTCACCATGGGGACGTAAGCGCAGGTCAGCAAGGAGAGAACGGTGCAGCAGCAGCACGACCGGCACGACCCCGACGCGCGCTGGCTCGCGCCCGTGATGCACGCGGCGTTCTTCCTGCTGCTCGGCGCCTCGCTCGCCCGGTTCCTGCTGCGGCACCCGGGCGAGGCGCGCACCCCGTGGATCATCGCGCTGAGCATCACGCTGGCGCTGCTGTACGTACTGGGGCCGGTCCTGGGCCCCACCGCCGCCGCCACTGCCCCTACCGCCCCCACCACCCCCGCTGCCTCCCGCCCCGCTCCACGCCGGCTGATCTGGCTGGGCGCGGTCGTGGCCGTGTGGGTGGTGCTGGTCGTCCTCGCGCCGAGTTTCGCATGGTGCGCGGTGCCGCTCTTCTATACGGGGTTGCGTACGCTCCCGTCGCGCGCCGCACTCGCCCTGGTCGCGCTGCTCACCGCGTTCGTGGTCGCCGCGCAGCTCCAGCTGGCGCAGGGCGGCTTCGACCCGAACCTGGTGGTGGCGCCGCCCGCGGTGGCGGCCGTCGCGACGGCTGTGTTCGTCCACATGCAGCGGCAGGCCGCGCGGCAGCGCACGCTCATCGACGACCTGATCCGTACGCGCCGCGAGCTGGCCGCCACCGAGCGGCGCGAGGGCACGCTGGCCGAGCGCCAGCGCCTCTCCATGGAGATCCACGACACCCTCGCCCAGGGCCTGTCCAGTCAGCAGATGCTGCTCCAGGCGGCGGACCGCACGTGGGACGCGGACCCCGAGACGGCCCGCCGCCATGTGCGTACAGCGGAATCGATCGCCGAACGCAACCTCGCCGAGGCCCGCCGCTTCGTCCACGACCTGGCCCCCGCCGACCTGGCGCAGGGCGGCGGCCTGGAGGAGGCGCTGCGCAGGGTGGCGGCCCGCGAGTCGGCGGCGTTCCGCGTCGACGGGACGCCGACCGTGCTGCCCGACCGGGTGCAGTCGGCCCTGCTGCGGATCGCCCAGGGCGCGCTGGCGAACGTACGGGAGCACGCGAACGCGCGGGCGGCGGCGCTGACCCTGACGTACCTGGGCGACCAAGTGGTCCTGGACATCGCCGACGACGGCACGGGCTTTGTGGCAGCCGCGTCCGCTCCCACCGGCGGCGTACGCGGCCACGGCCTGCCCGCGATGCGGGCCCGCGTGCACCAGCTCGGCGGCACCCTGACGATCGAATCGGCCCCCGGCGAAGGCACGGTGCTGTCCGCCGCGATCCCCCTGGAGCACACCTCGTGACCCCGTCTTCGACCGCATCTTCGACCGCACCGGTACGCATCCTGCTCTGCGACGACCACGCCGTCGTACGCGCCGGACTGCTCGCACTCCTGGGCAGCGAACCGGACATCGAGGTCGTCGGCGAGGCGGGCAGCGGCGAGGAGGCGGTGGCGATGGCCGCGAAGCTGGCCCCGGACGTCGTCCTGATGGACCTCCAGCTGGGCGCGGGCATCGACGGCGTGGAGGCCACCCGCCGTATCGCCCCGACCGGCGTCCACGTCCTGGTCCTCACGACGTACGACACGGACGCCGACATCACCCGCGCCATCGAGGCGGGCGCCACCGGCTACCTGCTGAAGGCCGAACGCCCCGAGGAGCTCTTCGCGGCGATCCGCTCGGCCGCCCAGGGCCGCACCACGCTGTCGCCACCGGTCGCCAGCCGCGTGATGGACCGGATGCGCGGGGCGGCCCGGCCGACGCTGACGGAACGGGAGACGGACATCCTGGGCCAGCTCGCGCAGGGCCTGGGCAACCGGGAGATCGCCCGCGCGCTGTTCATCAGCGAGGCGACGGTGAAGACCCACCTGGGCCGGATCTACGCCAAGTTGGGCGTGGACACCCGCTCCGGCGCGGTGGCGGTCGCGAAGGAGCAGCGGCTCCTCCCGTGAGCGCGGGTCCCTCCGCCGGGAGGCGGAGAGGGTCCGCCGCAGGGGAGGAAGCGGAGCTGCCGGGCGCGGGGCGAGTCTGTACCCCATGACAACAGCCACGCCGGCCAGGACATCCACGACGGACACGACACCCTGGACGGACGCAACATCCACGACGGACACGACAGCCACGCCGGACACGACAGCCAGGACGACCGTCGCTCCGCCCGCGCCCCGCTGGGCACGCCGCACCGCCCACGCGATCGTGCTGTGCGCGGTCCCCTCGGGCCTGTGGCGCCTCGCGATGGCGTCCGGGATCTACGTCGGTTACAGCGACGAGGTTCTGCGCGACGCCTACGGCATCCCCGGCTGGGGCATCGCCTACGTCGTGGGGCTGGCGATCGTCCAGGAGTGCGCCGCGCTGGTCCCACTGCTGCTGGTGAGCGACCGGCGGCGGCTGCCCCGCCCGAGGGCGGTCGCCGGTGCGGCAGGGGCGATTTCGCTCCTCGTGACCCTGTTCGCGCTGAGTCAGCTGGTGCTGCTGTTCTTCGTCGAGGGCGACCAGAACATGAGCGGCAACTGGAACATCCTGACGGGTCTCTGTTACGCGCCCCTGTTCGCCGTAGGTCCGCTTCTCGGTGCGGTGACCTGGTCGTACCGGAAGCGCCACCGGGCATGACACCATCGACCACGTGCTCGACATCGGCTACTCCCTCTCCCGCCGCTTCCCGGACCCCCCGCAGACGGACTACCGGCGTGCCGGCGTGCACGACCTGCGGCACGACCTCTTCTGCGGCGACGTGTACCTCGCGGACACGAAGGCGGACCGCGAAGTATCCACAGCCTGGGGATGGGTGCCGGTGCTCGACTTCGCGTGGGCGCTGTGCGACATCGTCGAGCAGCTCGACCAGGATCCGCGCGGCAGCCGGTCGGCGAAGCCGCAGTACGCGGAGCTGGACTTCACGGAGTCGACGGACCGGATGCTCTTCGAGCGGCGGTTCGGCTGGGTCGACATCGAAGCCGACTGGATGCCGGTCGAGGAGGCCCCGCTCACCTTCAGCCACCGGCTGCTGCGGCGGGAGGCTAGGGACTTCCTGCACGACCTGATCGCGGACCTGACGGACATGCACGACGGCTTGGCGGACAACCCGGCGATCTGGGACCTGCAGGCAAGATTCCCCCGAGTGCAGGCTTAGCCCCCAGGCGCTCTTAACCCCCGGCACTTTCAGCCGTCCGGCGTTTTGAGGACCGGGGTCTGGGGCGGAGCCCCAGTTTCGGGAAGGGGCGGGGAGGGGAACTGCGCCGCAGGCAACCCGCACCGCACCGGCGCCGCACGCACAACCCCGTAGGCACCGGGGGGCAGGCCACCCGCACGGGCACCGGCGCCCGCGCACCGCACGCGCCGCACAACCGCACCGCACCCGCGCCGCAGGCACCCGCACCGCCCCGACGTCCGCGCCGCACGCACCGCACCGCACCGCACACGCACCGGCCCCCGCGCACCGCACGCGTCGTACACCCCCGCGCACCGCGCCCGCGCCGCAGGCACCCCGCACCACCGAACCGGTCGCACCCCGCCCCACCGCACCCGCGCCGCAGGCACGCGCACCTACTCTCCCCCCGCTACTCTCCCCCCGCCCGCTCCACCCGCACCCCCATCTCCGCAGCAAACGCCGAAGCCAAGTCCACCAACTGCGCCGGACTGATCACCGCCCCCGCCAACCGCCCCACCCCCCGAGCGATCTCCAGCTCTGCGACCGCCCGCAGATCGACATCCCGCATCGTCACGCCCGTAAAGTCCACCCCCCGCAGCACGCAGCCGCGGAACTCCACCCGCTCCAGCCGCGCACCCCCGAAGTCCGGCTCCACCAGCACGCAGCCGTCGAAGACGACGTCCTTCAGGTGCGCCGTACGCAGGTTCAGGTAATCGATCTTCCCGCCGCGCACCAGCACGCGCTCCAGCGACGCCCCGTGCAACTGGACCCCGCCCAGCCGGGCGTCGATCACCTCCACGTCGCGCAGTGACGCCTCGGCCAGGTCCGTGCCCACGCCGCGCACCCCGTCCAGCACCGAGTCGACGAAGCGCGCCCGGCCCAGCAGGGTCTCGTCGAGTGCGACGCCGTAGAGCCCGCAGTCCATGAACCGCGCGCCGCGCCCCTCCTGCCCCACCAGGTCCAGGTCCCGGAACTCGACCCCGTCGTAGTCCCCCTCGGACTCCAGCTCCCCGCCCGCAAAAGGCGCGAGCGGCGGCAGCCGCACCCCGGGCCGCCGTACGGGCCGTACCGCCTGGGCCGGGGACTTCTTCGCCTTCGTGTTCCGTGCCATCCACCCATGCTGGACCACCCCACTGACAATCCCCCGGCCCCCAATGTCACATCCGCGCCCCCGCCATCCGTCACAACCCGCGAGAGCGTCGAGCGACGCGACAGGCAACGCGGCAAGGAGACCGGAAGAGAATGAACCAGCCCCGACCCCACATCACCGTCATCGGCGGCGGCTTCGCCGGCCTCACCGCAGCCATCACCGCGGCCGAGTCCGGCGCCAGGGTGACCCTGCACGAGGCCCACCACACGCTCGGCGGCCGCGCCCGCACCGCCGAGGGACCGTACAAGACCAACGAGGGACCGCACGCCCTCTACAGCGGCGGCCCGCTCTGGACCTGGCTCAAGCAGCGCGACCTGCTGGGCCGGATCCTGTCCGTACCCCTCCTGGAAGGCACCCGGTTCCGCTTCCACCACCACGGCGCTCTCCGCAGGACCCCGCCCCTCGCGATGCTGAAGCCGGCCCTGACGTCCGCAGCCAAGGCGCCGGTGGACGCCGACTTCCTCACCTGGGCCACAGACCAGGTCGGCGAAGAGGCCGCACGCGCCGCCGCGAACTACATCGGCGTCGCGCTCTTCCACCACGCCCCGGGCACCCTCTCCGCGCGCTTCGTCCAGGAGCGGCTGCGCCGCGCCCTCAGGCTTCCGCCGGAGGCCCACTACCCGCGCGGAGGCTGGGCATCGGTCGTCGACCGTATGGCCGCGCGCGCCTGGAATCTGGGCGTACGGATCGAAACGACGGAACGCGTCACCGAACTTCCCGCGAACCAGGACGGCGGCGGCCCGGTCATCGTCGCGACGTCCCTGGAGGCCGCCCGCAGGCTCCTCGGCGACGAAACCCTGACCTGGGAGAGCGGCCGTACAGCGCTCCTCGACCTCGCCGTCAGGACGCGGAAGGGCGACCCGTTCGTCATCTCCGACCTGGACACCCCGGGCTGGATCGAGCGGTACACCGCCCAGGACCCCTCCCTCGCCCCGGCCGGCGAACAGCTCGTCCAGAGTCAGATTCCCGTCGCTCCCGGCGAGTCCAAGGCCGACGGCATCGCACGCGCGGAGCGCCTGCTCGACCTCGGCTTCCCCGGCTGGCGCGAACGCACCACCTGGCGGCGCGAGGCCCTGGCAGCGGGCCGTACAGGCGCGCTGGACCGGCCGGGGACCACCTGGCGGGACCGCCCGGCCATCGACCGCGGCAACGGCGTGTACGTCGCGGGCGACCAGGTCGCGGCGCCCGGCCTGCTGGCGGAGGTGTCCTTCAACAGCGGCCTGGAGGCGGCCACGCTCGCCCTGCGAACCAGTCGCCTGAACGGGCTTGACCTCAACCGCGCTTGAGGGCCGAGGCTGGCGCTGTTGTCACCGGACCAAGCCCAACTGCCGGCAGGGCCAAGCCCGGCGGCAACCAAGCCGAGCCCAGCCCAGACCCTCAGGAGCCCGCCATGCACGCCGTCCGCCTCCACGCCTTCGGCCCCGCCGAGAACCTCACCTACGAGAAGACCGACGACCCCGTGCCCGGCCCCGGCCAGGTACGGATCGCCGTCGCCGCGTCCGGCGTGCACCTGCTCGACACCGCCCTGCGGGAGGGAATGACCGGCCCGTACCCCGCCCCAGTCGACCTCCCGACCATCCCCGGTCGCGAGGTCGCCGGTACGGTCGAGTCGCTCGGCGAGGGCACCGACCCGTCGTGGCTCGGCAAGCGCGTGGTCGTCCACCTGGGCACTAACCCCGGCGGCTACGCCGAGCTGGCCGTCACCGACGCCGAGCGCCTCCAGGAAATCCCGGAGAACCTCGACGAGGGCCAGGCCGTAGCCATGATCGGTACGGGCCGTACGACCATGGGCATCCTCCAGTTCGCCGACCTCTCCGCCGACACCGTCGCGATCGTCCCCGCAGCGGCAGGCGGCATCGGCACCCTCCTCGTCCAGTACGTGAAGAACCTCGGCGGCACTGTGATCGGCCTGGCCGGCGGCCCCGCCAAGGTCGCCCGCGTACGGGAGAACGGCGCCGACCTGGCCGTCGACTACACGCTGCCCGACTGGCCGGAGCAGGTCCGCGCGTACCTGGGCGCCCGCAGAGCCACCGTCGTCTTCGACTCCGTCGGCGGAGACACCGGCCGCGCCGCCGTCGACCTCCTCGGCAGGGGCGGCCGGCACATCGTCTTCGGCTGGTCCGGCGACGGCCTGCACGACGGCGGCCCGCTCACCTTCACCGACGAGGAGCTCGCCGAGCGCGGCATCACCTCCGAGGGCGTACTCGGCCCGGCGATGCTGGGCAAGGCCGGCGGCGACAACCCCGTACGGACCCTGGAAGACCGCTCCCTGGCGGAGGCGGCGGCGGGCCGACTGGTCCCGGCGGTCCAGCGCTTCCCCCTGGCCGAGGCGGCCGCCGCGCACCGGGCGCTGGAGACGCGCGGCACGATGGGAAAGGTCGTCCTCGTACCGTAGGACGCCCGGCACACCCCCCTCTCACCCCCACCGGTACTCGTACCCCGGCAGCACCCGCCCGGCCAGCAGCGCCACCCCGAGCACGAGCGCCACCCCGGGCACCAGCGGATCCAGCACATACCCGACTCCCGGGTCCGTCAGCCCGATCGCGGCCGCCGCCGGTACCGCCGGCACGTGGGGCGCCTTCAGCAGCACCATCACGGTGATCGACAGCGCCGCGGCGACCGCCGCCGTGTACGTCGAGGGCCCGGCGACGGCGGTGACCACCAGCGCCGTCGCCACGGCCACCGGGTACGCCGTGAGGACCGCCCGGGGCCTGGCGAGCGGCGCGTGCGGCGCCGTCGCGAGCACCGCTGCGGTGGCTATGAACGGGATGGCGAAGACATGCAGCCCGGCCACACTCTGGGTCGCGGCGAGCAGCAGCACCGCCCCCAGCGCCACGACCCCCACGATCAGCGACGCAACGACCTCGTTCCTCCCAGCACCCCCACCCACCGCATCCCTCACAGCGCACGCCGCAGGAAGTCACGTACGAGAGCGGCGATTTCCGCGCCGTGCGTCTCCAGTGCGAAGTGCCCCGCGTCGAGCAGGTGGATCTCGGCGTCCGGCAGGTCCCGGGCGAAAGCCTCCGCGCCCGCCGCCCCGAAGATCTCGTCGTTGCGGCCCCACGCGACGAGCGTCGGCGGCCGATGCTTGCGGAAGTACTCCTGGAATGCCGGGTAGCTGTCGAGGTTGAACCGGTAGTCCCAGAACAGCTGGAGCTGCACTTCCTTGTTCCCCGGCCGGTCGAGCCCGGCCTGGTCCAGCGTCCATGTCTCCGGCCCGATCCGGTCGAGCCGGTCCGCCGGCACCCCGTGCTCGTACTGCCACCTGGTCGCCCCGGCCGTCAGCAGCTCACGCACGGCGGGCTCGTGCGTCGCACGGTCCTCGGCGTGGGCGAACAGCACGTCCCAGAAGGGCGTGAAGCCTTCTCTGTACGCGTTCCCGCTCTGGCTGATCAGCGCGGTGACCCGCTCGGGCTGCCGCGACGCTATGCGCAGCCCGACGGGCGCCCCGTAGTCCTGGATGTACAGCGCGAACCGTTCGGCCCCGATTCGGTCGAGCAGCGCCAGCGTGACCTCGGTCAACTTCTCGAAGCTGTACGGGAATTCGGCGACGGACGGCATGGCAGAGCACCCGAACCCGACATGATCGGGCGCGATCAGATGGAACTCGTCGCTGAGCTCGGCGATCAGCCCGCGGTACATGTGCGAACTGGACGGAAAGCCGTGCAGCAGCACCAGCGTGGGCCGGGACGGGTCCCCGGCCTCGCGGTAGAAGACCTCAAGACCGTCGATGACCTCGACCTTGTGGCGCGTACCGAAAACAGGCACAGCCCTTCCCCCCATCGATGGAGAACGCTCGTTCTCCCCATGTCGCGTAGAGTACGAGAACGATGGTTCTCCATGCAAGGGGTGATCAGAAAATGGACGCGACGACCGCCGAGACACGACTCCTGGACACGGCCGCGGCCCTCTTCAACGAGCGCGGCGTGCAAGCCGTCGGCATGGACACCATCCGCACCGCGTCCGGCGTCTCCCTCAAGCGCCTCTACCAGCTCTTCCCGTCCAAGGAAGACCTGGTAGAGGCAGTGCTACGACGCCGCAGCCGGGACCTGCTCGACGAAATCCCCCGCTACGCCGACGCCCGCGGCGAGACCCCCCAGGAACGCATCCTGGCGGTCTTCGACTACCTACACGAGTGGTTCGGCTCACCCGCGTTCAGAGGCTGCAACTTCATCAATTCCTTCGGCGAACTGGGCGGAGTCTCCGAAGGCGTGGCCGAGGTCGCCCGTACGCACAAGAAGGCCTTCGCGGCGCACTTCGCCGAACTGGCCGCCGCCGCAGGCGCACCCCCGGCCCTCGCCCCCCAGCTCGCCGTCCTCGCCAACGGCGCGATGGCGTCGGCCGGCATCTCAGGCTCCCGGGAACCGGCCCGCCACGCCCAGGAGGCGGCCCGCGTACTCCTCGCCCACTACACGCTCGACTGCCCCCCGAGCTCCGCCAGCGCCTGATCCGTCAGCCGGTAGACCGTCCACTCGTCCTGCGGCTTCGCGCCCAGCGCCCGGTAGAAGTCGATCGACGGCGCATTCCAATTGAGCACGGACCACTCCAGCCGCTCGTACCCCCGCTCGACACAGATCCGCGCCAGCTCCCTCAGCAGCGCCTTGCCGTGCCCTCCACCGCGCAACTGCGGCCGCACATAAAGGTCTTCGAGGTAAATACCGTGCACTCCCCGCCAGGTGGAGAAGTTGAGAAACCACAGCGAGAACCCCACCACCTCCCCCTCCTCGGTCTCGGCAATGTGCGCGTACGCCGCCGGCCGCTCCCCGAAGAGCGCCTCGCGCAACTGCTCCTCGGTGGCCTTGGCCTCGTGCAGCGCCTTCTCGTAATCGGCCAGCTCACGGACCATTTCGTGGATGACAGGGACGTCGGAAGGAATCGCATTTCGAATCATGCGGGCACGCTACGTCAGCCCCCGAGCAGCAACCGGGCAATTTCCAGCTCACAACCGCCCCCTTCTCTCTCCAGCCCTACGAATTACGTATCTGGACAGGGTCACAACCATGGGTGTACGAACAACCCCCATGAGCACGATCAACGGCGGCATCTCCTTCTGGTACGCGCAGGACGGCATACCCGCCCCCCGTGAACCCCTGCCCGGCGACGCCACAGCGGACGTCTGCATCGTCGGCGGCGGCTACACCGGCCTCTGGACGGCGTACTACCTCAAGAAGGCCGTCCCCTTCCTCAACATCACAGTCCTGGAAGCCAAGTTCTGCGGCTACGGCGCCTCCGGACGCAACGGCGGCTGGCTCTACAACGGCATCGCGGGCCGCGACCGCTACGCCAAACTCCACGGCCACGACGCCGCCGTACGCCTCCAGCAGGCCATGAACGACACGGTCACCGAGGTGATCAGCACCGCCGCCGCCGAAAACATCGACGCCGACATCCACCAGGGCGGCGTACTCGAAGTCGCCTACACCCCGGCCCAACTGACCCGCCTCAAGCACTTCCACGCCGCCGAAATCGCCTTCGGCGAGAAGGAACGCACCCTCCACGGAGCCCGCGAAACCGCCGAACGCATCCGCGTCACCGGCGCCGTCGGCTCCACCTGGACCCCGCACGGCGCCCGCCTGCACCCGGTCAAGCTCCTCAAAGGCCTGGCCGCGGCGGTCGAGTCCCTGGGCGTAACCATCCACGAATCCACCCCGGTCACGGAGATCCAGCCCAAACACGCCGTCACCCCCTACGGCACGGTCCGAGCCCCGTACATCCTGCGCTGCACCGAAGGCTTCACCGCCTCCATCAAGAACCAGCGCCGCGCCTGGCTCCCGATGAACTCCTCCATGATCGTCACCGCTCCCCTCCCCGCCTCCGCCTGGGAAACCATCGGCTGGGACGGCCGCGAGACCCTCGGCGACATGGCCCACGCCTACATGTACGCCCAGCGCACAGCAGACGACCGCATCGCACTGGGCGGCCGAGGCATCCCCTACCGCTACGCCTCCCGTACGGACAACGACGGCCGCACCCAGCCCGACACCATCGAGGCCCTCCGCGACATCCTCACCCGCTTCTTCCCCTCCCTCGCGGGCACCGAGATCACCCACGCCTGGTCCGGCGTCCTGGGCGTCCCCCGCGACTGGTGCTCCACAGTGACCCTGGACCGCTCCACCGGCCTCGGCTGGGCGGGCGGCTACGTAGGCTCGGGCGTAGCCACCACCAACCTCGCCGCCCGCACCCTGCGCGACCTGATCCTCCAGGACTCCGGCCAGGGCGGCGCAACCGACCTCACCACCCTCCCCTGGGTCAACCACAAGGTCCGCAAGTGGGAGCCCGAACCCTTCCGCTGGCTGGGCGTCCAGGGCATGTACGCCGCCTACCGCACGGCAGACCGCCGCGAGCTCACAGGCCACAGCGCGGAAACAGACCCCCTGGCGAGGTACGCAAACCGCCTCTCCGGCCGCCACTGAACGCAGCCCTCGCAACAGAAAACGCCCTGAACGTTCGAAGTTCGGGGCGTTTTCTCTGAGGCGACGGTCCGTTCAGTCGGCCAAGATCATGCCGAAGTTGTGGAGGCCGGGCTCGGTGGACTCGGTGCGCGGGGGGTAAACGATGCTCGCCCCCGTGCCGGTCAACTGGTGACCGTCGCTGGGCACGTACAAGAGCGCGCCGTCGTAACCGTTGACGCTGGGGTCGGCAATGACCGCGTCCGCGCGCTGGTCGCGGTTGGTGTCCGTGAGTCGGACGGCGTGTCCGAAGAACTGTGTGTACTCGCTGGGCATCCCGCTAGAATTCGCGTCGAGCCACCGGGACTTCACGCCGGTCAGACCGGTCGACGAGCCCTTGAGGAGCGTGACACCGTTCTCGCCGGGGACTCCCACCAGCAGATCGGCGCGGCCGTCGCCGTTGACATCACCCGCGGAGACCGAGTAACCGAAGTGGTCCTGCTCTTCGGGTGTCCCCGGGACTTCCTCGGTCTTCTGCGTGATGGTCTTAGTGGCCCGGGTGGTACTGAGGCCCGTAGCAGAGCCGTACGCAACCGTCACCTTGCCGGCGGCGAAGACACCGTTCCCGTACGCCCAGCCGTCGGACACCACGACATCGCCGTAACCGTCCCCATCGAAGTCGCCGACGGTCGCGGGGGTGCGTCCGCCGTACGAGGAGTTGCTACTGCCAGGCATCGTCTTGGCCGTCATGGACAAGCCGGCCGACGTTCCCTTGAGCACGCGGGTGTTGGTCTCGTTGACCACGACAAGGTCGACGTAGGCATTCTTGTTGATCTTCCCGGCGACCAGCCGGAGTGCTCCCTTGCCGCCCAGGCCGATGTACGACGACGACTTGGGGGCGCCGGTCCGGGCGAACGGGCCGCGGTAGAGCCTCAGCCCCTCGCCCTCGGCGACGACCAGGTCGGGCGCGCCGTCGCCGGTGAAGTCGCCGGCCGTCAGGGCACTGCCGAAGTGGCCGTAAGCGGTCGGCTTCTTGTTGCTTATGGACGCGCCCTGGTTGAGGCCTGCCGAACTGCCCCACACGACGCTCACGGCGCCCTGCTGTGTTCTAGTGCCGACGGTTTCCGAGGGGGCGCCCGCGACCAGGTCTGCGTAGCCGTCGCGGTCGAGGTCGGCGCTCGCGACGACCTGGCCGAACTCGTCTCCGGCCTCGGCCGCGCCGGGAACTCCGACGCGGCCCTGATGCACGGCGAAGGGAAGGCTGGTGCTGGTGCCGGACGCGGAACCGTACAGCACGCTCACATGTCCGGCCTGCCTTTTGGAGCCGATCTGCGCCCAGGGCGAACCGACGGCGATGTCGCGGTAGCCGTCGCCATTGAAGTCGTCCGGGTACTTCGCGGGGGCGGCCGAAGCCGTGGGTGCCGAGCTGAGGAGGGCCGCGGCCACGGTCGTGACCAGTACCAGCGTGCGGGTGCGCATGAAGAAGGGCTCCAGGAGGGGTACGGGGGTCAGTTGGAGAGGTTGGCGCCGAACGCGCCATACGTCGTGGGCATCCTGACGGCAGAAGGCCCGAAGCTCTTCGCGCCGGTCGTCGAAACCCCCACCGTGCCGGAGCGCAGGGTCCAGACTGCGCCGGTGCCCTCGTTCTCGAAGCCCGCTGTGACTGTCAGATCGGCGCGCCCGTCCTTGGTCACGTCGGAGAGGTGCACATCGGAGCCGAAGTAGTCCATGTCTTCAGCGGTGCCGGGGACACCGGAGGTGGACTGGGTGAGATTCAGCGCTCCGGTGGTGGAGACACCGGCGGCGGAGCCGCGCATGACGACCACGGAGCCGGTGTCCTCGGTCGCGCCGATGTCCTCGAAGACGACACCGATGGCGAGTTCGCCGTAACCGTCGCCGTTGGTGTCGGCGATGGAGACGGAGCCACCGAAGCCGTCGCCCTGTTCGTCGCCGCCGGGGACGCCGGGGCTGGACTGGGTCAGTCGGGCCATCGGGACGTCACCGTTGACCGGTCCGCCCTGGGAGCCGCGGATGACCACGACCTTGCCGCCGAGGCTTCCGCTGTGTTCGTCACTCTTATCGAAGGTGTTGCCGAGTGCGATCTCGCCATAGCCGTCGCCGTTGATGTCGCCGACGGCTATGGAAGTGCCACCGTCCAGCGGGCGGGGAGAGGCTGCGTCGACACCCTTCGCCGTAGACGAGCCGAGGTAGGCCACGCCCTTCGACCAGTCCTTGCCCTCGGGCGTGGTGGTGCGGTACGTGATGACGAGGTCGGACCGCTTGTCGGCGTTGATCTCGCCCGCCCCGATGGCGTCGATGCCGTACTTGGCCTTGTCCGGCAGGCCGACCTTCTGGACGCCGCCGATGACACCGGCCTTTGTGAAGCCGCCCCTGATCACGTAGGCGTAGCTGCTTGACGTCCCGACCGCCAGGTCCGCCCTGCCGTCGCCGTCGAAGTCTCCAGCGGCGAGCTCGCGACCGAACTCGTCGTGAGCGGTGGGCGCCGGGTCCTTGACGGTGGTGCCACCGTTGAGGCCGGTGGCAGAGCCCCAGACGATGGTGACGCTGCCGCCGTCGCCGTCGGAGCCCACGTCCTCGCCGGGCGCTCCGGCCGCGAGATCCGCGTAGCCGTCGCCATTGAAATCGGCGATGGCGAATGCCGCGCCGAAGGTGTCCTCGGCCTCGGCGGAGCCCGGCACACCGGTCGAGTTCTGGTGCACGACCGTGTACTTGGCCGTGCTGATGCCGGCCGAAGTGCCGTACGCCACTGCCGTGTAGCCGGCCATGCCCTGGCCGGAGAAGGTCGCGTACGGCGCGGCGAAGGCCAGGTCGCGGTGTCCGTCACCATTGAAGTCGCCGCCGAGGCCCAAGGGCGCGGCAACCGCGGCGGGGGCAGCGGCAAGAAGGCCGGCGGCCAGGGCCGTGGTCAGGAACAGGACACGCGTGCGCATGGGACTCCAGAAGTCGATTGTGCACAGGAGACGATCTACGCGGCGTGAGGGTTGTACGGATGCACGGGGTCGTTGGCCGCACAACCGGCACGACCAACGCATTTTTGCAAAAGAAAACGCCCCGAACATTCGAAGTTCGGGGCGTTTTCCCTGATGGGGCCCCCTGTCGGATTCGAACCGACGACCTACGCATTACAAGTGCGTGACTCTAACCGGACTGAGCTAAGGAGGCATCGCGCACGTTCAGAGCCGCGCGCGGAGGCTCCCACACTCTACACAGAGCCCCATTGCCCGATCCACGTAGTTGCCCCCTCCCGTGACTTCCCGCCCACCAGTTCGTTGAACGGACTGGTGTGCCGTTCCGAAGATCGGACGGAAGGGGGAGGGGCAATGACAGACTCGGCCAAGAAGCCGCTGAGGATCACCGGCGCAGAGGCCGAGCGCCTCAAGCGAGAGGCACTGGGCATCGCCGACCGGCGGAAGCATCACAACCGTGCCGCAGCCCCATCAAGAGCCGCACAAAAGAGCCGGGCACCCATCAGCGGGTCTACCGTTTCCGCTTCTATCCGACTCCTGTGCAGGCCGAGCAACTGGAGCAGACCTTCGGTGCCTGCCGCTGGGTCTACAACGAAGGCCTGGCCCTTCGATCGAACGCCTGGGAGCAGCACCACGTGTCGGCGGGCTTCGCGGAGACGTGCCGAGCTCTGACCAGCTGGCGACAGGCTTCGGAAACCTCGTGGCTGAAGGACGTGTCGTCGACAGTGCTGCAGCAGGCGCTCCGGCATCTGGACGGGGCGTATACCCGCTTCTTCAAGGGGACCGCGAAGTATCCGAAGCGGAAGAAGAAGCGCCGCTCGCGGGATTCGGCGACGTACGTCCGGACCGGCTTCCGTTGGGTCGAGGATCCGGAGAGGCCGGGCACCGGGCTGGTGTCGCTGGCGAAACAGACCACGCCGCTGGATGTGCGGTGGTCGCGTGCGCTGCCGGGCGGCCAGGTGCCGGTGAAGCTGACAGTGACGCGGGACCGTGCGGGCCGGTATTTCCTGTCCGTTCTGGTCGAGGAGCGGATCGAGCCGCTGCCCGCGGTGTTTCTGCCTGGCGGGAGTGAGCCGAAGGCAGTCGGGCTCGATCTTGGTCTGGCGACGCTTGTGACGCTGGACGACGGCGAAAAGCTGGAGCATCCCCGGTTGTTGAAGAAGTACGCAAAGGAACTGGCCCGGTGGCAGCGGGAGCTGCACCGCAAGCAGAAGGGGTCGAAGAACCGGGAGAAGGCGAGGAAGCGGATCGCCCGGCTGTACGCGTTCATCGGTGATGTCCGCAGGGACATGCTGGATCAGTTCACCACCCGCCTCGTGCGCGAGAACCAAGTGCTCGTGGTGGAGAACCTGGCCATCGCCAATTTGATGCGGCCGTCGGTCGGGAAGGGGCGGCGGCGGAAGGCCGGGCTGAGCCGTTCGATCATCGATGCCGCATGGGGTGAGCTGTTGCGGCAGCTGCGCTACAAGTGCGAGTGGTACGGGCGGACGCTGGTGATCGTCGACCGTTTCTTCCCGTCCACGCGCCGCTGCTCCGCCTGTCACACCAAGGGGCCTCGGCTTGATCTGTCCGTACGAGAGTGGACGTGCACCGAGTGCCGTGTGGTGCACGACCGGGATGAGAACGCGGCGGTGAATCTCCGGGACGAGGGCATGCGGCTGTACTGGCTGGTGGCCGCAGCCCTGCCGCCGGGCAAGGTACCGCCGCCGACGATCAAGGCATCGGAGCTGGCAGAGGTCTTGCTGGCTGCATAACGAAACGGACCGACGGGCCGTCGGCCGGAATGCCTGTGGAGCCCGCGTAAGACCGTACCCGTGTGGTCCTTGAGGGCCGTAACGAGGCGGCGATGGGTGTCGAAGCAGGAAATGCCATGTACACGACATCGGGTCAAAAGTTTGTTGCTCTGCCCTCTATGAGCGCCGCTCGAAAATTTCAGCGCCTTCCCGCTACTGACAGGAGGGACACCGCCAGGTAGCGTCACGGCAGGTCCACACCTGTGGACCAGACCACTCCCTTACTCGGATCGTCCGGCACGTTCCTGCCGGTGAAGGAGCAGATTCACCATGGCCACGGTTTCATTCGACAAGGCGACCCGGATCTACCCGGGATCCACCAAGCCCGCCGTCGACCAGCTCGACCTGCACGTCGAGGACGGCGAGTTCCTCGTCCTCGTCGGTCCCTCCGGCTGCGGCAAGTCGACCTCCCTGCGCATGCTCGCGGGTCTTGAGGACGTCAACGGCGGCGCCATCCGTATCGGCGAGCGTGACGTCACTCACCTGCCGCCGAAGGACCGGGACATCGCCATGGTGTTCCAGAACTACGCGCTCTACCCGCACATGAGCGTCGCCGACAACATGGGCTTCGCGCTCAAGATCGCCGGCATCAACAAGAGCGAGATCCGCAAGAAGGTCGAAGAGGCCGCGAAGATCCTCGACCTCACCGAGTACCTGGACCGCAAGCCGAAGGCGCTGTCCGGCGGTCAGCGTCAGCGCGTCGCGATGGGCCGCGCCATCGTGCGCGAGCCGCAGGTGTTCCTCATGGACGAGCCGCTGTCGAACCTCGACGCCAAGCTCCGTGTCTCGACGCGTACGCAGATCGCCTCGCTCCAGCGCCGTCTCGGCATCACGACGGTGTACGTCACCCACGACCAGGTCGAGGCCATGACGATGGGCGACCGGGTGGCGGTGCTCAAGGACGGGCTGCTCCAGCAGGTCGACTCGCCGCGCCACATGTACGACCGGCCCGCAAACCTCTTCGTCGCCGGCTTCATCGGCTCCCCCGCCATGAACCTGGTCGAGGTCCCGATCACCGACGGCGGCGTGAAGTTCGGCAACAGCGTCATCCCGGTCAGCCGGGAGGCCCTGAGCGCCGCCGCCGACAAGGGCGACACCACCGTCACGGTCGGCGTCCGCCCCGAGCACTTCGACATCGTCGAGCAGAACGGCACCGCCGCGAAGGCCCTGTCCAAGGAGAGCGCGGACGCCCCGGCCGGCATGGCCGTGACCGTCAACGTCGTCGAGGAGCTCGGCGCCGACGGTTACGTCTACGGCAGTGCGCGGGTCGGCGGCGAGGACAAGGACCTGGTGGTCCGGGTCAACGGCCGCTCCGTACCGGACAAGGGTGCCGAGCTGCACGTCGTTCCGCGCCCGGGCGAGACCCACGTCTTCTCCACCTCGACGGGCGAGCGCCTCAGCGACTGAACAACGTCCCATGCGCCACATGCAAACGGCCCCGCACCCCTGGCGCGGGGCCGTTTGCATGCGCTCTCGCGTGTCGACAAATACCCCGGCACACCGGCCATTTCGGGCTTCCACGTCAACACGTAATTCGAAAAGAGACTTCGAACCATCCCCCGCGAGAGTGACTAAATGTCGCCATATCATTACGGCCCGCTACGCTCACTCGCGTGACGCACACAGCCCGCCGAATCGGCCGAACTCTCGCTCTCGTACTGCCCGTCGTCCTGGTCCTCTCCGGGACCCTCGCGGTCACCCGCGTCCCGTGGTCCACAAGTGGACCCGAGTCGCAGATCCTTACCGCTTCCTCCGAGACGGTAAACGTACGCGCCAAGTCCCGTGCTCCGCAGGACATCCTGCGCGAGAAGCTTCTCCTCGAACTCCAGGAGAAGGACCCGGGCGTCGCGCTCACGCACCTCCAGCGTGAGGTCGAGCGCCGTCCTTCGCTGGCCCGGCACTGCATGTCGATCGCCCGCGCCCTCGGCCGCGCCGCGGTCGTCCACTACGGGCCCACGCGCGCCCAGTCGTACTCGCGGCCCGTCTGCGACACCTCGTACGCCTCGGGCGTGGCACAGCAGGCCGGCTGAGCGACGCTGAACCGGCCGACCGGGGCCGGGGATCGGCGCCCGCACCACGCGCCGCATATCGTGCCCCGTATGACTTCGTCCATGACTACGTCTCCGACGCAGGCTGTGGTCCTGGCCGGCGGCCAGGGCTCGCGGCTGCGCCCGTACACCGACGACCGCCCCAAGCCGATGGTCGAGATCCCGGGAACCGGGACCCCGATCATCGGCCATCAGCTTGCCTGGCTGGCTGACGAGGGCGTGACCGATGCGGTGATTTCCTGCGGCCATCTCGCCGGTGTCCTTCAGGACTGGCTGGAATCGGCCGACCTCCCCCTGCGCGTCACCACCGTGGTGGAGAGCGAGCCGCTGGGGCGCGGCGGCGGCCTCAAGTACGCCGCCGGTCATCTGCCCGATCCGGGCAGCCCCTGGTACGCGACGAACGGCGACATCTGGACGCGCTTCTCGCTGCGCGACATGGCCGCCTTCCACGCCGAGCGCGACGCCGTCGCGACCCTGGCCCTGGCCCGCCCGCGCATCCCGTGGGGTGCGGTGGAGACGGACACCTTCGGCCACATCACCGACTTCATCGAGTCGCCGCCCTCGCCGTATCTCATCAACGCGGGCGTGTACGTCTTCTCAGCGGCCTTCACAGCGCTTCTCCCGGACCTCGGGGACCACGAACGCACCACCTTCCCCCGGCTGGCGCGAGAGCGCCGCCTGGCGGGCTTCCCGCTGCCGCACGGCGCGTACTGGCGGGCCATCGACACCGCGAAGGACCTGAGCGAGGCCGCCAAGGAACTCGCCGCCGCACGCGGTTGAGCCCGACGCCGAACTGCTCCTCCGTTCACGTACGACGAAGGGCCCGGCGCACATCCCGTGCGCCGGGCCCTTCTCTCGTACCTTGCGGGTCCTACCCGAGCAGGCCGCCGATCACCCGGCCGCTCCCGCCGTCGCTGCCGCCGCCAGTGCCGCCGCCCGTGTCGCCGCCACCGGTGCTGCCGCCCGTGCTGCCGCCACCGGTGCCGCCTCCTGTGCCGCCGCCGTCGGTGCCGCCGCTGCCGGCCCCGCCGGTCGACGTCGGGCCCGCGCTGGTGGTGGGCGCCTGCGGCGGCGGTGCGGGCTGCTGCCGGGGCGCCTGGCCGGCCGTGCTGCCCTGAGTCGGGCCGGGCTGCGCGTCGCTGCCGACCGTGGCGGACTCGCGGACGGCGCCGGGCGTCGTGGCCGGGGCCGACGGCCGTGCGGAGCTGCTGACGGACGGCGAGGGGTTCTGGCTGGTGGGGCCCTGCGAGGCGCGGCCGGTGCCGCCGGTCTGGCGGGGCAGGGGGGCGCCGGGGAGGTGGTTGGTGGGGTCGTCGTTCGGGCCTGGCACGGTCACCAGGTCCGAGGAACGCACCGCCCCGCCCAGCATCGAGCCGATGAGCAGCGTCAGCCCGACCACGAGGGAAGCGACGACAGTGCCGCGCCGCAGTACGCGCCGCCGCAGCTCCCACAGCTCGGAGCGCGGGCCGAGCTTGCGCCAGGCCTCGCCCGCGAGGCGTCCGTCGATCGAGTAGACGGGGGCGCCCGCGATGATCAGCGGGGACCAGGCGGCGAGGTAGATGATGTCGGGCGCGTCGTAGGCCGGTACGGTCTTCCAGCTCACCGTCATGATCAGCGCGGCCGACAGCAGCGTCCCGAAGCAGGCGGCGACCCGCTGCCAGAGTCCGAGAACCGTGAGCACGCCGACGACGACCTGGAGGAACGCGACGGTCAGGCCCGCGCCCACCGGGTGGGTCAGCGCGAAATCGCGCAGCGGCTCGGCGAGGGCCCAGGGGTGCAGCGACGTAAGCCACTTGACCATCGAGCCACGCTCGCCGCCGTCGAAGTACACGGGGTCGCAGAGCTTGCCCATGCCGGCGTAGATGGAGATGAAGCCGAGGAACACGCGGAGCGGCAGCAGCACCACACCGAGGTTCATCCGCCGCCCGGGGTAGTAGGCGTGCCGGACGCCCGCCGCGTCAGTGGCCGATGTTCCCGTCGCGCCGTGCCGCTGGCCGCGCTCGTCCTCGGCGTCGTCGTCGAGTTCGTCGAAGTCGTCAAACTCGGCGAACTCAGCGTCCTCGTAGGCGGCTTCGCCGTCCGGTTCGGGGTGGTCGTACGCGCCGACCGCCTGCCGCACCCTGGGCACCATCGGCGTCATCGGCGGCTCGGAGCTGCGGGGGCCGACGACGGTCGGGATCGCCGCGGTGTCCTCGCCCGTGTCGATCCGGGGGATGACCTGGGTGGCGCCCGCGTCGTAGCGGCCGTCGACCGTGGAGTCGCGTACGGCCTGGAGCAGTCCGGTCGCGCCGGGGTCTCCCGGTTCGGATCTGCCGCTCCACACGACGGGCGCACGACGGCGCCCGGCGCCCGCCGCACCGCCCATGGCCGGGATGCGCGCGGTGTCCCCCATCCCACTGCCCGCGCCACCCGCGCCCGTGTACGGCGGGGCGGGGCGCCGACTCTTGGTCGGGGCGAGCTGCACGCGGAAGCTGGCGTGGTTGACGATGACCTGCGCCGGATCGCAGGGCACCTTGACCATGCTCAGGGCGGGCTGATCGTCGAACCCGGGTGTTCTGGTGTCCACACTCATCTAACCGAGTGATGTGTGGTTAGGACACTGCCTTGACACCCCGGAATCTGTCCGAGACCCGTCAAGCCCCCCTTACCGGACATACCGCCCAGCCCAGAGCATTGCACCGCGTAACCTCAGCCTGCCGCCCTCGCACCGCTTCGCGGGCTTCGGACGGCTGCGCCGGACTCCGTCCGACGGCTCGGGGCGAGCCAGGACCGCGCGACGCCCGGCGACGCGTCACCCCCGGCGGCGTGCCACCTCGTACAGCACAATGCCCGCCGCCACGCCGGCGTTCAGCGATTCCGCGCCGCCCGGCATCGAGATGCGTACCCGGTAGTCGCAGGTCTCGCCGACGAGGCGGCCGAGGCCCTTGCCCTCGCTGCCGATCACGATGACGACCGGGCCGGCCAGCGCTTCCAGGTCCTCGACCGTGTGCTCGCCGTCCGCCGCGAGGCCGACGACCGTGATGCCGGCCTTCTGGTAGCCCTCAAGAGCGCGGGTCAGGTTCGTGACGCGGGAGACCGGCGTACGGGCGGCAGTGCCCGCGGAGGACTTCCACGCACCCGCCGTCATGCCCGCCGCACGGCGCTCCGGCACGACCACGCCGTGGCCGCCGAAGGCGGAGACGGAGCGGACGATGGCGCCGAGGTTGCGCGGGTCGGTCACCCCGTCGAGGGCGACGATCAGCGGGTCCTCGTGCTTGTCGTACGCGGCGGCCGTGAGGTCCTCGGGGTGCGCGTACTCGTACGGCGGGACCTGGAGGACGAGGCCCTGGTGGTTCAGGCCGTTCGTCATCCGGTCGAGCTCCGGACGCGGCGCCTCCATCAGGTTGATGTTGCCGCGCTCGCCCGCGAGCTGGAGCGCCTCGCGCACCCGCTCGTCGTTGTCGATGTACTGCTGGACGTACAGCGTGGTCGCCGGGACGCCGTCGCGCAGCGCCTCGAAGACGGGGTTGCGGCCGACGACCATCTCGGACGTGCCCTTGACGCCGCCGCGCCGGGGCGCGGGGCGGCGGGCCGCGGCCTGCTTGGCCTTGGCCGTGGCGATGCGGTTCTTCTTGTGCTTCTTACGGGCCTCCGCGGGCGGCGTCGGGCCCCTGCCTTCGAGGCCGCGGCGTCGCTGGCCACCGCTGCCGACCGTAGCGCCCTTCTTGTTGGACGTACGGCGGTTCCTGCGCTGGCTGTTCCCGGCCATGACCTACCTGTTTCGTTGCTTTCAGACGTGTGTACGTATTTAAGAGTGTGCCGCGCTCGGAGATGTGCGGCGAATGGCGCCGGTCAGCGCGGGCCGAGCGTCCACCGCGGGCCCGACGGACTGTCCTCGATGACGAGGCCGGACTGCTGGAGCTGGTCGCGGATTGCGTCCGCCGCGGTCCAGTCCTTGCGGTCGCGGGCCGACTGGCGCTGGTCGAGTACGAGCCGTACGAGCGTGTCGACGACTCCGTGGAGGTCCTCGCCGCGGTCCGCGCCGCCGGCCGACCAGCGGTCGTCGAGCGGGTCGAGGCCGAGGACGCCGAGCATGGCCCGTACCTCGGCCAGCCGGGCGACGGCCTCTTCCTTGTCGTCGGCGGCCAGCGCGGAGTTGCCCTGCCGCACCGTGGTGTGGATGATCGCGAGCGCCTGCGGGACGCCGAGGTCGTCGTCCATCGCTTCGGCGAAGGCGAGCGGCACCTCGGCGGCGGGCTCGACGACGCCCCCGGCCTTCTCGACGACGCGCTGGATGAAGCCCTCGATGCGCGCGAAGGCGGACTCCGCCTCGCGCAGGGCCTCCTCGCTGTACTCGATCATCGAGCGGTAGTGCGGGGTGCCGAGGTAGTAGCGGAGCACGATCGGCCGCCACTGCTTGACCATCTCGCTGACGAGGACCGAGTTCCCGAGGGACTTCGACATCTTCTCGCCGCTCATGGTGACCCAGGCGTTGTGCACCCAGTACGAGGCGAAGTCGTCGCCGAAGGCCTTGGCCTGGGCGATCTCGTTCTCGTGGTGCGGGAAGATCAGGTCGATCCCGCCGCCGTGGATGTCGAAGGCGGAGCCGAGGTACTTGTGCGCCATGGCCGAGCACTCCAGGTGCCAGCCGGGGCGCCCGCGTCCCCACGGGGTCTCCCAGTCGGGCTCGTCGGGCTTGCTCGCCTTCCACATGGCGAAGTCGCGCGGGTCGCGCTTGCCGGTGATGCCTTCCTCGGAGGGCTGGCGCAGGTCGTCGATGTCCTGGTTGGACAACGCCAGGTATTCGGGGAAGGACCGCACGTCGAAGTAGACGCTGCCGTCGGCCTCGTACGCGTGCCCGCGCTCGATGAGGCCGCGCATCATCTCGACCATCTCGGTGACGTGGCCGGTGGCGCGGGGCTCGTAGGTGGGCGGGAGGCAGCCGAGGGCGTCGTAGCCGTCGTTGAAGGCGCGCTCGTTCTCGTACCCGATGGACCACCAGGGGCGGTCCTGGACGGCCGACTTGTGGATGATCTTGTCGTCGATGTCGGTGACATTGCGGATGAACGTCACGTCGTAGCCGCGGTAGGAGAACCAGCGGCGCATGATGTCGAAGTTCAGCCCCGACCGGATGTGGCCGATGTGCGGGGCGGCCTGCACGGTAGCGCCGCAGAGGTAGATCGAGACGCAGCCCGGCGTGAGCGGGGAGAAGTCGCGAGTCTGCCGGGCGCTGGTGTCGTACAGCCGAATAGTCACTACACCAGGGTAGTGGGCGCACGACAGTGCCCTGCGACCCTTTCCCTTACCCGTGCGCCCGCTGAGGAGAAACTCAGCCTGTACGGACCACCAGCGCCGTGGCGATGGCCGCGAGCCCTTCACCTCTGCCGGTGAATCCGAGACCGTCGGTGGTGGCGGCGGACAGCGAGACAGGGGCGCCGGCGGCGGCCGAAAGCACCTTCTGCGCCTCGTCGCGGCGCTTGCCGATCTTCGGGCGTACGCCGACGACCTGGACGGCGACATTGCCGATCGCGAAACCCTCGGCCCGTACGATCCGGGCGGCTTCGGTCAGCAGCGTGATCCCGGAAGCGCCGGACCACTCGGGGCGGCCGGTGCCGAAGTGGGCGCCGAGGTCGCCGAGACCGGCGGCGGAGAAGAGGGCGTTGCAGGCGGCATGGGCGACGACGTCGGCGTCCGAGTGGCCGGCCAGGCCGGGGCCTTCGCCCTCCCAGAGCAGGCCGCCGCACCAGAGCTCGCGGCCTTCCACGAAGGCGTGAATGTCGGTGCCGATGCCGACGAGGGGCAGCGGGGGGAGAGCCGGGATCGGGGGGTTCTCAGAAGCCATCTTTGGCCCTCCTGCGGGCGAGTACTGCATCGGCCAGGACGAGGTCCAGGGGCCGGGTCACCTTGAATGCCTCTTCGTGGCCGGGTACGACCACGACCTGTACGCCGAGCTGCTCGACCATGCCCGCGCAGTCCGTCGCGCCTTCGCCGTTCGGCGCGATCGCCTGGTGTGCGCGGACGAGGGTGTCGCGGTCGAAGCCCTGCGGGGTCTGTACGGCGCGCAGCAGCGCCCGATCGGGGGTGGCGACGACCGGCTCGGGCTCGCCCTTCTCCCGGGGCTCGACCTGCTTGACGGTGTCGGCGAGCGGCAGGGCGGGTACGACGGCGGGCGCTCCGTCCCGTACGGCCTCGATGACCGCGTCGACCGTGTCGACGGGCACGAGCGGGCGGGCCGCGTCGTGCACGAGGACGGTGGTGATGCCGGGGGGCAGTGCGTCGAGGCCGAGGCGCACCGACTCCTGACGCGTTTCGCCGCCCGGTACGACGAGGAAGTCGGTCCGCTCGGGCAGCGCGTGTTCGTCGAGGAGGTTCTTGACCTCGACGGCGCCGTCCGGTGGGGCCACCACGACGACGAGGGAGACGGCCCTGGAGTTGGCCATGGCGCGCACCGCGTGGATCAGCATCGGGGTGCCGCCCAGCATGCGGAGCGCTTTGGGGGCGCCCGGGCCGAGCCGTACGCCGCGGCCGGCCGCCGGGATCACGGCGGCGGTGCGGGGAGAGGGGGTGGGGCGCGGTACGTCTGTCATCGGTAGCTCCGGGGCCGACTGGCTTCAGGGACGGGTTGGCTCCGCCAGGTTTGTGTCCGCGCCCGAGGTGGGTATGGCCACAGCGTGCCGGGCGCGACGCCTTGACCGGCCCCTTCCGTG
The DNA here is from genome assembly GCF_028807635.1 of Streptomyces spiramyceticus. NCBI lineage: Bacteria > Bacillati > Actinomycetota > Actinomycetes > Kitasatosporales > Streptomycetaceae > Streptomyces > Streptomyces spiramyceticus. The sequence goes on from NZ_JARBAX010000001.1 coordinate 2,907,237, forward strand.
ACGACTGGTCGAGCCAGCTGCCCGGGCCCGGCACGCCAGAGCTTCAGGCGCGTATGGGCGGACGTGTCCCGGGGGTACCTCGGGGTGTACGGCGGTAAACGGAGAGATGCCGCAGTGCCCGGCGACAAAGGCTGGACGGCCTTGTCAGCGGGCACCACGGCATCGAAATCACTGGGTGTCAGGGGAGCGCCCCCCGGACCCGGAGTCAGGACGCGAGGACCTCGTCGAGCAGAGCCTCGGCCTTGTCTTCATTGGTGTTCTCCGCGAGTGCGAGCTCGCTCACCAGGATCTGGCGCGCTTTGGCGAGCATGCGCTTTTCACCTGCGGAGAGACCGCGCTCACGCTCACGACGCCACAGGTCGCGCACTACCTCGGCGACCTTGATGACATCGCCCGAGGCAAGCTTCTCGAGATTTGCCTTGTAGCGTCGGGACCAGTTCGTCGGCTCTTCGGCATACGGTGCGCGCAGCACCTCGAAGACCCGGTCGAGCCCTTCCTGACCGACTACGTCGCGTACACCGACGAACTCCGCATTGTCCGCAGGCACACGAACAGTCAAGTCACCCTGGGCGACCTTGAGCACCAAGTAGGTCTTGTCCACGCCTTTGATCTGGCGAGTTTCGATAGCCTCGATCAGCGCGGCCCCGTGATGGGGATAGACCACGGTGTCGCCAACCTTGAACGTCATGTGACAGGTACCCCTTCCGTGGCTATCCAGAGTAACACGGATGAGGCTTCTTCTGAATGGCGTTTCCGCAGGTCAGGGCATATCTCGGGGCTTGACAACAGCAACAGGAACGTGCTGCGCAGGGCTTCCGGAAGCGGGTATTCGCAGGTCGGAGCGGCTGCGCGGGGCGGGAGAAACGCGTACGGTACACGCACCGCGAACCCCTCATGACGGACCGAACGTCCCGTTTTGCCGGGTTCGAAGCGGTGAACTTCGAGTACTCCGTTCGGAGATCGGTCACCCGTTCGGCCCGAATCCAGAATTGATCACGGGCCGCCGTGATCAATTCTCCGTACCCCCATACATTCCTTACGGATAATCCGCACTCGGGTCGCTCTCGTACCATCCCCGCGATATGTGAACGGCGTACGAAACAGACCGCACGGGCGGACAGGACCACAGCGGGACTACGGGCAGGACCGTGGCAGCGCCCTGTACGGACGGGGCGGGTGGGGCGGGTCGGGTGCAAGGGCCGGGCGACGGCTCGGTAACCTAAGCGCGCCGAACACCCCTAGGGCGGCTCAACGCCGCTCGACCCCGTCAAGAGGAGATGCCGCCGCCGTGAGCCGCAGCCTTCGACGCGGTGCCCTCGCCGCCACCGCCATCGTGTTCTCGATCGCTTCGCTCGCCGCCTGCGGAGCGGGCAACGACGCACAGTCGCTGGGGGTCAAGCCGGACAACGCGGCGACCTCCGTGGACAACATCAAGATCCAGAACGCCGCGATCGTCACTCAGCCGAAGCTCGACGCCGAGGGGCCCGCGGTCGTCACCGCAACGCTGTTCAACAACGGCACCAAGGCCGAGACCCTTGAGTCGATCAAGCTGCCGGGCAACGACGTACCCGTGAAGCTCAAGCCCGCCAAGGGCTCGGGCCCGGTGACCGTGCCTGCGGGCGGCTCGCTCCTCCTCGGCGGCGAGGGCAACGCCTCCGCCGTGATCGAGAAGGGCCGCGAGGCCGCCAGGGACGGCGACGCGCAGCCCGTGGTCTTCGAGCTCAGCTCCACCGGTTCGGTGGAACTGCGGGCCTTCGTGATCCCGGCGACGCACTACTTCAAGGGCTACGGCCCGTCCGAGGCCCCGAAGCCGCCGGCCGCCACGCCGACCGGCTCGGCGACCGCGACGCCCGCGGGCACGCCGACCGGGACGCCGGAGGAGCCGCCCGCCGGTGGCGAGGGCCACTCGGCGTCCCCGACGCCGACGGAGGGGTCCGCCGAGGAGCAGGACGCGGGAGCCGGGCACTGACGCCCGTACCCGTACGTAAGGGGGGCGCCCCGCCGGAGATATCCGGCGGGGCGCCCCCCTTACGTACAGGCCGTGCAACCGGGTCCGGTTTACGGCTCGAACTTGTAGCCCAGACCTCGCACCGTCACCAGGTAGCGCGGAGCGCCCGGGTCGGGTTCGATCTTGGCGCGCAGGCGCTTCACGTGGACGTCCAGCGTCTTCGTGTCGCCCACGTAGTCCGCGCCCCAGACGCGGTCGATGAGCTGCATGCGGGTGAGGACTCTGCCCGCGTTGCGCAGGAGCATCTCCAGGAGGTCGAACTCCTTCAGCGGGAGGTCGACCTTGCCGCCGCCCACCGTGACCACGTGGCGGTCGACGTCCATCCGGACCGGGCCCGCCTCCAGGGCCGCCGGTGTGACCTCCTCCGGCTCGCCGCGGCGGCGCAGGACCGCGCGGATGCGGGCGACCAGCTCCCGCGAGGAGAAGGGCTTCGTGACGTAGTCGTCGGCTCCTATCTCCAGGCCCACTACCTTGTCGATCTCACTGTCTTTGGCCGTCACCATGATGACCGGAACATTGGAATGGCTGCGCAGCTGGCGGCAGACCTCGGTGCCGGGCAGGCCCGGGAGCATCAGGTCGAGCAGGACGAGGTCGGCGCCGTTGCGCTCGAACTCGTCGAGCCCGTCGGGGCCCGTGGCCGCGATGGCGACCTCGAAGCCCTCCTTGCGCAGCATGTAGGACAGGGCGTCGCTGAAGGATTCCTCATCCTCGACGACGAGCACTCGGGTCACGGAAGGACCTCCGGGGCAGGAATGGGTTCGCGTGCAGTGGTCTCGTGCGGGCCGCCGTCGTCCTCATCGACGCCGTCGTCCGGTGTGGCGGCCGTCGACCGGCCGCGCGGTGCGGCTTCGGGCAGCCGCAGGGTGAACGTGGAGCCCTGTCCCTCGGAGCTCCACACTGTGACTTCCCCGCCGTGCGAGGCAGCCACATGCTTGACGATGGCGAGGCCGAGTCCCGTACCGCCGGTTGCCCGGGAGCGGGCGGGGTCGACGCGGTAGAAGCGCTCGAAGACGCGCTCGCGGTCCTTCTCGGAGATTCCGATGCCCTGGTCGGTCACGGCTATCTCGATCAGGTCGCCGCCGGGTGCGGAGACGCGACGGGCAGCTATGCCGACCCGGGTGCGGGCCGGGCTGTAGTTGACGGCGTTCTCGACGAGATTGCCGAGTGCGGCGGCGAGCTGGCCGCGGTTGCCCCAGATGTGCAGGTCCGCGGCGCCGCCTGCGGCCATCGTGATGTTCTTGGTGGACGCGGCGTGGCGGGTGCGGTCGATCGCCTCGGCGACCAGTTCGTCCACGCGGACCGGCTCGGCGTCCTCCAGCGGGTCGTCGTTCTGGACGCGGGAGAGGTCGATGAGCTCCTGGACCAGGTTGGTGAGGCGGGTCGCCTCGATCTGCATGCGGCCCGCGAAACGGGTGACCGCCTCGGGGTCGTCGGAGGCGTCCATGACGGCCTCCGAGAGCAGCGAGAGCGCGCCGGTGGGGGTCTTGAGCTCGTGGCTGACGTTCGCGACGAAGTCGCGCCGTACCGCCTCTATGCGGCGGGCCTCGGTGAGGTCCTCCACCAGCAGCAGCACCAGGCGGGAGCCGAGCGGGGCCACGCGGGCGGAGACGGCCAGAGCCTCGCCCCGGCCGGTGCCGCGGCGTGGCAGGTCCAGCTCGACCTGCCGTATCTCACCGTCGCGGCGGGTGTCGCGAGCCATGTGGAGCATGGGGTCGACGGCCAGTTTTCCGCCCCTGACGAGCCCCAGGGCGTACGCCGCCGAGCTGGCCTTGACGACGCTGTCGCTCTCGTCCAGTACGACGGCGGAGGAGCGCAGCACGGACAGCACGGTGTCGACGCCCGGTGGCAGCACGGCGTTGACGTCGGGGCGCAGGGAGGACCGGGTGGGCCTGGCCTGCTCGCGCTCACTCCAGCGGAACGTCAGCACGGCGATCACGCCGGTGCACAGACCGGCGATCGCTGCTGCTGCGGCGACTGCCGCGTTCACGTCCATGCACCCAGGTTAAGCGGGGTCTCGGACAGTCCCCCAGCCAAACGGGTGGCCGCTCGAACACTCGTCGCTCAGAGTTCACCGAGGGGACGGGGCTGGTTCACTTGTGGTGCCGGCAACAGACGCGTAACGGACAGAACGTGGGAGCGTGGGGTTCAGAGACCTCAGAAGGACGAGAGAGGGACTTTCATGCGCGACGCGTACCACGAGGAACTTGACTCGATCGGCGAAGGCCTGGTCGAGATGGCCCGGCTCGTCGGTTCGGCGATCGGGCGGGCCACCACATCCATGCTCGACGCAGACCTCAAGCTCGCCGAGAGCGTGATCGCCGGCGACCAGAAGGTCGACGACCTGCAGCACGACCTGGAGGCCCGAGCGATAGCACTGCTGGCCCGCCAGCAGCCCGTGGCGACGGATCTGCGGATCGTTGTCACGTCGCTGCGGATGAGCGCCGACCTGGAGCGCTCCGGCGACCTGGCCCAGCACGTGGCGAAGCTCGCCCGGCTGCGCTTCCCGGCCTCGGCAGTGCCGAACGACCTGCACGCGACCATCCTGGAGATGGGCCAGCTCGCGCAGCGCCTGATGGCGAAGGCGGCGGAGGTCATCATCACGAAGGACGTCGACCTGGCGCTCCAGCTGGAGCAGGACGACGACGAGATGGACCTGCTCCACCGCACGCTGTTCCAGCATCTGATGGACGACCGCTGGAAGCACGGCATCGAGACGGCGGTCGACGTCACGCTGCTCGGCCGCTACTACGAGCGCTTCGCCGACCACGCGGTGTCGGTCGCGAAGCGTGTGGTGTACCTGGTGACGGGTGAGTATGCGGACGAGATCCAGGCGGCGGCTGCGGCACCGGCCGAAGGGGCCTGAGCCACACGGCCCGACGGACGGAGTCCGGCGCAGCGGCCCCGAAGCCTGAGAGGCGCCCCGGCGCCGAACAGTGCGAGGGACGCATGGAGAGGGGCCGGCCCACCCAAGGGGCGTAACGCGTCATTGCACCTGTGCGCCGTTGATGCGCCCGCTGGAATGGGCATGGAATGGGCAGCAGGAGTACGCCGCGTACCTCTTCGAGGAGGAACCTCATGGCCGATTCCCCCACGCCCACGCCCCAGCAGGAACCGCACGTCGAAGTCGCCCTCCTGCCCACGCTGCCCATCCTGGGCGCCTGCGGCTGTGGCTCGGGCTGCGGCTGCGGCTGCCAGTCGGGTGCGCCGTGCCAATGCGGTGGCTGCTGCGGCTGACCGTACGGAAACGGAAAAGGGCCCCGTCCGAATCTTTCGGACGGGGCCCTTCCGTTGCGGTGCCTACTTCTTCTTGCCCTGGTTCTTCACGGCCTCGATGGCGGCCTTCGCGGCCTCCGGGTCGAGGTATTTGCCGCCCGGGGTGACCGGGCGGAAGTCGGCGTCGAGCTCGTAGTAGAGCGGGATGCCGGTCGGGATGTTCAGGCCGGTGATGGCGTCGTCGGAGATGCCGTCGAGGTGCTTCACCAGGCCGCGCAGGGAGTTGCCGTGGGCGGCGACCAGGACGGTGCGGCCGGCCAGCAGGTCCGGGACGATGCCGTCGTACCAGTACGGCAGCATGCGCTCGACGACGTCCTTGAGGCACTCGGTGCGGGGGCGCAGCTCGCTCGGGATCGTCGCGTAGCGGGGGTCGTCGCTCTGCGAGAACTCCGTGCCGTCCTCAAGGACCGGCGGCGGGGTGTCGTACGAACGGCGCCACAGCATGAACTGCTCCTCGCCGAACTCGGCGAGGGTCTGCGCCTTGTCCTTGCCCTGGAGCGCGCCGTAGTGGCGCTCGTTCAGGCGCCAGGAGCGGTGGACGGGGATCCAGTGGCGGTCCGCGGCCTCCAGCGAGAGCTGGGCGGTGCGGATGGCGCGCTTCTGGAGCGAGGTGTGCAGTACGTCGGGCAGCAGGCCGGCGTCCTTGAGCAGCTCACCGCCGCGCACCGCCTCCTTCTCGCCCTTCTCGGTGAGGTTGACGTCCACCCATCCGGTGAACAGGTTCTTCGCGTTCCATTCGCTCTCGCCGTGGCGGAGGAGGATCAGCTTGTACGGTGCTTCGGCCATGCGGACGAGCCTAATCGACCTCTTGTGGGCGGTCGACGCTTGACGGTTGCCGTCAATTGACTGGCGGGCGAGAAGTGGCGGTGGGTAACTTGCGGATGCCTGACACGCCACTTACAAACCCGGGGGAACCGCCATGTCTGTCGCCAGTCTCAGACGGGCCGCACGAGAGAGCGTCTCGGGTCTGCCTCGCGAGTTCTGGTGGCTGTGGACTTCGTCCCTGATCAACCGGATTGGTGCGTTTGTCGCTACTTTTCTGGCGCTGTACCTGACCGTGGAGCGGGGGTATTCGGCCTCGTACGCCGGTCTCGTGGCGGCCCTCCACGGGCTCGGCGGGGTCGTCTCCTCGATCGGCGCGGGGGTGATGACCGACCGGCTGGGGCGTCGGCCGACCCTGATGATCGCGCAGGTCTCGACCGCGCTGTCGGTGGCGCTGCTCGGCTTCATGACCGATCCGATGGCGATCGCCGCGGTCGCCTTCCTGGTGGGTATGGCGAGTAATGCGTCACGGCCCGCCGTGCAGGCGATGATGGCGGACATCGTGAAGCCCGAGGACCGGGTGAGGGCGTTTTCGCTGAACTACTGGGCGATCAATCTCGGGTTCGCCATCTCCTCGGCCGCCGCGGGCTTCATCGCCGAGTACAGCTATCTCGCGGGCTTCCTCGGCGAGGCGGCGCTGACCCTGGCGTGTGCGGTGCTCGTCTTCGTCAAGGTGGCGGAAACGCGGCCCGTACGGGATACCTCGGCGGGGGCGAAGGCCGAGCCGGAGGTCGGGCTCGGGACGGTGCTGCGCGACCGGCGCTTCATGGGCGTCGTGGGTCTGTCGTTCCTGATCGCGCTGATCTTTATGCAGGCTCATGTGGGGCTGCCGGTGGCAATGGGCGAGGCGGGATTCTCGGCGGCGGACTTCGGCTTGGCGATCGCGGTCAATGGCGTGCTCATCGTGGTGCTGCAGATCCCCGTGACGCGTTTCATAGAGCATCGGGATCCGCGGAAGCTGTTGATCATCTCGGCCGTGGTGGCGGGGTACGGCTTCGGGCTCACCGCCTTCGCAGGGTCGATCGCGGTGTACGCGCTGACGGTGTGCGTATGGACGCTGGCCGAGATCGTGAACGCACCGACCCAGACCGGGCTCGTCGTGCGGCTTTCGCCGGTGCACGGACGGGGCCGCTACCAGGGGATGTACACCCTGTCCTGGTCGGCGGCGGCGCTGGTCGCCCCGCTGATGTCGGGCTTCGTCATCGACCGCTTGGGGGCGGACTGGCTGTGGGGCGTGTGCGCGGTGCTGGGGACGGGGGCGGCGCTGGGGTACTGGCTGCTGATGCGGAGCCTGCCGGAGGAGGAGTGGGAGGGGGAGAGGGAGGCCCTTGTTCCGTCCCCCTCCCCTCCCGTCGCCTCGAATCCCGTCGCCTCGAAGGAAGTCAGCGCGTAAGGGCGCGCTGCACCTCGCTGATGCCGACGGTCGCGCTGTACGGGGCGATCCGGTCGATTTTGACGAGCCCGGTGCGGGCGTTGGTGACGGTGACGTTCCAGTGGGTCAACTACCTGGTCCTGAAGGATCGGGCCTGTCCGTGCCGTGATGAGCGCACGGACGGTTCCCGGAGCTTCGCCGCGCGACGGCGGCCGTGAGGACCGGGTTTGCTCTCGTGGTCCCGAATGGCTTCCGGGTTTCCCGTAGCGTGCGACGAGTTGACAGCTGCCCAGGCATCTACGCCGCGGTCGGCGATATTGATGCCCGCGAAGTGGTCCGCATGCCCAGCGAGGCCGCAGCATTCACACCGGAACCGCCCCGCGAGGGCCGGTTCCGCCTCGACACATGCCCACAGGCAAAGGGGGTGGTCAGTCGGTCGGGCGTTCCGTCAGGTGGGTGAACGCCGCCAGGTTTCTCGTCGACTCGCCGCGCGACACCCGCCACGCGTACTCCCTGCGGATCGCGCTCGCGAAGCCCAGTTCCAGCAGGGTGTTGAAGCTGCCGTCCGCGGCTTCCAGGACCGAGCCCAGCAGGCGGTCCAGCTCCTCCGGGGTCACGGCGGCGAGGGGCAGCTTGCCCGCGAGGTAGATGTCGCCGAGGCTGTCGATCGCGTAACTCACGCCGTAGAGGCGCAGGTTGCGTTCCAGCAGCCAGCGGTGGACGGCCGCGTCGTTCTCGTCCGGGTGGCGGATCACGAAGGCGTTGATCGACAGGGAATGGCGGCCCAGGCGCAGGGAGCACGTCGTGGACAGTTTGCGCGTGCCGGGGAGCTTTACGACGTACGAGCCGGGTTCCGGGCTCTCCCACTCCAGCTCCGCGTCCTTCAGCGTCTGCTCTAGCGTCTCGGTGATCTGCGTGATCGGCGGGAGTGCGTCAGCCATGGTGCGAGCGTACGCGACGGCGATGTTCGTGCATCGCGGCCGTGTACACGTCGGCCGTGCCGGACGCCGCCGTGTCCCAGCCGAAGGACTGCGCGTGGCGGGCGGCCGCCGCGCCCATGCGGTTCACCAGGCCGGGGTCGTCGATGAAGCGGCGCAGGGCCCGGGCGTATCCGGCCGGGTCGTGGCCCTCGACCAGGAAGCCCGTCGAACCGTCCCGTACGGCGACCGGAAGGCCGCCCACCGCCGCCGCGACCACCGGCGTACCGGAGGCTTCCGCCTCTATCGCGACGAGGCCGAAGGATTCGCTGTACGAGGGCATGACCAGCACCGACGCCGCGCGGAACCAGTCCGCGAGGCGGTCCTGGCCCACGGGCGGGCGGAAGCGTACGACGTCGGCGACGCCGAGGCGTGCGGCGAGTTTCTGGAGGCCCTCGGGCTTGGCGAGGCCGCTGCCGCTGGGGCCGCCCACCACCGGCACGACGATTCTGGAGCGCAGCGACGGGTCCTCGTCGAGGAGCAGGGCGACCGCGCGCAGCAGGATGTCGGGGGCTTTCAGCGGCTGGATGCGGCCCGCGAAGAGCGGAATCAGCGCGTCCTGCGGCAGCCCGAGGCGCTCGCGGGCCGCTGCCCGGCCGTCGGCCGGCCGGAAGCGTTCCAGATTGACTCCCGGGTGTACGACGGCGACCCCGCCCGGGTCGGCCTCGTAGTGGCGGACCAGCTCGTCGGCCTCCTCGGCCGTGTTGGCGATGAGCCGGTCGGCCGCCCGTACGATCTGCGTCTCGCCGATGACGCGTGCGGCGGGCTCGGGGGTGTCCCCGTCCGCGAGGGCCGCGTTCTTGACCTTGGCCATGGTGTGCATGGCGTGGACGAGGGGAACGCCCCAGCGTTCGGCGGCGAGCCAGCCGACGTGACCGGAGAGCCAGTAGTGGGAGTGGACGAGGTCGTAGTAGCCGGGGCGCTGGCCTGCCCATGCCTGCATCACGCCGTGGGTGAAGGCGCAGAGCTGGGCGGGCAGCTCCTCCTTGGCGAGGCCTTCGTAGGGGCCGGCGTCGATGTGGCGGACCAGGACGCCCGGCGCGAGCTCGACGCTCGGCGGCAGGCCGCCCGTCGTCGCCCGGGTGAAGATCTCGACCTCGATGTTGATGGCGGCGAGGCGCTTGGCGAGCTCGACGATGTAGACGTTCATGCCGCCCGCGTCGCCCGTCCCGGGCTGGTGCAGCGGGGAGGTGTGGACGCTGAGCATGGCGACCCGGCGCGGTTTGCGGTGGTGGCCGCCGGGGAGCCGGAGGCGGTGCGGGGTCGCCAGTGTGCCGGCGAGTCGGGAGACGTACTGGCTCACGTCGGCGGTCCTCCTCGCACTCGGGGCATGGCACGGAGGCGACGCAGGTTCCCGCGCTTGGTTCCCCTCCGAACAGGCCAAACAGCGGAATGCCCCCTTCCCATTTCCGTTTTGCCAAATCATTACTTCAGCTGCCTCAACCCTTTACGCGGCAGAAGGCGGAGCAGGAGGCGGCGATACGCGGCAGGGCGCGACCACACGGGCGCTTACCCTCGCTTCATGGCCTCCCGCATTTCCCCGTCGCGCCCCGTCGGCGCCGTGACCCGCGGGACGACCAACCCCAACCGCCTGCGCCGCATGGACCGCTGGATAGCGGCCGTCCACGGGCCCGAGCTGCGCCGCCACGCCGCGGCGCCGGTCGCGGTCGACCTCGGCTACGGGGCCGCGCCCTGGACCGCCGTCGAGCTGCTCGGCCGCCTGCGCACCGCCGCGCCCGCCACCGAGGTCGTGGGCATCGAGATCGAGCCGGCCCGGGTGGCCGCCGCGAGGCCGTACGAGCGCGACGGCCTCACGTTCCGGCACGGCGGCTTCGAGGTGCCCCTGCCCGACGGCCGCAGGCCCGCCCTGATCCGTGCGGCGAACGTCCTGCGGCAGTACGACGAGGGGGAGGTCGCCGCCGTCTGGGCGCGGCTGTGCGCGCGGCTGGCACCCGGCGGCCTGCTGGTCGAGGGGACGTGCGACGAGATCGGGCGGCGGCACGTGTGGGTCGCGCTCGGCCCTGCGGGACCGCGCACGGTCACCTTCGCGACCCGGCTGGGGTCGCTGGACCGCCCGTCCGATCTGGCGGAGCGCCTGCCCAAGGCGCTGATTCACCGCAATGTGCCTGGCGAGCCGGTGCACGCCTTCCTCCGGGACTTCGACCGGGCATGGGCGGCGGCAGCTCCGTACGCCTCGCTGGGCGCCCGGCAGCGCTGGATCAAGGCCGTGCGTGACCTCTCGGCAGACTGGCCGCTGGCGGACGGGGAGCGCCGGTGGCGGCAGGGCGAAGTCACGGTGAACTGGGCATCTCTCCAGCCCCGCACCGCCTGAAACCCGGATCGGATCACTCGAAAGGTCACCCGGAACGGGGAACGCGGACTGCTGCCTGTTCGTCAGAAACCTGTGGGCGGGGGCCTCTGTCGCTTTTACGGGCGGCGTGGCAGCATCACGGCATTGCCAGCCAAGTTACTGACGGTAAATCACATTCGGGATGCAGGATGTGATGTGGGATTTGGGACCCGGGGGGAGATCGTGAACCGACGTAGCAGCGCAGCTGCCGCAATCGCGCTGGTCTGCGCCTTGACCGTGCTGGCGGCACCTGGGCAGGCGTTCGCCGACCCGAAGCCGGCCAAGCCTCCGAGAAGCGAGCAGAGCCTCCAGGAAGTACGCGGCGAGATCGACGCCCTCTACCGCAAGGCAGGGGCCGCCACGGACGCGTACAACCTCGCCGAGGAGCGGGCCGACAAGCAGTCGGCCGAGATCGTGAAACTGGCCAAGGAGATCGTCAAGGGCCAGAAGCGGATCGACGGGCTGAAGAAGCGGGTGGGCGCCGAGGCGCGCGCGCAGTACCGCAACGGCGGCCTGCCGCCCGAGGCCCAGATGATGCTCAGCGGCGACCCCAGCCACTTCCTGGACGGGGCGGGCCGGATCCGCGAGGGCCAGCAGGCGGCCAAGGGGCTCCTTGGCGAACTGGCCCGCACGCAGGCCGACTTGGAGGCCTACACCAAGGACGCGGCCTCCCAGTGGGAGCAGCTGGAGGCCGGCCGCAAGAAGAAGGAAGCGGCGAAGAAGGAGATCAAGAAGCAGATCTCCGCCGCCGAGAAGCTCGAAGCCACGCTGGAGAAGGAGGAGCGCGAGCGGCTCCTCAAGATGGAGCAGGACGCGGCGTACAAAGCGCAGACCGCCTGGCTCGACTCCGGCGCGCTCAGGGGCATCGGCGGCGAGGCGTCGGACGCCGGGAAGACCGCCGTGGCGTACGCGACGGCGCAGATCGGCAAGCCGTACGTGTGGGGTGCGGAGGGTCCGGGGTCCTTCGACTGCTCCGGCCTGACGTCGCAGGCGTGGCTGGCGGCCGGGCGCGGCATACCGCGCACGTCGCAGGAGCAGTGGAAGCGGCTGCCGCGCGTCGACGTGAAGGACATGCGCCCCGGCGACCTGATCGTGTACTTCGACGACGCGAGCCACATCGGGATGTACGTGGGCGACGGAGCGATGGTGCACGCCCCGCGTCCGGGCCGGGACGTGACGATCGCGGGGGCGGGCTCGATGCCGATCCTCGGCGTCGTACGGCCGGACAGGTGAATCGCGCCGGTGAAATCGGACAGGTGAAGCCGGGCGAATAAGCCGGTGGGCAAAAGGGAGAAACGGGAGTAACGGGGATCACGCGGGGCGTCCTGGACGGGCGCTCCGGGCGTGATGTTCGTCATGGGGCCGTTCCGCCCCAACCCCTCCGGATGCGTTGCGGGACGCGGCATATGACTGCGGCGGCTTTCAGATCGCCATTCCGTTGCGGCGCCCGGTAACGCTAAGGTCCCCGTTTGGCGGCGCGTCGATCGATGTGTCGCCGCGCCCTCGGGGGGAGGGAAGGAAACCGAACCGATGCCCGTACCCGTACCGCGGCAGCGACAGAGTCCGGCCGTGGAGAACGGTCAGGCCGTCCTGCCGAAGCAGCAAACCGGGAGCGCCCTGGACGGCAGAGAGGCCACGGCGCCCACCGCGCCCGCCATGTCCGCCGTCTCTGCCGTGTCCGCGAACAAGCACGACCTCACCCTGCTGGTGATCGAGGACGACCCGGCGGGGACGTTCACCGTGCCCTCGCTGCTCGACGCCGCCGGGACCCGGGTACGGATCCGCACCGCCCGCAACCTCACCGAGGCCGAGCGGCTGCTCACGGACGACGTCCACTGCATCCTCCTGGACCTGTCCCTCCCGACCCCGTCCGGCTCCGACGAGGGCGACGAGCTGGCCACGCTGCGGCACGTACTGCGGCTCGCGCCGGGTCACGCCGTGCTGGCGCTGACCGCCGAGACCGACGCCGAGCGTGCCGCTGACGCGGTGCGCGTCGGCGCGCAGGACTACCTGTTCCGCGACGAGCTCGACGGGCGCCAGCTCAGCCGCGCCATCCGGTACGCGGTCGAGCGCAAGCGCGCCGACACCGCGCAGCACAAGCTGGCCGAGTCGCGGCTGCGTGCCCAGGAGAACGCCCGCCTGGAGCGCGGCCTGCTGCCGACCCCGCTGCTCGAAGGCTCGAACCTGCGCTTCGCCTCCCGCTACCGGCCGGGGCGCTCGCGCGCGCTGCTCGGCGGCGACTTCTACGACACGGTCCGTACGTCCGACGGCACGGTCCACGCGATGATCGGCGACGTCTGCGGCCACGGCCCGGACGAGGCGGCGCTCGGTGTCGAACTGCGCATCGCCTGGCGGGCATTGACCTTCGCGGGCCTGTGCGGCGACGAGCTGCTCTCCACGCTGCAGCAGGTCCTGGAGCACGAGCGGGAGAACGACGAGATCTTCGCGACGCTCTGCACGGTCGACATCGCGCCGGACGGACGGCGGGCCGGCATGTGCCTGGCCGGCCACCCGTCACCGCTGATAGCCCGCCAAGGCCGGCCGGCGCAGCTGCTCCCGTACGACGACGGGGGCCCCGCGCTCGGCCTGTTGCCGCGTGCCCGCTGGTCGCGCCGCCAGGTCGAGCTGGGGGGCTCCTGGAGCCTGATGATGTACACGGACGGCCTGATAGAGGGACGCGTCGGCCCGCCGGAGGCGAAGCAGCGGCTCGGTCAGGACGGAATGGTCGAAATGATCAACCGCCAGCTGGCGGCCGGTCTCAGCGGCGAGGCGCTCCTGGAGGCCGCGGTCAACGAGGCGCGGGACCTGAACGGCGGTGAGCTGACGGACGACGTGGCGCTCCTGCTCCTCGACCGCAGAGAGGACCTGAGGCCCGCCAGGACCTGAGGCCCTCCGGGGCCTGAGGTCCTCCGGGGCCTGAGGCTTTGAGCGCTCAGCGCCCGCCGTTGTACGGCCCGTAGGGGCCGTCGCTGCTGCTGCCGCCCCGGCGTCCGCCGCGGCCGCCGCCGCCCGAGACCTGCTTGATCGCGGGCCGTACGTCGACCATGAACACGATCGTCGCGACCAGCCCCGCGATCTGCAGGAACAGCATCGGAACGAACAGGTTCACGGCCACCGTGACGCCGAGGAGGACCAGCCAGAAGACCTTGGTCTGCTTGTCGGCGGCTCGGTACGCGTCCTCACGGGCCGTCACGGCGAAGAACAGCGCCACCACGGCGAGGACGAGCATGGCGAGGTAGAGCAACGACACCAGATTGCCGAATCCCGAGAGCAACATGCTGTGCACCGCCTAAAAAGTGGATGAGCGCCTCGCGGCCAAGGTACCTGGACAACGAGCCGGACACCCATAATGGTGCCCGGCCCGCGCCGCAGAGCTAACTCTGCCTGCCTACTTGTCGGCGGGCGGCGTGGTCTTCTTCGCCGCCGGCTTGCGCGCGGGCGCCTTCTTGGCCGGAGCGGCCTTGGACTCGGCGGCCTTGGGCTCCTCCGCCTTGGCCTCCGACTCCGCCTTGGGCTCGGTGTCGGGCTCGACGGCGACCGCGATCTCGGTGAGCTCCTCGGCGGCCTCGCCGCGCCACGCCTTCACGCTCTGCTCGCCGTGCTCGGCGACCTTCTCGTACGTCTCACGCGCCTTGACCGCGTACTCGGCGGCCACGCCCACGCTCCGCAGTGCCAGGTGCTGGGCCTGCTCGCCCATCTTCTTCAGGTCGGTGTCCAGGGTGCCGAGCACCTCGCTGACCTTCGCCTGGACGGTGGCCTGCGCCTCCTTGGCCTGGCTGGCCACCTTCTCCTGGACGGCCTTGGGGTCGGTGTTGCGCACGGCTTCGATACGGGCCGGAGCCTCGGCGCGCAGCTGCCCGATCAGCGCGGGCACCTTCTTGGCCTGCTGGACGGCGAGGTCCGCGGTGCCGGCCGCGAAGTAGAGGGGAGTCGGGTCGGTGAGGGTCTTACGCAGGTCATCGGTGATGGCCATGACTGTGGTCCTCCCGGATCTCAGTTCTCGTTCGAGGGTGAGGGGGCATCACTACCGGCGGGATCCGTTCCGTTTTCCTTCCGGAACGAGTCGTAGATCTGCAGCAGCACCTGCTTCTGCCGCTCGTTTATCGAGGGGTCGGCGAGGATGACCGCACGCGTCTCCAGCTCCTCGCGCTCCCGCTCGTCAAGGATCCCGGCCTGGACGTACAGCGTCTCGGCGGAGATCCGCAGCGCCTTCGCAAGCTGCTGCAGGATGTCCGCGCTCGGCTTGCGCAGGCCGCGCTCGATCTGACTCAGGTACGGATTGGACACCCCGGCGGCTTCGGCGAGCTGCCGCAGCGACAGCTGCGCACTGCGCCGCTGCTCGCGCAGGTACTCGCCGAGGTTGCCGACGTTGAGTGATGCCATACCTCGATGGTGCGCCATCGGTGCTAACTATTGCAAGCGAACGCTTGCAA
Source organism: Streptomyces spiramyceticus (assembly GCF_028807635.1). Classification (NCBI taxonomy): domain Bacteria; kingdom Bacillati; phylum Actinomycetota; class Actinomycetes; order Kitasatosporales; family Streptomycetaceae; genus Streptomyces; species Streptomyces spiramyceticus. Next base: position 2,922,472 of record NZ_JARBAX010000001.1, read on the forward strand.
TAGTGTCCTACGCCACCGGATCGGGCGTAGCTGAGGGGGTCGTCGTCCGGGTCGGCCCACATGTTGGGGTAGACGGGTGCCCGGCTCCATCGTGCGGTTTGGTCACTGATGCGTTCCATGTCCTTTTGTGAGGGCCCAAGCTCGCTAGTGCGTGGCCTCCTAGACGCCGGTCCGACCGTCGGCCAGCTCCCGCAGCATGTCGAGATGGCCGTTGTGCCGGGCCGTCTCCTCGATCAGGTGCAGGATGACCCAGCGCAGATTGACGTGCGTGCCGTTGCGCGACGGGGTCTTGGCCTTCGCATCGAGTTCGGTGGCGGCGACCAGCTCCCGGTAACGGGCGCTCTGCGCCTCGTACTCCGCCAGAAGTTCCGCCAGCGGGATGTCGACGGCGATCCGCATCTCGCGGTCGGGATCCTCGTCCGTCCACGGCCCCTGGTCCTCTTCCCCGAGGAACGCCACCTGGAACCAGTAGTACTCGACCCAGCGGAGGTGATTGATCAGCCCGCACAGGGTCATCAGCGGCGACCCCGGGAGCGGCGCCTTGCGCGCGTCTTCCGCCGATACGCCGTCGCACTTCGCGCGAGCGGTGTCCCTGACGTAGTCGAGGAAGGTGGTCAACGAGGCGCGCTCGTCGAACGTCGTTGGCATGTCAGTTCGTGTCATTGGGCTGAATAATCATCGGCCCTTGGTCCCCTGTCGAGCCATTAAGGGACCAAGCCCCGGGCGAGCGAGGCCGGATGGGCCACCGGCCCGACCCCGCACCCGACGGATGACCTCACCCCACCATCTCCACCGGCAGCGGCAGCCGGTGCAGGACGACCAGCCGGCTGACCGCCCGCGTCAGCACCACGTACAGCCGGTGCAACCCCCGCCCCTCGGCCCCCACAATCGCAGCCGGCTCCACCACCACGACATGGTCGTACTCCAGCCCCTTGACCATCGCCGCAGCCACCACGGACACCCGAGCCTCCTCAGCCAGCCCCGCCACCCCCAACGCCTCTCGCAAAGCCCCTACCTCCCCCGCATCCGCGATCACTCCCACCGACCCCTCCCTCCCCAGCGCCACCCGCACCGCATCCACCGTCGCCGCCACCACATCCGGCACCTCACGTATCGTCAGCTCCCCTCCCCCGCGCAGTGACCGCCCGAGCGGTACGTCGACATCCAGCGCCCCGAGCAGCCGGTTCGCCAACGCCACAATCGCCTGCGGTACGCGAAAGCCCGCCGTCAGCGGGACGACCACGGCCGTGTCCTTGCCCAGGTGCGCAAGGAGTTCCGGCCACGTACGGGCCGCCCACGGCGTCGTACCCTGCGCAAGATCGCCCAGCACCGTCACCGAGCCGAAGTCGACGCGGCGGGCGATCGCCCGGCACTGCATCGGGGAGAGGTCCTGCGCCTCGTCGATGACGATGTGGCCGTAGCTCTCCGGGCGTTCGATCAGGCCCGCGACCTCGTCGATCAACACCAGGTCCGCGGCCGACCACTTGGCGCTCTTCCAGGAGCGCGGCGGCGCGGCCCACCGGATCGCCCGCCGCTCAGCGGCCGTAAGAAGCGGGTCGCAGGGGTCCGCGAGCACCCCCGCCACCACCTCCTCCGCCCGCACCTTCGGCCACACGGAGTCCACGAACGCCCCGATCGCCCGAGCCCGTCCCATCCTCCTCAGCCACTCGTTCCCCGGCGGCCCCGCCCGGCGCTCGGCCTGCAGCTGAAGGGCGCGGACGGCACGCGTCCGGACGCGTTCGCGGCCGACGGCGTACGGCGGCGCCTCCGCCCGTACCTCCGCGACGATCCGCTCCAGTTCGCCGAGCGGAATCCTCCAGCGGTACGAGCCGTCCGGTACGGCGACGGATTCGACGGGCGCCGACACCCGCCCGTAGAGCGCGCGGCGCAGCACCGCCGCCATCCGGGCATCGTGCTTGACGACGGCTGCCGCCGGCTCGTCCTCCGCGCGTATCGGATGGCGGGCCAGCTCGTCGTCGACGGTCGACTGCCGGATGCCCGTCTCGCCAAGAGCCGGAAGCACCTCGGAGATGTACGAGAGGAAGGCCCGGTTGGGCCCGAGGATGAGCAGACCGCTGCGCTGCAGGCGCTGCGGATACGTATAGAGCAGGTACGCGGCGCGGTGCAGCCCGACGGCGGTCTTCCCGGTGCCGGGTGCGCCCTGTACGCAGACCGACGCGGCGAGCTCGGAGCGTACGAGATCGTCCTGTTCGGGCTGGATCGTGGCGGCGATGTCGCGCATCGGGCCGACGCGGGGCCGTTCGATCTCCCCGGCGAGGATGCCACCCGGTGCGCCACCGGGGCCTCCATCCGGTGCGCCACCGGGGCCGACGCCGGGGCCGCCACCAGGAGCGCCCCCCATCAGCCACTCGTCCTCCAGCCCCGTCAGATCCTCCGACGCCCCCTTGCTCCACGGCGCCCAGCCGAACCGGCGTCGCACCACGACCCCCTGCGGGTCGCGCGCGCTCGCCCGGTAGAAGGTGCGGGACACAGGCGCGCGCCAGTCGATCACCAGCGGCGGATCGGCCGGGTGCTCGGCGATGCGGCGGCGGCCGATGTGGTGGCTCTGCCCGTCGGCCAGGTCGATGCGCCCGAAGAAGAGCGGGCTCTCGGGCTCCTCCCGCAACTCCTTGGCGTAGCTGCGCAGATGGAAGCCGAGAACTTCGGCGTCGGCGCCGGAGGCGGAGACGTCCTCGCCGGTGACGACCTGTTCACCGGTGCCCTCGGTCATCCGGGTCAGGGCAGCGCGGCAGGCGTCGTGGAAGGTCCGTTCCTGGCTGAGTGCATGGCTGAGTGCATGGTCGGGTGACGTCATGCACCAAGAATAACGTTACCTAGTAACAAAATAGAGCGAGCACTAAAATTGGCCCCCGAGCCCCTCCCGCAACTGCCCGAACGCCCGGTCCGCCGCCTCCACCGCCCCCGGCAGCAACACCTCCGCGCTCTCCCCCGCCTCGATCCGCCGCCAGTTCTCCTCGGCGAGGATCCGCTGTACGGCGACGATCTGACCGGCGGCGAGCCGCGAAGCGAGTACGTCGGGCCCGTCCAGGGCGGCGGCCAGCGCCTCCTCGGAACGGTTCAGGTAGGCGAAGAGCCTCGCGACGAGGCTCGGAGTCCCGTACAGCAGCCGGTGAAAGGCGAGCACCTCGGCGGCATCGCTCAGTCCGGTCACCGGATCGCGCGCTTCGAGCCGGGCCACGAAGTGCCGGTGCAGGGCGTCCAGCGGCGAAAGCCCCTCCGCCCGTCCGGCGAGCACGACCCGGGCCGGCTCGTCCTCGTGGTCGGCGAACCGGTGCAGCGCGAGGTCCTCCTTGGAGGGGAAGTAGCGGAAGAGGGTCGGCTTGGAGATGTCGGCCGCGGCGGCCACCTCCGCCACGGAGACGTTGTCGAAGCCCTTCTCCAGGAAGAGGGCGATCGCGACGTCGGAGATCACCCGGTACATCTGCTGCTTCTTACGCTCCCGCAAACCCATGACCAGGAGCGTACGCGCTTGACCTCAATCGGACTTGAGGTCACAGACTCGTGCGCAGCACACGGGCACACAGGCACACAGGCACACCGAGTGAGTGGGGAGAGACGTCATGCGCGCAATTCAGGTGACGGAATTCGGCGGTCCGGAGGTCCTGGTGGCGACCGAGCTGCCGGACCCGGTGGCCGGGCCGGGCGAGGTCGTCGTAGGGGTCGCGGTGGCCGACACCCTCTACGTCGAGACGCAGATCCGCAGCGGCTGGGGCGAGTACTTCGACGTCACCCCGCCCTACGTGCCGGGCGGCGGCGCCGCCGGCACCGTGCTGGCAGTCGGCGAGGGCGTGGACCCGGCGTGGGTCGGGCGCCGGGTCGTGGCGGGCCCTGGTGTCAGCGGGACGTACGCCGAGCAGGTCGTCGCCCCCGTCGACCGGCTGACGCCGGTACCGGACGGCCTCGGCCTGCGCGAGGCCGCCGCACTCGCCCACGACGGTGTCACCGGCACCGGCATCCTCGACGCGATACGCATCCGGGCGGGCGAGCGGGTCCTGATCCTGGGCGCGTCGGGCGGCATGGGCACGCTGCTGGTGCAGATGGCGCACGCGGCCGGGGCGCATGTCGTGGGGGCGGCGCGGGGCAAGCAGAAGCTGGATCTCGTACGGGAGCTGGGAGCCGACGCGGTCGTGGACTACTCCGAGCCGGGCTGGACGGAGCGGGCCCGCGAGGCCCTGGGTGGCGTCGGCGCGGACGTCCTCCTTGACGGCGTGGGCGGTGAACTCGGCCTCGCTGCCTTCGCGTTGACGGCCGACGGCGGCCGCGTATCGGCGCACGGCGCACCGAGCGGCGGCTTCGCGGCGATCGACGCGGGCGAGGCGGAGCGCCGCGGCATCACGCTGCGGGGCATCGCGGAGGTCCAGTTCGCGGCGGAGACGATCACGCGACTGTCGGGGAGGGCGCTGGCAGAGGCGGCCGCGGGACGGCTTCGCCCGGTGATCGCCGCGACGTTCCCGCTGGAGGGGGCGGCGGATGCGCACAGGGCGATCGAGGCACGGTCGGTGGCGGGCAAGGCACTGCTCACGGTCGGCGAGGGCACCTTGCGCAGGTAGGGCGAGGGGCCACCGTGGCGCGAGGGGTCCCAGTGGCGCGGGGCGCCCAAGCCACGCAAGGACCCAGCCACGCAAGGACCCAGCCACGCAAGGACCCAGCCACGCAACGGCCCAAGCCACGCAACGGCCCAAGCCGCGCAGCGGCCCAAGTAACGCAACGCGCCCCAGCAGCGCGCCCGAGCAGCGCGCCCGAGCAGCGCGCCGCACCATTCAGCCGTCGTGCCGCAGCGGCGTGATCTGTTCGATGTCGTAGCGCACGCGCAGAGCGGCGATCGCCGCCTGGTCGACGCCCGACCCACCGGCACTGTTCAGGATGTCGAGCAGTTCCTCGAAGTACTTCTCGTGGTCCGGGGGCGGCGACGCCTGGAAGAACATCCGGGCAGGGTCCGACGTCGGGTTGGCGAAGGCGTGCGGACAGCCCGGCGGGACGAGGATGACCGTGCCCGCCGTGGCCCGTACGTACCGGCGCCCGGACGCCGACTCCCACTCCCGCCAGTTGTCGGGCGTCCGCACGCGCGGCTCGAAGGCGAGCACGTCGAGCTCGCCTTCGAGTACGTAGAACAACTCCTCGCTGCGGGCGTGCGCGTGCGCCCCGACATCGAAGCCCGGCGGAACGACCACCTCGAAACTGGACGCGCCGCGCGCGTGATCCCCGGTCACCTTGAACGTCACCCGCTGCGCCGCAGCGGCCAGAGTGCGCCCCTCGCCCGGCGGCACGACCAGGCCCTCCGGAGGGCTGACGAGAGTCACCAGGCGACCGGCAGGGCACGCGGGCCCCGGATGAGCGGACGCGGGGTCCAGGTGATCTCCTCGGCGGGTACGGCCAGCCGCAGATCCGGGAACCGTCGCAGCAGGGTGGAAAGCATGACCTCGGACTCCATCCGGGCGAGCATCGCGGCCAGACAGTGGTGCTGCCCGTGGCCGAAGGACACATGGGCGTTGTCGGTCCGGTCGAAGTCGATCCGGTCCGGGTCCTCGAACGCCGCAGGGTCGCGGTTCGCGGTGAGGTACGAGGCGTAGACGATGTCGCCGGCCGGGATGACGACCTCCCCCACCGCCACGTCCTCGGTCGCGATCCGGCCGATGCCCACTCCCCTGCGGTGCGGGATGTACCGCAGCAACTCCTCGACAGCGGCGGGCAGTACGGCCGGATCGCTCCGCAGCCGGTCCCACAGTCCGGGGCGGGTGAGCAGCAGATACACCATGTTGGCGCTGTTGTTGGTGACGGCGTGCAGCCCGCTGATCTGAATGGTGACGGCGAGTGCGACGGCCTCCCCCTCGCTCAGGTGCCCCTGCGCGAGCTCGGCCGCCAACAGGGCGGCGACGTCGTCCCCGCGTTCACCGGCGCGGCTCTGCAGAAGAGTCCCGAAGTACGCCTGGATCTCCTGCTGCGCCCGTTCGCTGTCCTCCCGGCTGTGGGCCGCCGACAGGATGAGCTCGGTGCACCGCGCGAGCGCGGGGCGGTCCGGCTCGGGCACCCCCATCAGTTCGCTCGTCACGGCCATCGGCAGCGGCCTGTGCAGATGGGCGACGAGGTCCAGGGGAGGTCCGTGGTCGGCCATGGTGTCCGCCAGTTCGTCGGCGATCCTGCGGGCCCGGACCCGCAGGCTGTCCACGCGACGGGAGGTGAAGGCCTTCGCCACGGTCCGGCGCAGCCGGGTGTGCTCGGGCGGGTCGGCGTACCCGACGGCTTCGTTGGCCGCGACCTGGTGCGGCGACATGCGGGTGACGTCCTTCCCGGCGACTTCGGTCCGGCTGAACCGGGGGTCGGAGGTGACGAGCCGGACGTCTTCGTAGCGGGTCACCAGCCAGGCGTGGCCGGTGCCGTACGGCAGCCGGATGCGGGAGACGGGCTCCTCGCGCAGCTGACGGGCGAGGAAGGGGTCGAATTCCATCTCCGGTACGTCTTCCAGGTCCCAGAGGTGGACCGGGGGAGGTGTGGTGACGGTGGGGGGAAGCAACTCGGTCATCTCCGGTCCTGTGTTCACGGTCCTGTGTTCACGGTCCTGTGTTCACGGTCCTGTGTTCACAGTGCTGTGTTCACACTGCGGGGCATTCCCTTCCAGCACCGCGACCGCAGGCAGCCCGGCGGTCATCGGGGAGAGGAAGGTGCGTACGGGGGCAGGAACGGTGTCCGTGACCCAGCTGCCGAGGGTGATCTCGGCCGTGATGCCCGGCCCGAAGCCCGCGATGAGACCCCGCGCGGAGTCGACGGCGGAGCCTTCGTCGAAGAATCTGCCGAGGGCGTCCAGCACCACGGCGCTCGCGATATTGCCGTACTCGGTCAGCGTCGCCCGGCTGAAGCGGAATGCCTCGGGGGGTACGTCGAGGAAGCGGCACAGGTCGTCCAGGATGCGCGGACCGCCGGCATGCACGAGGTAGAAATCGAGCTGTCCGGCGTCCCAGCCGTGCTGGGCGGCCAGTTCCTTGAGAGCCGGGGCCAGTGGCTCCATGGTGCCGGGGACTCGTTTGTCCAGCAGGAAGTGGAATCCGGTCTCGCGGACGCTGTACGCGATCCAGTCCTCGGTGTCGGGCACCAGGTGGGAGCCGTTGCGCTCCAGCGATATGCCGGTGCCTCCGGTGCCGCGCAGGGCGACGGCCGCCACCGCGTCACCGAACAGCCCGTTGGAGAGCAGCGATCCGATGCCGATGTCGGTGGGCTGGTAGCAGAGCGAGCAGAATTCGCACGAGACCACCAGCGCGTTGGCGCCCGGATAGGCGGTGCAGAAGTCGTGGGACCGGTTGATCGCCGCCCCGCCCGCCGCGCAGCCGAGCTGGGCGATCGGCATCTGCCGGGTGTCGGAGCGGAACCCCATGGTGTTGATCATCCAGGCTGTCAGGGACGGCATCATGAAGCCGGTGCACGAGACGTAGACGATGAGGCCGATGTCGGCCGGCCGTAGTTCGGCGTGGTCGAGCGCGCGCCGTACGACCTCCGGCACCCGGGCCTTGGCCTCGGACTCGTATCGCAGGTTGCGCGCCCGGAGCCCTGGGTGGCGCAGGGTCTCCTCGATCGGCTGGACAAGGTGGCGTTTTCGTACGCCGGTGTTTTCGATCAGCCTTAGCGCCAGAGCGAGTTGAGGATGATCGGCGTGCAGCGTCCGGGCCAGGTCGAGCGTCTGCTCGACGGTGATGATGTGCTCGGGTACGGAAACAGCCGGTCTGCACAGCGTTGCCATCGGAGCACCCCTCAAGGTCATGCGATGCCCCAATACGGGCTACCGCTCGTCTGCGGCCGGGTAGGACCCTGAGCAAATTTCCCCATGAGCGGGCATACGCCAATCGCATAAGATGACGAGTGCACCCGAACGTGTCTCAAGTGCGGGCCCACCGGCCCCGCCACCCTGCCCCGGCAGCGGACTCCGGCTACCCTTCGGCCCGCGTGTCGGAGAGGCTGTTCAGGAGGCGGACGGCGTAAGTGTCGCCAGGGCAAGGCAAGGATTGTCCGTCCTGGCGCCCCGCAGACCGAGGGAAGCCGTGGCCGCCTGCAAGGTCATCGAGTACGAGTCGACGGCCCTGCGCACATTGGGCGCGTCCAGGCTCGCCCCGGTGACCAGACGGTCGAGGTCCACGTAGGCGGAGCGGACGGTCTCGATCCAGCGGTACGTGCGCAGGTCCTGCTCCCAGCCGTCCACGTATGCGTCGCCGCGCGCCCCCAGCCTGCGTTCCCAGCGCTCGTACATCCGCCGCCGGATCTCGGGCCGGTGCGGGGTCAGGTGCAGATGGCGCACCAGGTCGTACAGCGGGTCGCCCACCATCGCCATCTCCCAGTCGATGAGGACGAGTTGGCCGGACCGGTCGCCTCGGACGAGGTTCCAGGGGTTGAGGTCGCCGTGCAGCAGGACCGGGGCGCGCGGGGTGACGGTGTGCCGCGCCAGGATCTGCTTCAGCCGCTGTGCGCCGGGCAGGCCGAGAACGCGGGCCAGTTGGAGAGACTCCTTGGGCAGGGCGCCGACCATCTCCACGAGACGGTCGCTCAGCCAGTGGTAGAAGCCGTCCTTGCCCATGGTGGGGTCGAGGGCGGCGGCGTCCACGTCGACCAGGGCGCAGAGCTGGTCGACGAGATCGTCGGCTTCGTGCGGCAGCAGGCCGTTGACCGGGTGGTTCGGCGGCCGTGACCCGTCGGCCGGGCCTTCGTAGGAGTGCACGGCGAACCGGTCCGACAGTGCGCTGACGCCCGTCGCGTAGATCCTGGGCGCCCGCACCCTGCCCCGCAGGCCTTCCAGTGCTTTCAGCACCACATGCTCATCGAGGAAGCACGGCTCCCTGCGGCCGGCCGCGTTCAGTTTGCGGCGTACGACGACGGTGGCACCGGTGCTCGGGACCTGTACGACGGTATTGAGGTGCCCGGTGCCCTTGAACACCCGCCGGGCGGGGGCGGCTCCCTCCGCGGCGAGGGCCTCGGTCACCGCGCTCCAGGGGAAGGCGGGGTCTTCGGGAATGTGCTCGTCCGTCACCCAGGAGACGGCGGGCGAGGATGCGGGCAGGCAGGTTCCGGACCGGCCGACGCGGGCCGCGTGCCAGCGGTAGAGGATTCGCTCGATCTCGGCTCTGCCCGGCACGTCGGACAGCCTCAGCGGCTGCCGCGCGAGGCCGAGCGCCCGCTCCACGGCCTCCGCCGCCGCCTCCAGTCCCTCGGGCTGCTGCTCCCGCCCCAGGGATCTGGCCGCGAGCATCACGTCCGGATATACGGACTGGGCGTACTCGAAGTCCACGTAGTGGCGCAGGTCGGATTTCAGGCCGTTGGCGGCCGCCGGTCTCATCCGGAGCATGGCCCGGTACCAGGCGCGCTCGGCCTCCTCCCGCTGAGATTCGTCCGGGTACCGCATCCGCACGAGGTGGGTGGCCAGATCGTGCAGCGGGTCTCCGTACGTGGCCCGCCTCCAGTCCGCGCAGGTCACCGGCGGGTCCGCATGCGGGAAGACGATCACGTTGTCCCGGTGCAGGTCGGTATGGAGCAGGCCGAACGGGCGGCCGACCATGGGCGGCACCCGCGCGGCAAACGCCGTCAGAGCGTCCTCCGGGATTCCCAGGGCCGCGAACAGCCCGCCGAATTCGGGCCGGTTCGGCCGGCATACGTGCTGTTCGGTGAGCAGGGCCAGCTTGCGGAGGAACGACCGGCCGTGTCCGTCGCGGGGCCACTCCGGGGGCAGCCTGGGCAGGTCCTCCCGGCGCAGTACGGCCAGTTGCGCGAGGAGTCCGGCCAGCGCCTGGATCAGCCACGAGTCGACGGGCTTGCCGTTCTCACTGATGCTGGAGAGCCGCACGCCTTCCGCATACCTATGCAGAGGGTCGGGTGCGTGGGGCAGCACCTTTTTGACGGCGGCAAGGACCTGGGCTTCGTCCTGCCAGGTCCTGATCACCACGGCCGCAGGGAGACTGCCCACGGGCCTCTCCTGGATACTCGCGCGGGGGGATCTATGACGATGCGCACAGAGTAACTGCGAAGTTCCTTGGTTACACCGTGACTTGGGGCACCTTGGGCCTAGCGGGTGACGCCTGCTCCGAACGGGGTACGGGTGACGGCTCAGGCCCGGCCCAGCTTCCGTACCAGGTGGAGCACCTGCCCCAGATCGTCGACGACCGTGGCCGCGCCCGCCTTGCGCAGGCGTTCCATGCGCGGCTGGTCGCGTCCGTAGCCGAGGAACCTCACGCCCGCCCGCCGGGCCGCGATCAGGTCCGAAGGCGTGTCGCCGATCATCAGGGAGGCTGCGGGGCGGGCACCCAGCGCGGTCAGGGCGCGGTTGAGGCAGTCCGGGGCCGGCTTCAGCCGGTCCAGGTCGGTGGTGCGGCCGTAGATGTGGGGTCTGAAACAGTCCGCGAGGCCGCGGCCGGTCAGGTACTGCTCCGCCACCAGCGGGGAATTGTTCGTCGTGATCGCGAGGCGGCTTCCGACAGCGCGCCAGGTGCGTATCAGCGGATCGGCATAGGGCGTGGGGCGGGCGGTGGCGGCTGCCCGCAGCTCCTCGCGGGTGAGTTTCTCCTCCAGCGCCTCGACCAGGTCGCTGCCGGGATGCATCCGGGCCACGGCCTTCAGTACGTCCTGCGGGTCGTCCGAGCCCAGTTCCTCCTCCGTCAGCAGTACATGCCGGCCGCGCTTCTCCAGCCAGTCGACCAGGCTGTCCGCCACCCGGTGTGCCTGGTGTCCGGCGAACAGCCGGCAGATGGGGCCGTCGAAATCGAAGAGCACACATTCCGCACCCGTGATCAAATCCCGCACTTTTTCGATCACAGATGCCGCCTGTCCGGTTTGAGTCGCGTCAGAAGTCACTAAGAGAGTGTCAGGTCCGACGTGATGGTGTTCCAGAGTGCGTTGAACCAAGTCTGGGACTCCTCAACGAACTTGGCGTTGCGCGCACCCTCGTCCGAACCGAACGAGAACAGCAGCGATTTGAGGCCGAGCGTGTCGTACATCTCCGTCGTCACGTCCTCGATCTCCTCCTCCCGCTTCTGGATCATGTAGTAGCCGAACAGCGCCTCGGAGCCGTTGAGGAGGTAGAGCTTCACGGGCGGCGTGAACGGCAGCGCCCGGAATGTCACCCTGACGTCGATGCCGTGCGAGCGCCGCAGCGCCAGCAGGTTGTGGCGCAGCACCTGCCCCTGGGAGTTGCGCTGGGCGAGCCAGCGCTCGTGGACCGGGCCGTCGTCGGTCGGGTCCACCACCGGGGTGGGGAAGGCCAGCGCGATCTCCCGGCTCGGGAGCAGGATCCGGGCCTCCACGGTTTCCGGCCTGATGCGGCCTTCGTGGATCTGCCGCAGCGGCTCGCCCAGCGCGATCGTCAGCGACTCCGAGGTCAGGCTGACCGCGTCGATGCGCACCTGGGGTTCCGCGAAGGCCGTGGTGATGCGCGGCCCCAGGCTGACCATCGTCGGCTGCGCCTGCTCCGGCGCCGCAGGTGCGCCGGGCGGTGTGTCCGCGATACGGGCCGGAGCGCCCCGCGTGACACCGGTGAGGAGGCCCTCCTCCTGGAGGACCCGCAGCGCCTTGCGGATCGTGCCGCGCTCGACGCCGAACTCGCCGGCCAGGCGGGTCTGCGTCGGCATGGGGTTCCCGGCCTTGAGGTCACCGCTGTGGATGCGCTCGCGCAGGGCGTCCGCCACTTCCACGTACGAGAGCTTTCTGCCGTTCACTGTCAGCTTCTCCTGGTTCACAACTCGACGCTACAACTACTCGCCATCTAACGGGAGTTGTTTGCAAGTTGTTTATTCACCTCGGCCAAGTGGGCACAAACTTGGTGTAGTTGGTTGCCAACTCGACCGACTTGGCGAAGCCAGCACCAGCCCCTCGCAGCCCCGCCCCGAAGGAGGGACCACCATGCCCGCGCTCCTGTTGCTCGCCGTTGTTGTCGTCGTCGGGTTCGAGAAGTTCGCCGAGTGGCAGTACGGCACCCTCAGCGCCGTAGGGCTGCTGCTGATCGCCGTCGGCGTCAAGGCCAAGAGCCCCACCTGCGCCGGAATCGGGGCCGTGGTGATCGCCATGCAGGTGACCGGCCCGACGGCCTGAACCACATCTCCGACACAACTTCTCCAACTCCGCACTATTTAGCGGGAGTTGGAAGCGGAATGGTTACCTCTCGATCCAAGTGGGGGACAACTTCCTTAGAGTTGGTGGCCAACTTGAACAACCTGGCCAACCAGCTGCCAAGTGGGACGAATCCCAGGGAGGGACCGCAATGCCGCTCATCGCCATCCTCCTCGCCGCAGTCTTCTTCACCCTCGAAGAGCTCATCCAGTGGCAGTTCGGCGCCATGGGTCTGGTCGCCGTCGCCCTGCTGTCCATCGGCGTAAAGGCCAAGAACACGGCATGCCTGAGCCTCGGCGCCATCGTTCTGGTCCTGCTCTTACAGCCCGCGTTCGGCTAGGGGGTGTCCCCGGCGGATCAGGCCGGGGCTCAGAAGATGTCCGGGCACCACGGGCGCCTGGACGTACGGAACAAGGCGTCGGCAATGACGGCGGCGCCCGCCGCCTCCTCCGTCACCCGCCCCAGCGCCACCAGCCGCACCGCGGACTCCTCACCCAGGTACAGCGCACCCAACTCCCGCACATCCAGCGTCAGACCGGGCGACTCGGACGTCGGGACACACACCGCACCGTCCGGCGCCGCGTCCAGCCGGAAGCGCCCGCCCGCAAGCCCCGCCGCGTCGTGCACCTCCAGCACGAGCGAGGCGGGCACCGCATACGTACGTGCCTCAAGGGCCCGTACGACGTCCAGCAGCCGCACCCACAGGAAATCCGCCTGACTGACGATCCTGGCAGCCCGGGGATCCGGGAGCAGGAGGGGAAGCAGATCGTCACTGGCGCGGTATCCGGACCGTACCGACGTGATCCAGTCGACCGCGCAGACGAAGTGCCACAGCGCACGCTCCGCGGCCGGCGTCACCGCGATCATGCCGCGTACGGTCGCCGTGTTCAGCGGCTGCTTGGCGTCCGCCCACTTCTCGTCGGAATCGAAGACCATCAGGCCCTCGACCTCGCCGTGCGCCGAACGGTAGACGGCGTAGAACGGCTTGCTCCAGGGCTGGTGCGCCTGGGTCACCTGCCCGGTGTTGAGCTGCCACCAGCGCTCGTCCCGGTCGATCGCACCGTGCTGCACCGCCCGGAAGCGCTCGTACAGCTCGGGCCCGAGCTTGCGTACGTCGGCCCCGTCGGTCAGATCGACGCGGCCGCCGTCGTCGGGCCCCGCCCAGCGCGGGTCGAGCCCGGACCGGGGCACGTCGACCTCCCACTCGGTGAAGCCTGCGGCGGGCCCGAATCCGTACCGCCCGTAAATGGGGTACTCGGCGGCGATCAGGGTCGACAGGACGTCGCCGCGCTCCTTCGCCGCCGCCAGGTCCGTGTCCATCATCCGGCTGAGCAGACCACGCCTGCGGTGCGTGGCCGTCACGGTCACGTTGCTCACGGCGCTCGCCGGAAGCTGTGCGCCGCCGGGCACCGTGAGCTCCTGTGCGAAGGAGCGGTACGTCGCGACGCACCGCCCGTCGTCGAACGCGCCCTGCACACGCTCCAGGCCCGTGTACGCCATGCGTTCGGCGACTTCGGCCTCCGAGGCGACGGTCCGCCGGAGAAAGCCGGTGGCCAGGGCAGCGAGCCAGTCGGGGTACTCGGACGCGGTGATCGTACGGACGTCGACAGTCATGCGCACACGCTAGGCACACGAGACACCGCCTGTCGCCCGTATTGAGCGCCCGCAAATGACACGCCCGCAATCCAGGCCCACGCCCCCGCCGTTGGCCCCGGGCCGGGCCCTCAGAGCGCCGCGCGTATCTCCCCGACCTCCGCCGCCCCGCCCATCAGCGGCGACCGCCCGATGCGGTCGACGACCGGCCCGTCCACGCCGAGCTTGCGCAGTACGCCGGCCAGCACCGGGCCGAGTGCCCGCGTCGCACCGTCATCGATCTTGAACGCGAGGGCGCGGCCGTCCGGCAGAGCCACCGCCTGGACCGCCTCGGCGCCCATCTTCGACAGCGTTCCCGGCACCTCGCGCATCAGCCACGTGTCGGGGCGGCGCGTACCGGCGACGTACTCGGGGTGGGCGCGCATCGCGTCCGCGACGCGGCGCTCCGCCGTGCCCGGCTCGGCGACGACGAAGTGGCGGAAGGCGCGGGCGAGGCCGGTGAGGCTGATCGCCATCAGCGGGGCGCCGCAGCCGTCGGTCCCGACCGCCGTGACGCGCTCGCCGCTCGCCTCCTCGACCACCTTCAGGACCAGCTGCTGAAGCGGGTGCGAGGCGTGCAGGTACGTTTCGGCGTCCCACCCGTTGACCGCGCACACGGCCAGCATCGCGGCGTGCTTGCCCGAGCAGTTCATGGTGAGGCGCTCGCGGACCCCGCCCGCGGCGAGGTACGCCTCCGCCTCCACCGGGTCCAGCGGCAGGTCCGGCGGTGTCTGGAGGTCCGACTCCGTGAGGCCCGCCTCCGCCAGCATTTTCCGTACGAGATCCAGGTGGAACGGCTCCCCGGAGTGACTCGCGGCCGACAGCGCCAGCCGCTCCCCCGACAGCTCCAGACCGGCCCGCAGCACCGCGGCCGCCTGCATCGGCTTGTTGCTGGAGCGCGGGAAGACGGGGGCGTGCGGGTCACCGATCGCCAGGTCCACACTGCCGTCCGCCGCCAGGACGACGAGCGATCCCCGGTGGTGGCCCTCGACGAAACCGGAACGAACGACTTCGGCGAGGACCGGGGAGGGGGATATGGCAGGGGCGGCGGTGCTCGATGACATCTTCGACCTTCCGGGGAGGGCTGGACCAGGCTCCCCGTAAGGCCAGGTCAGTGCCTCAGGTCAGCAGGTCGTCTACTTGCGCTTCCCCATCACGGTACCTGCGGGCAATCTCGGCACTGCAATCGTCCGCCGTCCGCTGAAGCTGTTGCCTGCGCCGCGAGACCTGCTGCTCGTAACGGACCAGCCGTCCCATCGCCTCGTGCAGCTCCTCGTCCGTACGCGCGCCGAGGTCCGACAGCTCGACATCCGCGAGCATCTCGGCGGCCAGCAGCCGGGACTCCTCGCTGTGCGGCGTGGACATCGTGACGTGCCGGGCGGAGGAGCGGTGGCTCGACGGGGCGTCGGCGAGGATCTCGGAGAGCCGGTCCACGACCGGGGACTCCGGCCCCGTACGCCGTGAGAGCTCGGCCCTGAGAATGTCGATGCGCCCGTGAAGCAGGCGCCGCACATAGCTGAGGTCCGCCTCGTTCCGCTGCGAGTCACGGCGCAGTGCGCGCAGTTCGGGCAGCCGGAGCAGCGACAGGACACCGGCATCGCTGTCGCCGGTCCGCTGCGCCGGTGGTCGTGCGGCGGAAGCGGAGGCGGCAGCGGCGGACGCCAGCTGGATCAGCGGCATAGGTACGGGCCCGGGTGGCTGCCCGATGCCAGGTGTGCTCATGGATGTTCCGTCCCCTCGACCGGTGCGCACCGGTGCGGCGCGCACCGCCTCCGTGCATCGTGCCACTCCTGACGGGGGGTACGCAGGCGCTCGTCGCCCGTTCAGCCCCGGATAGGTTGGTCCGTATGCGTGCAGTGGTTCAGCGGGTGGACGGCGCGAGCGTCGTCGTGGCGGGGCAGACGGTCGGCGAGATCGTCGGCGAAGGCCTGTGTGTGCTGGTGGGAGTGACCCACGAGGACACAAAGGACAAGGCGGCACAGCTCGCCCGCAAGCTGTGGTCGGTTCGGATCCTTGCGGGCGAGAAGTCCTGCTCCGATGTGAATGCGCCGCTTCTGGTCATTTCACAGTTCACTCTCTACGGGGACGCCCGCAAGGGCCGCCGCCCCACCTGGAACGCCGCGGCGCCCGGCGAGGTGGCCGAACCGCTGGTCGACGAGGTGGTGGCGCAGCTGCGGGCGCTGGGCGCGCACGTGGAGACGGGCCGGTTCGGAGCGGACATGAGGGTCTCGCTCACGAACCACGGCCCGTTCACGGTGATCGTCGAGGTGTAGGGCCCGCTTTACGGCTTACGACGTATCGGCTCTGCGACGGCTTACGGCTCTACGACGACTTCCTGTGCGGCGGCGGTGTTCCCCACCAGCAGCTCGGCGTCGACCGGCACATTGCGCTTCACCAGCGCGAGCGCGATGGGCCCCAGCTCGTGGTGGCGGGCCGACGTTGTGATGAACCCCAGCTGGCGCCCCTCCTCGCCGTCCGCAGCGAGCCGCACCGGAGTGCCGGGACCGGGCAGCAGAACCTCGCTGCCGTCCAGGTGCAGGAAGACCAGCCGGCGCGGCGGCTTCCCCAGGTTCTGGACCCGGGCGACAGTCTCCTGGCCCCGGTAGCAGCCCTTCTGGAGGTGTACGGCGCTGCCGATCCAGCCCAGCTCGTGCGGGATGGTGCGGTGGTCGGTCTCGAAGCCGAGGCGGGGCCGGTGCGCTTCGACGCGCAGGGCCTCGTACGCCAGGATGCCGATCGCGGGCCCGTGGGTTTCGGCGTACGACTCCAGGTCGCCGCGCGGCAGGAAGAGGTCGCGCCCGTACGAGGTCTCCCGTACGGCTACGCCTTCGGGAACCTCGGCGATCGAGCCTGCCGGGAGGTGGACGACGGCGAAGTCGTCGGTCCGGTCGGCGGTCTCCACCCGGTAGAAGAACTTCATCGACTCCAGGTACGCGATGAGATCGCCCTGCGTGCCCGGTTCGACATGCATCCACACCGTCTCGCCGTCGTCGACGAGATACATCGCATGCTCGACGTGCCCGTGCGCGGTGAGGATCAGCGCCTCGGTGGCCCGGCCCGCGGGCAGCTCGCTGACATGCTGCGTGATCAGGAGGTGCAGCCAGTTCAGCCGGTCGCCGCCGGTGACGGTGACGACACCGCGGTGCGAGAGGTCGACGAAGCCGGTGCCGCCGGCGAGCGCGCGCTGTTCGCGGAACAGGTCGCCGTAGTGCGCGGCGACGCCTTCGTCGCGCCCTTCGGCGGGGACGGCGCCGGGCAGGGAGAGCAGGGGACTCTTCATACCGGTCAGCCTACGACTTGCCTGCGACACACCTACGACTCGGCGGCCGACGCCGCGGCCGTGCACTTCCTGCAGCGGCCGAAGATCGCGAAGTGCTTCATGTCCGTCTCGAAGCCGAAGGTCTCGCGCAGCTTGCCGATGAAGTCGGCGGCGACCTCGGTATCGGCCTCGATCACGTTCGTACAGTCGCGGCAGACCAGGTGGATGTGGTGATGGCGGTCGGCCAGGTGGTACGTCGGCGCCCCGTGCCCGAGGTGCGCGTGGCTGACCAGTCCGAGCTCTTCGAGCAGCTCCAGCGTCCGGTAGACGGTGGAGATGTTCACGCCGGACGCGGTTTTGCGCACCTCGGTGAGGATGTCGTCGGGCGTCGCGTGCTCCAGCGCGTCGACGGCTTCGAGGACAAGCTGGCGCTGCGGTGTCAGCCGGTAACCGCGCTGCCGCAGATCACTCTTCCAGTCGGTGCTCACCACGCCCCCAGTGTAGGGGGACGGGGTGCAGGCCTACTTGAAGAAGGCGATGCCGTCGTCCGGGAGGTCACCGAGGCTCTTGGCCATCTGCTCGACCTCTTCCGGCGTGACGACCTTCTTCAGATGCGCCGACATGTACGGGCGCAGCTCGACGTCCGGGGTGGCCTTCTCGCCGACCCACATGAGGTCGCTCTTGACGTACCCGTAGAGCCGCTTGCCACCGCTGTACGGACCCGATGCGGCGGTGCGTGCGACCGCGTCCGTCACCAGGTCGATCTGCGGCTTCTGGTCGGCCAGCTCGCCGTACCAGATCTCCACGACGCCCTGGTCGCGGATCATGACGACCTCGACCTTGCGGTCCTTGTCGATGCGCCAGTAGCCGGATTCGGTCTCCAGGGGCCTCACCTTGTTGCCCTCGGCGTCGAGGATCCAGGAGTGCGAGACGTACTCCAGGAAGTCGCGGCCGTCGTGGCTGAAGGTGACTTCCTGGCCGAAGTTGGCCTTCTCCTCGCCGGGGAAGTCGGTGACGCCCGCGCCCGTCCAGTTTCCGAGGAGGAAGACGAGGGGGACGAGGTCCGGGTGGAGGTCGGACGGGATCTCGATCATGAGCTGCTCAGGCGATCTGTGAGGGGAGGGGTGGGTTAGCGCTGACCCTGGTAGAGCTTCTTCACTGCCAGCCAGGTGAAGGCGAGAACGCCGACGCAGACCAGAACCAGCAGAGCTTCGAAGAAAATCGTCACGGGGTGCTCCTTGCGTGAGCCGTGGGCGGTACGGGACCGGGCCCCAGCTTAATGGGCGGGGGTCCGGCGTTCTCTGCGAGGGGCGTGCGGGGGCTCAGCCGAGCAGCTGGTTCTGCAGGACGACGTGCGGCTTCGACTCGTCGTACACATGCCGCTCCGGGTAGTCGACCAGTGCGGCCCGCTCCTTTCCCTGGTTGTACAGCGGCGGATTACAGTTCGGACATGGCGAAGAAGCTCGTGATCAAGGTGACTGCCGGGGCCGATGCCCCGGAGCGGTGTTCGCAGGCCTTCACGGTGGCGGCGGTGGCCGTGGCCAGTGGGGTGGAGGTTTCGTTCTGGCTGACCGGCGAGTCCTCGTGGTTCGCGCTGCCGGGCCGCGCCGCCGAGTTCGAACTGCCGCATGCGGCGCCGCTGCCGGATCTGATCGAGTCGATCATGGCCGCCGGGCAGATCACGCTGTGCACGCAGTGCGCGGCGCGGCGCGAGATCACCGAGAAGGACGTGATCGAGGGCGTACGGATCGCAGGCGCGCAGGTCTTCGTCAGCGAGATCACGGGCGAAGGCGTCCAGGCGCTGGTGTACTGAGCGACTCTTGCACTGAGTGCGACGGGCTTACGGGTGGTGCTTCTTGCCGTCCAGTTCGTCCCACCACTCGTCGGACTTCGGGTCCCCGGACGGATCGTCCCACCAGCGGTCCTCCGGGCCTCTCCGGTTGGCGATCATCGCCGCGATCGGCGGTATGACCATGGCGACGACGCACATCCCGACGGCCACGGGCACGGACCACAGGCGCACGACGGACCAGGCGGACACGAAGAGGAAGAGGCATCCGCCCATCAGCAGGAAATAGTTGCGACGGCGCCGCGCGTACATACCTCCACGGTACGACCGAAGGGCCGCACCCGGTCCAGGTAGCGTCCAAACCCCCTGGGGTGCGGCCCTTCGGCCAGTATTCGCGCAGGATTCGCAGGAATCAGACTGCGATGGCCACCTCTGCGAGGCCGCCCGTCTGCGCCACGACCGTACGGTCGGCCGTGCCGCCGGGGACGAGTGCGCGCAGGGTCCACGTGCCCTCGGCCGCGTAGAAGCGGAACTGGCCCGTGGCCGAGGTCGGGACCTCGGCGGTGAACTCGCCGGTCGAGTCCAGCAGTCGGACGTAACCGGTGACGGGCTCGCCGTTGCGGGTCACGCTGCCCTGGATGGTGGTCTCACCGGGCTTGATCGTCGAGGCGTCGGGGCCGCCGGCCTTCGCTCCACACATGTTGTTCTCCAGATTCTCGAAGGTCGCGGGGATTACTTGTTGGCGCCGAGCTCGATCGGAACACCGACGAGCGAGCCGTACTCGGTCCAGGAACCGTCGTAGTTGCGGACGTTCTCCTGGCCGAGCAGCTGGTGCAGCACGAACCAGGTCAGGGCCGAGCGCTCACCGATGCGGCAGTACGCGATGGTCTCCTTCGAGAGGTCGACCTGCTCGTCCTCGTAGAGGGCCTTGAGCTCCTCGTCCGACTTGAAGGTGCCGTCGTCGTTGGCGTTCTTCGACCACGGGATGTTGCGGGCGGACGGGACGTGGCCCGGGCGCTGCGACTGCTCCTGCGGGAGGTGCGCCGGGGCGAGCAGCTTGCCGCTGAACTCGTCGGGGGAGCGCACGTCGACGAGGTTCTTGTTGCCGATCGCGTTGACGACGTCGTCGCGGAAGGCGCGGATCGAGGTGTCCTGCGGCTTGGCCTTGTAGTCCGTGGCCGGACGCTGCGGGACCTCGGCGACCAGGTCGCGGGAGTCGAGCTCCCACTTCTTGCGGCCGCCGTCGAGCAGGCGGACGTCCTGGTGACCGTAGAGCTTGAAGTACCAGAAGGCGTACGAGGCGAACCAGTTGTTGTTGCCGCCGTAGAGGACGACGGTCGTGTCGTTCGCGATGCCCTTCGCCGAAAGGAGCTTCTCGAAGCCCTCCTGGTCGATGAAGTCGCGGCGGACCGGGTCCTGGAGGTCCTTGGTCCAGTCGATGCGGATCGCGTTGCGGATGTGGTTCTTCTCGTACGCGGAGGTGTCTTCGTCGACCTCGACGATGGCGACCTTCGGGTCCTCGATGTGGGCCTCGACCCAGTCTGCGTCTACCAGTACGTCGCTGCGGCTCATGCTGTTCTCCTCCGGGGCAGTGTGCGGCGGTTATGCGCGAGGGGGGTGCGGGTGTGCGGGTACGCCGAGCGAGGGGGCGTACGGCCGTACCGGGGTGGCCCTGAGGCGACCGTCATAGGTCGGGAGGGCCGGGGGGAACGCGGGGTGTCGGAGGCTTCCGCTGCTCCGGACAAACCCACTCAGACAGTGCGACAGAGCATGGCGGCGACGCGGCACAGGTCTACTGCCCGCCGCTTCGTGAGGTCCGCCTGTCGCTTCTGCATGGGTCCGATCGTAGGGACGTCACGTCCGACGTGTCACCGGTGTGTCGGATGTTGAGACGCGATCGTCCGCATTGCGGGATGAGAGTACGGCGCGGACCGCTTGCCCGTGCCCCGGAACGCGCCGCGTCCGCCCGTCATCTGAGGGGCGGACGCCTGCGTCTCACTATCCGGCCAAGTGGTCTTGCGGCCGGCTCATCCGGCCAGGTTCACATCCGTACCCGTGACGGAAATCTCTACGCCACCCTCGGCCGCCTGGACCTTTTCGAGCTTCAGCCCGTCCGGCAGGCCGCCGATCTGGCGGTCGAAGTCGGTCTTCCGGCGGACCATTCCCTCCAGCCCGGGGATGCCCTCGCCCGGAACCGCGTCGGCCCGCACCCGGATCGTATTGCCGTCGACCAGGCTGACGGTGGAGAGCACGCTGCGCGTGACATTGCGGCCGAGGACGGCGACGGTGCCGGTGACCTTCACCTTGCCGTTGCCGCCGTACGAGAGGGTCACGTCGCTCTCGGAGGCCTCGGAGAGGTCCTCGTACGAGACGTTCGCGGTGCCCGTGGCGCGCGCCGCCGTCGCACTGGAGAAGCCGGTGAGGCTGCCCCGGAGCGTTACGTCGTGGAGCTGGGCGGTCATCTCACCGACCCGCACCTTGCGGCCGGCCGCGTTCGCCTCGATGCCCTTGAGAGTGACGTCGACCTGGTCGAGCTGCTTGGACATGACCTGGGTCAGGAAGGGAAAGCCCTTGATCGACACCTCGGTGCCGCCTGCCGGCCCCTGCTGGGCCTGGACCCGCTCCGCCACCTCGGACTCGGCCATGCCGGCCGCCCAGCGGTCCAGGGCGACGAAGATGCCGCCGAGGATCACGCCGACGACCAGCAGTATTCGCAGTGCACGCATTGCTTGCGGTTCCCCCACCTGTCTCGCCGGGCCGCCGTACGACGGCCCGTTCACGCCCCCTTGACCTTTGCGAGCCTACTGGTAGGTACCACTCGGGCTCAGGCGATGACCCGGCCGATCAGGTACACGGCGGGGGCGGCGGCGGTGAGCGGCAGGGCCACGCCGGCCGTCATGTGGACGAACCGGGACGGATAGTCGTAGCTCGCCACCCGCAGCCCGATCAGCGCGCACGCCCCGGCGCCGAGCCCGAGCAGCGCGCCCCCGGTGCCCACGTCCGTCATCCCGCCGGCCGCGACACCGGCGCCCGTGGCGGCGAGCAGCGCGACGACGACCGACGCGACGCCGGGCAGAGGCAGCGCGCGGGCCAGTACGGCCACGGCGACGGCCACGCCGCCGACCGTCACGGCCTCGTGGGCCGCAGCGAGGTGCCCGGCCGCGACGACAGCGAGTGCGGCCGAGGTGACGGTGGCCGTCAGGCCGTACATCCGCTCGTCGGCGGGGGCGCGGTTGCGCAGCTGGAGTACGAGCGCGAGCAGCACCCAGACGCCGAGCGTGCCCAGGATCGCGGCGGGCGCGTGCTCGGCGCCGACGGCCAGCAGTGCGATGTCCGCGGTGACGCCGCCGAGGAAGGCGAGCGCGATGCCCTGCCTGGCGGGCCACATCCCGTTGAGCCGGAACCAGCCCGCGGCGGTGACCGCCTGCAGCAGCACCAGCGGCACGACGAGGGCGTACTGGCCGACGGCTGCGGCGACGGCCATCAGCAGCGCCAGAGCGGCGGTCAGCGCGGCGGGCTGCATCCCGGGCGCGATGATCGGCGACCGCCCTTCGGCGCGGGCGCGCTGGGCGTCGGTGATCCGCGCGTTGCCCGCGGTGGTCGGGGAGCTGTACGCCGCGGAGGAGGCGGCGGGGGCAGCCGCGGCCGGTTCCCGTGCGGGGACGGGCTCGTACGGCGCCGGGCCCTGGGCGTACGTGGTCGGCGAGGGGGCCTCGGGCGGCAGCGGGTAGGCGCCGCTCTGGGGCGGGAAGTACGAGGTGTCGACGGCGGCCTGGGGCTGCGCCTGCGCCTGGTACGGCTGCTGCTGACCGTACGGCTGCTGGACCGGCTGGTGCTGCGTGTCCCAGGTCTGCGCGTCCCAGGTCTGCGTGTGGGGCTCCTGGGCGTACGGCTGCTGCTCCGGGTACCCGTCGTTCCCCTCGTACGGGTAAGGCTGCTGGTTGCTCATGATCTGGGGGTCATCCTCCTGCGAACGGCGGGAGCACCTCGACCGTGCCGCCCTCGGCAAGCCGTACGGTCTCATGACCGCGGGTCCCGACGGGGGAACCGTCGATGAGGAACGAACACCGCTGGAGTACGCGCGTCAGCTCCCCGGGGTGGCGTTCGCGCACGGCGTCGAGCGCCTCGGCGAGCGTCCCGGCCGCGTACGGCTCCTCTGCGATCCCGGCGGCGGCCTTGGCCGCGGCCCAGTAGCGGATGGTGCCCACTGCCATGGCGGCGCTCCTTACGTCGGGGTCCGTTCGGCTTCCATGATGAGCTATGCCGCTGTGACCTCGGCGAGCCAGGCCGCGATGCGGGTGAGGAGCGTCTCGTGGGCCGCGTTCTCGGCGTGCCCCATGCCGGGCTCGATCCAGAGTTCGTGCAGGCCGGAGGCATCGGCAGCGGCGCCGGCGGCAGCGGCGGCCAGCATGCGCGGGTGGTCCAGGGGGAAGTACGGGTCGCGGTCGCCGTGCACGACCAGCAGCGGCGTGGCCGACGCGATCCGCGCCACCGCCTCGACCGGCGAGAGCGGCACCGGATCCCACTCCCGGCCGTGGATCCGGGTACGGAACCCGAAGCGGCCGACGAGGCGCCCCACGGGCCGGGTGACGACCCAGTGCAGCCGCCGCATGGGGGCGGTGCCGCGGTAGTACCAGCGGGCGGGGGCGCTGACAGCCACGACCGCGTCGGTGTGGGCGGGGCCGCTCGACTCCACGATCGCATCGGTGTGCGCGGGGGCGCTCGACGCCACAGTCATGGCCGTACGCGCTTCTGTGCGCCCCCCGTGCGCACCCGGCCCGTTCCCGTACAGCGCCGCGTGCCGGAGCGCCACCGAGCCGCCCATCGAGAAGCCGACCGTCACCACCCTCGCGTAGCCCAGCGAACGCGCCCACCGCACCGCCGCCGCCAGGTCCAGCACCTCGCGGTCGCCCACCGTGGAGCGGCCGCCGGAGCCGCCGTGGCCGCGGAACGAGAATGTGATTACCGCCGCATACCGCGTGAATACCCGCGCCGCGCGCCGCACCGCGGGCCGGTCGACCGACCCCGTGAAGCCGTGCGCGACCACGATGGCCAACTCCCGCGTGGCACCCCCGGACAGGCCGCCCGACGTGCCGTCCCACGGCTCGTACAGCGCCTCGATACGTACGCCGTCATCCGTACGCAGAGTCGTGCGCCGGGGCCTGCGCGTGATCAAGGGAACAATTGATCTGCGGCTTTGCCCCTCTGCCTCGGAACCCATGTGAGCTATTCTGATGGGAAGAGGACCTGGGCAATGTTGCCCCCGGGTCCTTTTGTGTTTTCTGACCGTTGTTACGGACAGATGACGCGGGCGGCTCCAGGGCGCGGGGCCGCATCGTACGAAGCAGTGCCGCATACGTCCTCGCAGGGACCGAGGAGGAACCGACGTAATGGGCAAGCGAAACGTGCATGACCGGACGACCCGGGCAGGTGGCGGACGATGAGTTCTCTGCTGCTCCTGACCAATGCCCTCCAGCCGTCGACGGAGGTGCTTCCCGCCCTCGGCCTGCTTCTGCACAGTGTGCGGGTGGCTCCCGCCGAGGGCCCGGCCCTCGTCGACACCCCTGGTGCCGACGTGATCCTGATCGACGGCCGCCGCGACCTCCCGCAGGTCCGGTCGCTGTGCCAGCTGCTGAGGTCCACCGGACCCGGCTGCCCGCTGATCCTCGTCGTGACGGAGGGCGGCCTCGCGGCCGTCACCGCCGACTGGGGCATCGACGACGTACTGCTCGACACCGCCGGTCCGGCCGAGGTCGAGGCCCGGCTGCGGCTCGCGACGGGCCGCCAGCAGATCACCTCGGACGACAGCCCGATGGAGATCCGCAACGGCGACCTGTCGGTCGACGAGGCGACGTACAGCGCGAAGCTCAAGGGGCGGGTCCTGGACCTGACCTTCAAGGAGTTCGAGCTGCTGAAGTACCTGGCGCAGCACCCCGGCCGGGTCTTCACGCGCGCACAGCTCCTCCAGGAGGTGTGGGGCTACGACTACTTCGGCGGTACGCGCACGGTCGACGTGCACGTACGACGGCTGCGGGCGAAGCTCGGCCCCGAGCACGAGTCGCTGATCGGGACCGTACGCAATGTGGGCTACCGCTTCGTGACGCCCGAGAAGGTCGAGCGCGCGGCGGCGGCCGAGGAGGCCAAGGCGAAGGCGAAGGCCGATTCCCGGGCCGCGTCGGAGTCCGCGACCGCGACCGCTTCGCCCGTCACCCATGCGGCGGAAACGGCCTCCCTGGAGGAAGCAGCCGTACGGCCTGCCCAGCGGTAGGTCACCACGCGTAGACTGCCGCGCGTGGCCAAGGTGACGCGGGACGATGTGGCACGACTGGCGGGGACTTCGACCGCGGTCGTCAGTTACGTCATCAACAACGGACCCCGGCCGGTTGCCCCGGCCACGCGCGAGCGTGTCCTCGCCGCGATCAAGGAGCTCGGCTACCGGCCGGACCGGGTCGCGCAGGCCATGGCGTCCCGGCGTACGGACCTCATAGGCATGATCGTCCCGGACGCGCGGCAGCCCTTCTTCGCCGAAATGGCGCACGCGGTCGAGCGGGCCGCCGCCGACCGCGGAAAAATGGTCCTGGTCGGCAATTCCGACTACCGCGACGAGCGCGAGGTCCACTATCTGCGGGCCTTCCTCGGAATGCGGGTCTCCGGGCTGATCCTGGTCAGCCAGGGCCCGAGCGAGCGGGCCGCCGCCGAGATCGAGGCGTGGGACGCGCGGGTGGTGCTGCTGCACGAGCGGCCCGAGGCGATCGACGACGTGGCGGTCGTGACGGACGACATCGGCGGCGCGCAGCTCGCGACCCGTCACCTGCTCGAACACGGTCACGCGTACGTGGCCTGCCTGGGCGGCGTGGAATCGACACCGGCGGTCGGCGACCCGGTGGCGGACCACGTCGAGGGCTGGCGCAGGGCGATGCAGGAATCGGGGCGGTCCACCGAGGGCCGCCTCTTCCAGGCCCCGTACAACAGGTACGACGCCTACCAGGTCGCCCTGACACTGCTCGCGGGCCCCGACCGGCCGCCCGCGATTTTCTGCTCCACGGACGACCAGGCGATCGGTGTGCTGCGCGCCGCGCGTGAGCTGCGTATCGACGTACCGGGCGAGCTGGCGGTGGCCGGCTTCGACGACGTGAAGGAAGCGGCGCTGACCGATCCGCCGCTGACGACGGTCTACTCCGACCGGCCCGCGATGGCACGGGCGGCGGTGGACCTGGTGCTGGACGAAGCGCTGCGAGTGGCGGGGTCGCGGCGGGAGCGGCTGAAGCAGTTCCCGTCGGCACTGGTGGTACGCCGCTCCTGCGGCTGCGATCACTCTTAGACGCGCCACTCGTCTTGGACGCGCCACTTGCGCCTCTCGGCCCCAGGGGGCCTCACGGGCTTCGAGACCGCTGCGCCGGACTCCGTCCGTCGGGACGGCCGTCCCCGGCGGCGTAACGCTTTCGACGGTTCTTTACATCGGGCATACGCGGTTCTGTCGGGCTTCTCAGCGGCTCCTCAGACGGTTCTCATGAGCGCTGACGAAGCTCTGGGACATGACCGAGAGCCCCCGCCGCAGCGGCGAGTACCCCGAGCCCGAGCAGCAGCCCTCCTACGGATCAGGCGACGAAGCGCGGCAGCGCGCCAGGTACGACGCGGATCGTGCGGCGCAGGCGTACGCCGGCGCCTACCCGCCGCCGCCCGTATACGAACCGGCGCACCCCGGCACCCCCGATTCAGAGCCGAGGGCCGGGCGCAGGCGGGCCAAGCGGCCCGTAGCACTGCTGGCCGCGGTCGCCATCGTCGCCGCCGCGATCGGCGGCGGCGCGGGGGCCTTCGCCCGGGGCCTCACGGACAACGGCTCGGGCACCGGCACCGGCGTCACCGGTACGAACGTCGCGCAGAGCAGCAAGGGCACCGTCTCCGGGGTAGCGCAGGCCGCGAGCCCGAGCATCGTCGAGATCAGTGCGACGTCGGCGTCCGGTGCGTCCACCGGGTCCGGGGTGGTCATCACCGGCGACGGCGAGATCATCACCAACAACCACGTCGTGTCCGGTGCCTCCTCGGTCAAGGTCAAGCTCAGCGACGGCAAGACGTACACCGCCGATGTGGTCGGCACCGACCCGGACAAGGACCTCGCCCTCATCAAGCTCCAGGGAGCGACTGGTCTGAAGGCAGCCACGCTCGGAAGCTCCGAGGACGTGAAGGTCGGCGACCAGGTCGTCGCGATCGGCTCGCCCGAGGGGCTGACCGGGACCGTGACCAGCGGGATCGTCTCCGCCCTCGACCGGGACGTGACGGTGTCCAAGGAGGAGGACCGGGGGCAGGGCCAGGAAGGTCAGGGGCAGCAGGGCGGCGGCCAGTGGCCGTTCGAGTTCGGCGGGCAGGAGTTCAATGGCGACACGGGATCGTCGAAGACGACGTACAAGGCGATCCAGACCGACGCCTCCCTCAACCCCGGCAACTCCGGCGGCGCCCTCATCAACATGAACGGCGAGATCATCGGCATCAACTCCGCGATGTACGCCCCGAGCGGAGCCACCGGGTCCACTGCGGGCAGCGTCGGTCTCGGCTTCGCCATCCCGGTCGACACGGTCAAGGCCGACCTGGCGAAGCTCCGCGCGAGGGACGACGAGTAACGACAACGACCGGCGCTGCAGCACGCCCGTGCGACGCTGGATGGCCCGCGCAGCGACCGAGACCGAGACCGATCCCGGTCCTGGCCCCGATCCCCATCCCGAGGAAGACCGAGAAGACCGATGAGCAGCCCCGCCGAGCGCATCCTGATCGTCGACGACGAGCCCGCCGTGCGCGAAGCCCTCCAGCGCAGCCTCGCCTTCGAGGGGTACGGGACGGAGGTCGCCGTCGACGGAATCGACGCTCTCGCCAAGACCGCGTCGTACGAGCCCGACCTGATCGTCCTCGACATCCAGATGCCGCGCATGGACGGTCTGACCGCCGCCCGCCGCATCCGGTCCTCCGGCGACACCATCCCCATCCTGATGCTGACCGCCCGCGACACGGTCGGCGACCGCGTGACCGGGCTCGACGCGGGCGCCGACGACTACCTGGTGAAGCCGTTCGAACTGGACGAGCTGTTCGCCCGCATCCGTGCGCTGCTGCGGCGCAGTTCGTACGCGGCCACGGGTCCGGGCGGCGAGGAGCCGCCCGGCCACATCCTGTCCTTCGCCGACCTGCGGATGGATCTCGCGACGCGCGAGGTGACGCGCGGCAGCCGGCGGGTGGAACTGACCCGCACCGAGTTCACGCTCCTGGAGATGTTCCTCGCGCACCCGCGCCAGGTGCTGACCCGTGAGCAGATCCTCAAGGCGGTGTGGGGCTTCGACTTCGAGCCGAGCTCCAATTCGCTCGACGTGTACGTCATGTACCTGCGCCGCAAGACGGAGGGCGGCGGCGAGCCGCGCCTCGTGCACACCGTGCGCGGTGTCGGCTACGTACTACGCGGGGGTGAGGCGTGAGCGGTCCGCTGCGCAGATTCCGCGCGCTGCCGCTGCGGTCGCGGCTCGCGCTGCTGACGGCGACGGCGGTGGCGGTCGCTGTGGCGGCGGTCGCCGCGTCCTGCTGGTTCGTGACCAGGGCGGAACTGCAGGAACAGCTGGACGACTCGCTCCGCAACGTCAAGGTCGACAACGCCTATGTGCGGAACCTGCGGCAGGCCTGCGCGGGCGGCACCCCCATCGTGCCGCCCGAGGGCTCGTACCGGGTGCAGATCGTCTTCGCCTCCGGCGAGACCTGCACCCCCCCGAGGTCCTCGCCGATCCCGGCGCAGCCCGGTGACGTCGCCGTGGCCACGCGCCGGCAGAGCGACGCCCTGCACACCACCGATGCCGACGACGGCGCGGAGATGCGGGTGTACACCTACGCGTTCGACGACGGCCCGGAGAATCTGTTCCCCGGTTCCGCGCTCGCGGTCTCCGTGGCCCGTCCGATGAGCGAGGTCGACGACCCGCTGGGCTCGCTCGCCTGGGTGCTGCTCGTTCTCTCGGGTATCGGAGTGCTGGGTGCGGGAGCGACCGGGCTGTGGGTCGCCCGCGCGGGCCTGCGTCCCGTCGACAAGCTGACCGACACCGTCGAGCATGTGGCGCGTACGGAGGACCTGACCGTACGCATCCCCGTCGAGGGCGAGGACGAGATCGCCCGCCTCTCGCGCTCCTTCAACGCCATGACCAGCGCCCTCGCGTCCTCCCGTGACCGCCAGGCCCAGCTGATCGCCGACGCGGGGCACGAGCTCCGCACTCCGCTGACCTCGCTGCGTACGAACGTGGAGTTGCTCGCGCGCAGCGACGAGACCGGGCGGGCCATTCCGCCCGACGACCGGGCCGCGCTCATGGCGTCCGTCAAGGCGCAGATGACCGAGCTGGCCTCCCTGATCGGTGACTTGCAGGAGCTGGCCCGCCCCGACACGGCCGACCAGGGCAGCCCGCTGCGCGTCGTAGCACTGCACGAGATCGCGGCCGCCGCTCTGGAACGGGCCAGGCTGCGCGGCCCCGAGCTGACGATCAACGCGGACCTCTCCCCCTGGTACGTACGGGCCGAGCCGGCGGCTCTGGAGCGGGCGCTGGTCAATGTCCTGGACAACGCGGTGAAGTTCAGCCCGCCGGGCGGGGCGGTCGACGTGGCGCTGAACCAGCACGGCGAGCTGACCGTACGCGACCACGGCCCGGGCATCCCGGAAGGCGAACTCCCGCACGTCTTCGAACGCTTCTGGCGCTCCCCGTCCGCCCGCGCCCTGCCCGGTTCGGGCCTCGGCCTGTCGATCGTCGCCCGTACGGTCCAGCAGGCGGGCGGCACGATCACGCTGCGGCGCCCGAGGGACGAGGCCGGCGGCACGGAGGCCCTGATCAGGCTGCCGGGGGCGCCGACGCCGCCGCCCGAGACCGCGTGAACAGCAGCGTGGGGCGGCACCCGGTTTCCCGGATGCCGCCCCACGTTGGACTACCGCTCCGCAGCGCCTACTTGACGACCGTGATCCGGTCGGCCGCAGGCGGGGCGATCGGGCTCGCCGCGCTGGAGTTCGCCGCCAGGTAGGCGTTGAAGACCTCCAGGTCGGACGCGCCGACCAGCTTGTTCTTGTGCTCCTTGAAGACCGGGAAGCCGTCGCCGCCGCCCGCGAGGAACTCGTTCATCGCGACGCGGTACGTCTTCGCCGGGTCGAGCGCCACGCCGTTCAGCTTCACCGACGCCGCGTCGATCCGCGCCGCGCCCGTCTTCGTCATGTCCAGCGTGTACGTGAAGCCCTTCGAGACCTGAAGGATCTTCGGCGAGGCCTCGTTCGGGCCGCTGACCTGCTGCTGCAGCGCGGTGATCAGCTGGGCACCAGTCAGGTCGACGACGTTCATCATGTTGGTGAACGGCTGGACGGTGAACGCCTCGCCGTAGGTCACCACACCGTCGCCCTCGCTCCCGCTCGCCTTGTAGACGAGGTCGGAGCGGATCCCGCCCGGGTTCATGAAGGCGATCTGCGCCCCGCCCTTGTCGGTCGGCGCCAGGCCCTCCAGCTGCGCGTCCGCGATCAGGTCGCCGAGCGGCTTCTCGGGGGTGGTCGCGCCTCGGCCGTTGATGTCGGCGGAGATGTAGCCCTGCGACTTGTTGGCGATCGGGGCGGCGAGGGTGTTCCAGCGCCCGATGAGGTCGGTCATGTCCGCGGCCTTCGGCTGGTCGCGGCTGACGATGTGGTTGGCGGACTTGGCAGTGGTCACCGACGTACGGACGATGTCCTTGGTCCTGCGGTCGTACGTCAGCGTGGTGTCCGTGTAGAGCTTGCCGTACGAGGCCGCCGAAGTGACCATGCGCGGCTTGCCCGCGGGGTCCGGGACCGTGCAGACGTACGCCTGGTGCGTGTGCCCGGTGACCAGCGCGTCGACCTTCGGGGTGATGCCCTTGGCGATGTCGACGATCGGGCCCGAGATGCCGTCGCCCGCGCCCGGCGAGTCACAGTTGTAGTTGTACGAGCCGCTGGCCGGCGAGCCGCCTTCGTGGATCAGCGCGACGATCGACTTGACGCCCTGGCGGTCCAGTTCCCTGGCGTACTTGTTGACGGTCTCGATCTCGTCGTGGAACTTGAGGCCCTTGACGCCGTTGGCCGTGACGATGTCCGGCGTGCCTTCGAGGGTGACCCCGATGAAGCCGACCTTGATGCCGTCCTTCTTCCACACCGTGTACGGCTTGAGGATCGGCTTGCCGGTCTTCTCGTTCGTGACGTTCGCGGCAAGGTAGGGGAAGTCCGCTCCCTCGAACTCCTTGCCCTTCTCGAAGCAGCCCTCGACCGGGTGGCAGCCACCGTTCTGAAGGCGTGCCAGCTCGGTCGCGCCCTCGTCGAACTCGTGGTTGCCGACGGCCGTCACGTCGAGGTCGAGCTTGTTCAGCGCCTCGATCGTCGGCTCGTCGTGGAAGAGCCCCGACATGAGCGGGCTCGCGCCGACCATGTCGCCGCCGGCCGCGGTGACGGAGTACCGCTTGCCCTCGCGCGCCTTGCGCAGCGAGGTGGCCAGGTACTCGACGCCACCGGCCGGTACGGCCTTGGTCGTTCCGTCGGCCTGCGTCTCGGTGACGGTGCCGGCCGAGCCCGCCGGGGGCTCCAGGTTGCCGTGCAGGTCGTTGAAGGACAGCAGCTGCACGTCCACGGTGCGCGACGGCTTGGTCTTGTGGCTCGGCGCGCTGTCCGGAGCGGCGCCGGCCGGCATCGCGGCGACGAGCGCGCCGGCGGTGGCGAGTCCGGCGGCCGAGGCGAGTATTCGCCGGGTCGCGCGGTGGTGCGTACGAGGGTTCGCTGACATCGGTCCCCTTGTGAGTTCAGCGTGAAGGTCGAGCCGCAGCCTAAAGTCAACGCGCGTAGCGCAACAGGGGGTGACGGGTTACAAGCTGGTTGCCTTGTGGCGGCCGTAGGCTCGTACTCATGACGACTGACCCACCAGCCCCCGCCCCCCTCAGGAAGATCGAGACCCTCGACGAGCTCACCGAGGAGCAGGCCCAGCAGGTCATCGACCTCCTCGACGAAGCCGCCCGCGTCGACGGCATGCAGGCCGTCTCCGAGCAGGGCAGGCTCCAGCTCCGCGGCGGTCACCGTGAAGGCATCCGGCACTTTCTGCTGTACGTCGGCGACGGCGCCCTCCTCGGTTACGCCCAGCTGGAGGACACCGACCCCGTGGAGGCGCCGGCCGCCGAGCTGGTCGTACACCCGGCGTACCGCGGGCACGGGCACGGGCGCACGCTCGGGACGACCGTGCTCGACGCGTCGGGGAAGCGTCTGCGCGTCTGGGCGCATGGCGGGAAGTCGGCGGCGCGGCATCTGGCGCAGGTCCTCGGGCTCACCCTCTTCCGGGAACTGCGGCAGATGCGGCGCCCGTTGACGACACCGGACATTCCCGAGCCCGTGTACCCGGCCGGTGTGAGCGTCCGTACCTTCGTGCCGGGACAGGACGACGCGGCGTGGCTGGCCGTGAACGCCGCAGCCTTCGCCCACCACCCCGAGCAGGGCGGCATGACCCAGCGGGACCTGGACGACCGCAAGGCCGAGCCGTGGTTCGATCCGAAGGGCTTCTTCCTGGCGGAGCGCGGCGGCGAACTCGTCGGCTTCCACTGGACCAAGGTCCACGCCGAGGAGCAGCTCGGTGAGGTGTACGTCCTCGGGATCCGCCCCGACGCGCAGGGCGGCGGCCTGGGCAAGGCCCTGACGCTGACCGGCCTGCGGTACCTGGCGGCGCAGGGGGTGCCGACGGCGATGCTGTACGTCGATGCGGACAACACGGCGGCGCTGACGGTGTACGAACGGCTGGGCTTCGTCACGCACGAGACGGATCTGATGTACCGCACGGAGTCGTAGGGCCCGCGAACGGACAAGGGGGCGGCGCCGGTTGACACCGTCCCCTTCTTCGGATCATGCTTCCACTACTTAATTAGTGAAAGGGGGGTGCTAGCACGTGGTCGAGTTCCGAATCGACCGGCGCTCCGGCGTCGCCACCTATCTGCAGATCGTCCAGCAGACCAAACACGCCCTCCGCCTGGGCCTGTTGGAACCGGGCGACAAACTCCCCACGGCCCGCGAGGTCGTCGAGGCCACCGCGATCAACCCGAACACCGTGCTCAAGGCGTACCGCGAGCTGGAGCGCGAGGGGCTGGTCGAAGCGCGACGGGGGCTCGGCACGTTCGTACGGAAGTCCCTGGGCAGCGCCCCGGCCGACTCACCGTTGCGCGGCGAACTCGTGGAGTGGGCCGCGCGGGCCCGTAAGGCCGGGCTGGAGAAGGACGACGCCGTCGCGCTCTTCACATCCGTACTGGACGAACAGTTCAAGGATCAGTTCAAGGGAGATCACGCATGACCGACACCGCCATCGAGGCGGCCGCCCTGGGCAAGAGCTACGGGCGGCGGGGCTGGGCCCTGCGCGACTGCTCCTTCCGGCTGACCGTGGGACGCGTCTGCGCGGTCGTCGGCCCCAACGGCGCCGGCAAGTCGACCCTGCTCGCCCACGCGGCCGGGCTGCTGCGCCCCACCGAGGGCTCACTCACCGTGCTCGGCACCGACCCCGCGTCGGCCCGCCACCGCATTGCGTACGTCGCCCAGGACAAGCCGCTCTACCCGCAGCTCACCGTGGCCGAAACCCTCCGCCTGGGTGCCGAGCTCAACTCGGGCCGCTGGGACGCGCGCATCGCCGACCGCGTCGTGGAGGAAGGTGAACTCGACCCCGGGGCGCGGATCCGTACGCTCTCCGGCGGTCAGCGCACCCGCGTCTCGCTCGCCCTCGCGCTCGGCAAACGGCCCGAACTCATGCTGCTGGACGAGCCGATGGCCGACCTGGACCCACTGGCCCGGCACCAGTTGATGGGCACGCTGATGGCCGAGGCCGCCGAGCACGGCACCACCGTCGTGATGTCGTCGCACATCATCGGCGAACTGGCCGACGCCTGCGACCATCTGCTGCTCGTCTCCGGCGGCCGCATCCGCCTCGGCGGCGGCATCGACGACCTGCTCGCCGCGCACGCCCGGGTGACCGGACTGGCGCCGGCGGCGGACCTCGCACCGCACACCGTCATCGAATCCCGCGCCACAGGGCGTGGGATCACCGCCCTGATACGCCCCGAAGGCCCGGTCGGTGACGGCTGGCAGGCCGATGAGCCCTCCCTGGAGGAACTGTTGCTCGCCCATCTCCGCTCCCCGGACGCGCCCCCGCTGCTCGCCCCGGGCACGACGGCCCGCGTGGCGCGGGAGGTGACCGCGTGAGCACCACGACCATGACCTCGCCGGACACCGACCCGAGCACCTCGGACGCCGCCCCGCGCGGCGCCCTGCGCGGGCCCCGCTGGGCGCTCCTGCGTATTCACCGCATCCCCCTGTGGACGGCCCTCGCCTTCATCGTCCTGGCAGCAGCGGTTACGGGCTTCCTGCGCTGGGCGGCGTCGGCCTACCCCGACGAGAACGTCCCCTGCCCGAGCGGCTCCGGCGTCTGCCCCAACACCTTCCTCGGGTGGGCCAGCGCCCAGATCCTCCTGAGCGAGTACATAAAAAACGGAGCCAACGCCCTCCTGCTCCTGCCCCTGCTGGTCGGAGCCTTCGTCGCGGGCCCGGTCGTCGCCCGCGAACTGGAAGCAGGGCTTCACCGCCTCGCCTGGACCCAGTCGGTCCCGCCCGCGCGTTGGCTCGCGTCAAAGCTCGCCCTGGCCGCAACGCTCACCGTGGCGGGGACGCTCGCCCTCATGGGCATCTTGAAGCTCGGCGGGTGGGAAGTTCTGAGTGGACGGACCGGGCGCTGGGCCGATCCTGGCGTGTACGAGGCGTCCGGCCCGGCCCTCATCGCCTACTGCCTGCTCGGTGTCGCCGTGGGCGCGCTCATCGGCCTGCTCGTACGCCGCACGCTCCTCGCCATGTCGATCACGGGCGTGATCACCGGCACCGTGCTGATGGTCATGGGCAGCCTGCGGTGGAGCCTGATCCCGGTACGCACTATCACCGAGCCCGGCAATGAGCAGGGTTTCCCCGGCCCGTACCCGCCCCTGAAGTCCTTCATCATGGACAGCGGGGTGCAGAATGCCGCCGGCGATCGCTTTGAGCGCCACGAGTGCGTCACGCACAAGATCCCCGGCGCCTACTGCCCCACCGACGTCCAGGTCACCAGCTGGTACGTGGACTTCCACCCCTACGCACACTTCTGGTACGTCCAGTTGATCGAGACCGGCATCCTGCTGGCCCTCACCGCGGCGGCCGCCTACGCCGCCTTCCGCGTCCTGCGCCGCCGCCACGCCTGACGACCGGACCCGACACCCGCCCGACCCGGCGCACAGGGGCTCCCGGGGACGCCGAAAGGCACCCCGGGAGCCCCTGCGTCGCATCCCGGACGTCATGTCCCCGTTACCGGGCATTCAGACACGCTTGCGACCCTCTCGGAATGCAGCCCGCTGTGCCACCCTCCCCGAACGGGAGAGCCGCCCGCACATCACCCCTTCTCGACGCGCCTGCCGACCCTCCGGCGCGGAACAATGGGGTCATGAGCCAGCAGCCGAGCGCCGATACCCCTGCCCAGCACGTTCAGCCGTCCGTCGGGTCCATCGCCGCGCACCGCTCGCACACCGTGGCGGCCTCGCGGGTGCCGAATCTGGACCCGGACCTGGACTCCGATCTGGATGCGTACGTCGAGGACGGCGAGGGCGACGCCGAGCTGCCCCAGGGCCGGTTCCTCGACCGGGAGCGCAGCTGGCTGGCATTCAACGAGCGCGTCCTCGAACTGGCCGAGGACCCGGCCACTCCGCTGCTCGAAAGGGCGAACTTCCTCGCGATCTTCGCCTCGAACCTGGACGAGTTCTTCATGGTCCGGGTGGCGGGACTCAAGCGCCGCATCGCGACCGGGGTAGCCACCCGTTCCGCGTCCGGACTGCAGCCCCGCGAGGTGCTGGAGCTCATCTGGACCCGCTCGCGCGAGCTCATGGCCCGGCACGCCGCCTGCTTCCAGCAGGACATCGCCCCGGCCCTCGCCGACGAGTCGATCCACCTGATCCGCTGGCCCGAGCTGACCGAGAAGGAGCAGGCACGCCTCTTCACGCTCTTCCGGCAGCAGATCTTCCCGGTCCTGACACCGCTGGCCGTGGACCCCGCACACCCCTTCCCGTACATCTCCGGGCTGTCGCTCAACCTCGCCGTGGTCGTACGCAATCCGGTCAGCGGCCACCGCCACTTCGCCCGCGTCAAGGTCCCGCCGCTGCTGTCCCGCTTCCTGGAGGCGTCGCCCCAGCGGTACGTACCTCTTGAGGACGTCATCGCCGCGCACCTCGAAGAGCTCTTCCCGGGGATGGAGGTCCTCGCGCACCACATGTTCCGGGTGACGCGCAACGAGGACCTGGAGGTCGAGGAGGACGACACCGAGAACCTCCTCCAGGCCCTGGAGAAGGAGCTCATGCGGCGCCGCTTCGGGCCGCCGGTGCGGCTGGAGGTGGAGGAGTCCATCGATCCGTACGTCCTGGACCTCCTCGTCCGCGAGCTCAAGATGTCGGACGCCGAGGTGTATCCGCTGCCGGGTCCGCTGGACCTGACCGGGCTGTTCGGGATCGCCGCGCTGGACCGGCCGGAGCTGAAGTTCCCGAAGTTCATCGCCGGTACGCACCGGGATCTGTCCGAGGTCGAGTCGGCGTCCGCGCCGGACGTCTTCGCGGCCCTGCGGGAGCGCGACGTACTCCTGCACCACCCCTACGACTCCTTCTCGACCTCCGTCCAGGCCTTCCTGGAGCAGGCGGCGGCCGACCCGGACGTCCTCGCGATCAAGCAGACGCTGTACCGGACGTCGGGCGACTCCCCGATAGTCGACGCGCTGATCGACGCCGCCGAGTCGGGCAAGCAGGTCCTCGTCCTCGTCGAGATCAAGGCCCGTTTCGACGAGCAGGCCAACATCAAGTGGGCGCGCAAGCTGGAGGAGTCCGGCTGCCATGTCGTGTACGGGCTGGTCGGGCTGAAGACGCACTGCAAGCTGTCGCTGGTGGTCCGGCAGGAGGGCGACACCCTGCGCCGCTACTCGCACGTCGGGACCGGGAATTACCACCCGAAGACGGCGAGGCTCTACGAGGACCTGGGGCTGCTGACGGCCGACCCGCAGGTCGGCGCGGACCTGTCGGACCTGTTCAACCGGCTTTCGGGGTACTCGCGCCGCGAGACGTACCGGCGGCTGCTGGTGGCGCCCAAGTCGCTGCGGGACGGCCTGGTCGCCCGTATCAACAAGGAGGCCGCGCACCACCAGGCGGGCCGCCCCGCGTACGTGCGGATCAAGGTCAACTCGATGGTCGACGAAGCGATAATCGACGCCTGCTACCGGGCGGCGAGGGCCGGCGTACCCGTGGACATCTGGGTGCGCGGGATCTGTGCGATACGTCCCGGGGTCGCCGGACTCTCCGAGAACATCCGGGTCCGCTCGATACTCGGCCGATTCCTCGAACACTCCCGGGTCTTCGCCTTCGGCAACGGCGGCGAGCCCGAAGTGTGGTTCGGCAGCGCCGACATGATGCACCGCAACCTCGACCGTCGCATAGAGGCACTGGTCCGGGTCACCGACCCGGCCCACCGCGCAGCCCTGAGCCGGTTCCTGGAGACCGGCATGTCCGACACCACGTCCTCCTGGCACCTCGGTCCCGACGGCAACTGGACGCGGCACGCGACGGACGCGGACGGGCAGCCGCTGCGGAACGTACAGGAGATGCTCATAGACGCCCGGAGGCGCCGGCGTGCAACACCGTGAGACCGCATCGCGAGCCCGCGACGCCGCAACCGGGGAGGGCGCAATGGGTGACGTCGTTACGAGTGACCTCGTTACGGGTGACCTCGTTACCGGTGGCCTGGGTGACGTCGTAGCCGGCGAGGTCCTGGCTCCCTACCTCCACGCCCAGGCCTCGGACTTCCTGCGCAGCCTCCGCCTGAACCGCGAGAGCGGCCAGGACCCCCAGGGGGCGGCCGACGCCGTGGAGGCGGCGGCGGCGCTACGGCGCTCGGCACGCCGGATCAGTGGGACGCTGCATACGTTCCGCCCGCTGACCGACACCTCGTGGGCCGACCCCCTGCGCACGGAACTGGCCTGGCTCTCCGGCACCCTGGCCCGCGAGCACGCCTACGCGGCCCGCCTGGCCCGGCTCCTGGACGCGCTGACCCGCCTGTCGGGGCCGGGGTCGCAGCCTGCGCCTCCGGCCGGACCGGTGCCAGGGGCGCGCGGGGGCGGTGGCGGAGGCGGTGGTGCCCAGCCCGGGGGCTCGCTGACCGTGGGGGCCGCGCGCGCCGGGGCGCTGCTGGAGCGGCAGCTGACGCTGGCCAGGACGCGGGCCCACTCTGCGGCGCTTCAGGCCCTGGGCTCGTCGCGGTTCCACGCGGTCGCCGACGCGGTGGCGTTACTGGCCTCGGACGTTCCGCTCGGCCCGGCCGCCGCCGCGCCCGCCGCCGAGGTGCTTGTCCCACTCGCGGTCGGCGCCGAGCAGCGGCTGCTGGAAGCGGTGGCCGCACTGCCACTGGGGCGTGCCGCGCACCCGTACAACGCGGAGGCCCTCGTACACGGTCTCGCCGCCGCGCCCAGCAGCGAGGCACAGGACGCCCCGTGGCACCAGGTGCGTCTGCTGCTGCGCCTGCACCGCTACGCCCAGGAGCTCGTCGGAGCCCCGGCCGACACGCTGCTGGCCGCCCAGGCTCTGGACCGCCACCGGGACGCGGCGGAGGCGGCGGGTGCTGCGGCGTCGGCGGCCCGTACGCCGCGCATCGCCCCTGCGACGGCGTACGCACTCGGCGTCCTGCATGCCGACCAGCGGCACGAGGTGGAGGCGGCGCGCTTCGCGTTCCAGCAGGTGTGGCAGGGGGCGGCGGTGGCGACGTCATGACCGAGGGCACCGTCCAGGCGGCGGGCTGCGTGCTGTGGCGCCGGTCCCCCTTCGACGACGCCGTGGAGATCTGCCTCGTACACCGCCCGAAGTACGACGACTGGTCGCACCCCAAGGGCAAGCTCAAGCGCGGCGAGGACCCGCTGGCCGGCGCGGTGCGGGAGGTCCTGGAGGAGACGGGCCACCACTGCACGCCCGGCGTACCCCTCCCCACGCTGCGTTACGTCGCCCACGGCCGCCCGAAGCGGGTTTCGTACTGGGCGGCGGAGGCCACGGACGGCACGTTCACCCCGAGTGACGAGGTGGACCGTATCGTCTGGCTCTCGCCCACGGCGGCCGGAAACCGCCTGACGCAACCGCGGGAACGCCACTTGATAGCCGCGCTGCTGGAGTCCCTGCACCACACACAGTGACGATCGGCCCGGCATTCGGCGGCATTCTGGAACTCGGCCGAGGGAGCCACACCACACCGTTCGACACGGTTCACCTTCCGTTCACTCTCCCCCGTTGGCCACTTCACCTGTTCTGCCTAATTTCGGTCGTGCACAGTGCGAGGCGCATCGCAAGACGCCCGTCGCTGGGTAACTGACACCGAGAACAAACACCTCTTCGCACGCCGCCAGCCACAAACGGACCGGCGGCTCCTGGAAGGAACACCCGAAAGTGAAGCTTCAGCGCAAGAACCGGCTTCGCGCCACCGCGCTCGGCGCCCTCGCCGTCTCCGGCGCCCTGGTCCTCACGGCGTGCGGCTCGGACAACAACACTGGCTCGACCGGCGGCTCCGGCGAGACCAAGGCCGCCAGCAACATCAAGTGCGGCGACGCGAAGGGCCAGCTGCTCGCGGCCGGCTCGACCGCCCAGAAGAACGCCATGGACCTCTGGGTCAAGAACTTCCAGACCGCCTGCGAAGGCGTCGAGGTGAACTACCAGGCCATCGGTTCCGGCGGCGGTATCACCAAGTTCAACCAGGGCCAGGTCGCCTTCGCCGGTTCCGACTCGGCGCTGAAGCCCGAAGAGGTCGCCGCGTCCAAGAAAATCTGCAAGGGCGGCCAGGGCATCAACCTGCCGATGGTCGGTGGCCCGGTCGCCATCGGCTACAACCTGGACGGCGTCGAGGACCTGGTTCTGGACGCCCCGACGCTCGCCAAGATCTTCGACTCGAAGATCAAGAAGTGGAACGACCCGGCGATCGCCAAGCTCAACCCGGACGCCAAGCTCCCGGACGTCGAGATCCAGGCGTTCCACCGCTCGGACGAGTCCGGTACGACCCAGAACCTCGGCAAGTACCTCAGCACGGCCGCCCCGAAGGACTGGAAGTACGACCCGAAGTCGAAGTCGTGGCTGGCCAAGGGTGGCCAGGCCGCCAACGGCTCCTCCGGCGTCGTCTCCAACGTCAAGCAGGCCAACGGCGCGATCGGCTACTTCGAGCTGTCCTACGCGACCGCCAACAAGCTGAACACCGTCAAGATCGACACCGGCGCCTCCGCCCCGGTCGAGGCCACCACGGAGAACGCCTCCAAGGCCATCGCCGCCGCCAAGATCGAGGGCAAGGGCAAGGACCTCGCCCTGAAGCTCGACTACGCCACGAAGGTCGAGGGTGCCTACCCGATCGTCCTGGTGACGTACGAGATCGCCTGCGACAAGGGCAACAACGCGGAGACCCTGGCTGCCCTCAAGGCCTTCCTGACCTACGCCGCCAGCGAGGACGGCCAGAAGGTCTTGGCCGACGCCGACTACGCGCCGCTCCCGGCCGACATCGCGGCCAAGGTCCGCGAGATCGTCCCCACCCTCTCCTGACCCCGGCTGCGGCCGGCCCCTCACTCGGGGCCGGCCGCGCCTTCCGGTGCACCGCCGCCAGGAGCCCTCACCGGCTCCGCAGACCGGAGAAAACCGATGGATATAGCGACCGAACCCACCTCATCCACCCCACCCCCGCCCGGCCCCGGAACCAAGCTCGCGTCCATGGGCAGCAGCCATGCCGGTGACCGTGTCTTCCTCACCCTGTCCAGGGGCTCCGGAATCGCACTCCTGGTGATCATGGCCGCCATCGCGGCCTTCCTCACCTACCGCACCGGCCTCGCCGTCTCGAAGGACGAAGCCAACTTCCTCACGACCTCGGAGTGGAACCCGGCGGGCGAGAAGCCGGTCTTCGGCATCGCCGTCCTCCTCTTCGGTACGGTCGTCAGCTCGATCATCGCGATGGCCATCGCCGTGCCGGTCGCCATCGGCATCGCGCTGTTCATCTCGCACTATGCGCCGCGCAAGCTGGCCACGCCGCTCGCGTACATCGTCGACCTGCTGGCCGCCGTGCCGAGCATCATCTACGGCCTCTGGGGCGCCGTCTTCCTGGTCCCGTACCTGGACGGCCTCAACAAGTGGCTCGACAAGTACATGGGCTGGACGTACATCTTCGACAAGACGAGCGAAGGCGTCGCCCGCAGCCTCTTCACTGTCGGCATCCTGCTGGCGATCATGATCCTGCCGATCGTCACCAACGTCACCCGTGAGGTCTTCCTCCAGTCGCCGAAGATGCACGAGGAAGCCGCCCTGGCCCTCGGTGCCACGCGCTGGGAAGTCATGCGGATGTCCGTTCTCCCCTTCGGCCGCTCAGGCATCATCAGCGCCTCGATGCTGGGCCTGGGCCGCGCCCTCGGCGAGACGATGGCCGTCGCCGTCGTGCTCTCCCCGAGCTTCATCATTTCCGGCCGCCTGCTCGACCCGGGCGGCGGCACCTTCGCGCAGAACATCGCCGCGAAGTTCAACGAGGCGGACGAGTTCGGCCGCGACGCCCTGATCGCCTCCGGTCTCGTGCTCTTCGTCATCACGCTGCTGGTCAACGGCGCGGCTCGCTGGATCATCGGCCGCCGCAAGGAGTACTCGGGGGCCAACGCATGAACCAGACAAGCCAGGTAATGGACAAGCGTCCGCACTCCCCCGAGCTGCACGCGTCGCTCGTACACGCCCGCCTCCCCCGCTGGGCCCCCGCCGCCATCGCCGTCGGGTCCGTCGCGGCCGGCATCGCCGTCGGCCTCGTCGCAGGCTGGCACAGCCGCGTGCAGTGGGGCATGCTGGCGGCGCTCTTCTTCGTACTCGCCACCTTCGCGATCACCACCAAGGTGGAGGGCAGCCGCCAGGGCAAGGACCGGGTCGCCACCAGCCTCGTCTGGGTCTGCTTCATCCTCGCCCTCGTCCCTCTCCTCTCACTGGCCTGGGTCACGATCACCAAGGGCGTCAAGGTCCTCGACGGCTACTTCCTCAGCCACTCGATGAGCGGCCTGCTCGACACCGACGAGGGCGGCGGTATCTACCACGCCCTGCTCGGCACCCTGGAGCAGGTCGGCATCGCGACCCTGATCGCCGCCCCGATCGGCCTGCTCACCGCGGTCTATCTGGTCGAGTACGGACGCGGGAAGCTGGCGAAGACCGTGACGTTCTTCGTCGACGTCATGACGGGCATCCCGTCGATCGTCGCGGGTCTGTTCATCCTCGCCACCTGGAATCTGATGCTGGGCTTCGGGCCCTCCGGCTTCGCCGGCGCGCTGGCCCTCTCGATCCTGATGATGCCGGTGGTCGTCCGCTCCACCGAGGAGATGCTC
This sequence comes from Streptomyces spiramyceticus, assembly GCF_028807635.1. Lineage (NCBI taxonomy): Bacteria > Bacillati > Actinomycetota > Actinomycetes > Kitasatosporales > Streptomycetaceae > Streptomyces > Streptomyces spiramyceticus. Next base: position 2,964,671 of record NZ_JARBAX010000001.1, read on the forward strand.
AAGCTCGTCCCGAACGAGCTGCGCGAGGCCTCTCTCGCTCTCGGTGTCCCCAAGTGGCGGACTATCCTCAGGGTGGTGCTGCCGACCGCGATCGGCGGAATCACCACCGGCGTGATGCTCGCGGTGGCCCGCATCACGGGTGAGACCGCCCCGGTTCTGTTGCTCGTCTTCGGTACGAAGCTGATCAACCCGAACCCCTTCGAAGGCGCCCAGTCCTCGCTTCCGCTGTACGTGTACGAGCAGTACATCGTCGGCACCGAAGCGTCGGTCGACCGGGCCTGGGCGGCAGCGCTCGTCCTGATCGCCTTCGTCATGATCCTCAACCTGGTGGCCCGCGGCATCGCCCGCTGGAAGGCCCCGAGCACCGGCCGCTAAGGCCAGCAGAAAGCAGTGATTCAGATGGCCAAGCGAATCGACATCAGCGGCCTGTCGGCCTACTACGGCACCCACAAGGCGATCGACGACATCTCGATGACCGTCGAGCCCCGCTCGGTGACGGCCTTCATCGGCCCGTCCGGCTGCGGCAAGTCCACCTTCCTGCGCACCCTCAACCGCATGCACGAGGTCACTCCCGGCGGCCGCGTGGAGGGCAAGGTCCTCCTGGACGACGAGAACCTGTACGCGAAGGAGGTCGACCCCGTCGCCGTACGCCGTACGGTCGGCATGGTCTTCCAGCGCCCGAACCCCTTCCCCACCATGTCGATCTTCGACAACGTGGCGGCGGGCCTGCGCCTCAACCACTCGTACAAGAAGAGCAAGCTGGCCGAGGTCGTCGAGAAGTCCCTCCGCGGCGCCAACCTCTGGAACGAGGTCAAGGACCGCCTGAACAAGCCCGGTTCCGGCCTCTCCGGCGGTCAGCAGCAGCGTCTGTGCATCGCCCGCGCGATCGCGGTCGAGCCGCAGGTCCTGCTCATGGACGAGCCGTGCTCGGCCCTGGACCCGATCTCGACCCTCGCCATCGAGGACCTGATCGGCGAGCTCAAGTCACGCTTCACGATCGTCATCGTGACGCACAACATGCAGCAGGCGGCGCGCGTCTCGGACCGTACGGCCTTCTTCAACCTCGCGGCGATCGGCCAGCCCGGCAAGCTCATCGAGATCGACGACACCGAGCGGATCTTCTCCAACCCGTCCGTCCAGGCGACGGAGGACTACATCTCCGGCCGCTTCGGCTGAGCCGGCACTTGCTGTCCTGCGGTGCTGCATGGCGGTGCCACCGCAAGGCAAAGGGCCCGCCCCACGCTCCTGAGAGGGAGCGAGGGGCGGGCCCATTTTCCGTGTCCGAGCCTTCTATGCCGCTGTACGCACCAGCTAGCCGAAGGCCAGCAGCACAATCCAGTAGCTCGCCGCGGCCACCAGCGCAGCGGCCGGCATCGTAATGAACCAGCCCATCACGATGTTCTTGGCGACACCCCACCGCACCGCACGCGACCCCTTGGTCGAGCCGACGCCCATGATCGCGGAGGTGATGACATGCGTCGTCGAGATCGGCGCGTGGAACATGAACGAGGCCGTGTACATCACGGACGCGGCCGTGGTCTCTGCGGCAAAGCCCTGCGGCGGGTCCAGCTCGATGATCCGGCGCCCCAGCGTCCGCATGATGCGCCAGCCACCCGCGTACGTACCGAGCGAAAGCGTCAGCGCACACGCGATCTTGACCCAGATCGGGATCGCGTCGCCCTGGTCCTCGACATCGGCGATGACCAGGGCCATCACCACGATGCCCATGGTCTTCTGCGCGTCCTGGAGACCGTGACCGAGCGCCATGCCGGCCGCCGAAACCGTCTGAGCGATACGGAAGCCGCGCTTGGCCTTGTGCGGGTTGGCCTTACGGAACATCCACAGGATGACGACCATCACGAGGTAGCCGAGCAGCAGCCCGACGAACGGCGAGATGAACATCGGGATGACGACCTTCTCCAGCACCCCGGACCAGATGACCTCGGTCCCGCCCGCGAGGGCCGCGCCCACCATGCCGCCGAAAAGCGCGTGCGAGGAGGACGAAGGAAGACCGAAGTACCAGGTGACGAGGTTCCAGACGATCGCGCCGACCAGCGCGGCGAAGAGGATCCCCATCCCCTTGTCACCGTGCGGGGTGGCGATGAGCCCCTCACTCACAGTCTTCGCAACGCCGCTGCCGAGGAAGGCACCGGCGAGGTTCATCACGGCGGCCATGACGAGGGCCGCGCGCGGGGTCAGCGCCCGCGTGGAAACCGAAGTCGCGATGGCGTTCGCGGAATCGTGAAAGCCGTTGGTGTACGTAAATCCGAGCGCGACCCCGATGGTCACGATGAGCGCAAAGGTGTCCACCGGAGGTCAGGACTCCTTGACGGCGATCGTCTCGACCGTGTTGGCGACGTGCTCGAAGGCGTCGGCCGCCTCCTCCAGCACATCCACGATCTGCTTCAGCTTGAGCACGTCCATCGCGTCGTACTTGCCGTTGAACAGGTGGGCGAGCAGCTTGCGGTGGATCTGGTCGGCCTGGTTCTCAAGGCGGTTGACCTCGATCCAGTACTCGGTGAGGTTGGTCATGGTCCGCAGGTGCGGCATGGCCTCGGCGGTCAGCTCGGCCGCCCGTGCCAGCACCTCGATCTGCTGCTCGACACCCTTCGGCAGCTCCTCGACCTGGTACAGCACGACCAGGTCGACGGCCTCCTCCATGAAGTCCATGATGTCGTCGAGGGACGAAGCGAGCTTGTAGATGTCTTCGCGGTCGAACGGCGTGATGAACGAGGAGTTCAGCTGGTGGAAGATCGCGTGTGTCGCGTCGTCCCCCGCGTGCTCCGCTGCCCTCATCCGCTCCGCGATCTCGACCCGGGCGGAGGCGTCCGCACCGAGCAGTTCCATCAGGAGCTTGGAGCCCGTGACGATGTTGTCCGCGGATGCAGAAAACATGTCGTAGAAGCTCGTCTCCCTGGGGGTCAGACGAAAGCGCACGTGGGGTCCTCGGGGTGCATTGGATTTGGTCAGGCTGATGCTAGGCGCATCATCCGGCCACGGCTAACCGGCGTTCTTCAGTGTCGCCCATCAGGCACAGTGCTCCGTACGGGCCCCCGAGCCCCTACCCGCAAAATTCGTTACCATATACCCACGAGGGGTATACAGCCCCTTTCAGGACAACGGGAGGACGCGATGTCTACCACCGAGGCGACCGGCGCGACGACGACCGAAGCGCCCTCCGAAATCTCAGCAGCTGTCCACGGCTACCACAAGCAGAAGGACGAACACCTCAAGCGCCTGCGCCGGATCGAGGGCCAGATCCGCGGTCTGCAGCGGCTGGTGGACGAGGACGTCTACTGCATCGACATACTCACCCAGGTCTCGGCGTCGACGAAGGCGCTCCAGTCCTTCGCGCTCCAGCTCCTCGAAGAGCACCTGCGGCACTGCGTCGCCGACGCGGCGGTCAAGGGCGGCGGGGAGATCGACGAGAAGGTGGAGGAAGCGACGAAGGCGATCGCGCGCCTGCTGCGGACCTGAGGGCGGCGACCCGGCTCCGGGGGCGGCGGCGAACCGCCCCCTCCCGGGCCGTCAGGACCGGCGGTCAGCTCCGACCGCCACCACCACCACAGCTGCGGCGGCGCTGGCGGGGCCACTCGACAACTACGTCCGCGCCCACCTTCAGCACCTCGTCGATACGGTCCGGGCTGAGCCGTTCCCCGTCCGCGGCGGACGCCGCGATCATCAACTCACCGCACAGCTCGATCTCGGCGAGGGCGATGTGGTCCTGGACGGGCGTACTGCGCATCGGAGCCACGTGCATCACCTCTTTCAGCCGTCGTCGAATTCCTAGCGTAGGCAGCACGACACGCACCGCGCATGGCACGGACGGACCATTTACGACTGGATCTTCCCGGCGAAGATGTCCCGCCCGGCGGGCAGCCGCACCTCGACCGCGGCCCCGAACGCGTACAGCAGGGTCGTCGAGGCGACGGCGACGCTGCGCCCGGCGTTGACGAAGTTGAACCGGTGGCGCACCTTGCGCAGCCGCCCCCGTTCGTCGAGGTAGGCGTCGAACGCGACGACGTCGTCGGTGAAGCCTTTCGCCGCGGCGGCGAGCGCGGCGCGGGCGTGCGGGGAGGCGGCCCGGGCGGCGCGGCCGATGTCGGTCACGCCGCGGTAATGCCGTACGTCGTCGCCGCCCAGCCTGGCCTGACCCACATAAGCCACATCTTTCACACCCCGCAGCAACTCGGCAGCGGCCAGCGGATCGGTAGCCCCACCCGTGACAAGATTCCCGTCCGCCAGCCCGGTCGTATCGACGCGCACCCACTTGTCGGCGGGCACGCCCGCGCCCCGGTTCTTCATGTAGAGCGCGCCGGGCGCGAACAGCTCGGTGATGGGCCGGCGCTTGTCGGCCCCGGCGGGATCGGGCGGCAGGAGCACTTTGAGCCGCCCCACGTGCTTACGGAAGTCGTACGCCCCTTCGCCCCGGATGGTGACCCGGGTACCGCCGGTGGCCATCTCCATGGACGTACGCGCCTTAGAACTCCCGGCGGCGGCCAGCACATCGGCGGCCCGGCGCACGGCATCGACGGGGTCGCCGCCGCGCTGATCCCCGTCCACCGCCCCGGCACCGGAGCACCCGGCGGACGCGATCAGCCCCACGACGACGGTCACGGCGACCGCGCCACCCTTAACCCTGTGCTGCCGCACCACCATCGCCGCCAACCCCCAACGCACCAGTAAGATCCCGCCCCGCATAACGACCACGGCCCACTCCCGGTCACGCGCCACCCCTCCGGCCCGTCCCCAACGCGCACCTCGCGTCACTCGGCCCCAGGGGGCCTCCTGAGCTTCGATCCGCTGAGCCGGCCTCCGACCGGCGACGGCGCACCGCCTGCCCGGTACCGTGTGCACGTGCTCCAAGAAGCCGAAACGGACGCTCCGACCCACCGCACCGGCACAACCGAACGCGGCTCCTTCTGCTTCGCCCACTGCACCTGCGGCTGGCGAGGCCCGGCCCGCCGCTCGCGCGAACGGGCCCGCGCGGACGCAGAGTTGCACCAAACGACGACCTGACCTGCGCGCCAAGCAAAACGACCGCACAGGAAGCGTCCCCGACGGCCGCGCAGGCACCCGCACCGCGACGCCACCTGTCCGGCGCCCTGGGCCGCGAAGCCATGGGCCCAGGAGCACCCCCGATGCCCACGGACACGCCGCACCGGGCGTGCACGCACGAAGGCACGCCACCCGGCGTGCATGTACGCACAGAACTGCGGCACTGGCGTGCACGCACAGAACCAAGCACCTGACGCACAGGCCCGTGCACGCGGAGGCGTCACATCTGGCCCCCCGCCCATGCGCCGCGAAGCGGCCGCATCAGGCCCTGGGCGCCCACCCACCCGGGGGGGCCGGGTACCGCGAAGCGGCCACACCAGACACGCGGGTGCCACCCACCCACCGCGAGGTCCGTGCGCCGCGAAGCGGCCGCACCGGGGGCCGGGGGCGCCACCCACCCCAGCCCCACCCACCAGGGTCCGTGCGCCGCGGAGCGGCCGCACCGGGGCCGGGGGCGCCACCCACCCCAGCCCCACCCACCAGGGTCCGTGCGCCGCCAACCGGCCGCGCCAGGGGCCGGGGGCGCCACCCACCCCAGCCCCACCCACCAGGGTCCGTGCGCCGCGAAGCGGCCGCGCCGGGGGACGGGGGCGCCACCCACCCCAGCCCCCACCCACCGGGGGTCCGTGCGCCGCGGAGCGGCTGCGCCGGGACGGGGGCGCGTGCGCCTCCGTCGATGCCACCGCGCCCGGGGGTCCGGGGGCTTGACCCCGGTTTCGGGAAGGGGCGGGGCTGGGGAAACTCCACTGCTGCACCCGCAGCCCGCGCCGGGCACATGGAACCCGTTCCGCCACAAAGCCGTCTCGACCTCCGGGAGGCAACAAACATATGGAACGGCGCACACTTCTCACCTCGGCAGCGGCGATCGCAGCCACCGCAACAGCAACCGCCTGCACCGGACGCACCGACCCGGCGACGGGCAGAGGCACGGCCACGGGCAGGGCCACGACCACGGGAACGGCCGCAGCCACAGGCACCGCCACAACGACAGCCACAGGCACAGCCACGCGCACCGCCGCCACCGCCGCCACCCCCGACTGGACCGCCCTGGCCCGCGGCCTCGACGGCCCCCTCGTCCGCCCCGGCGACGCCGCCTACAAAACCGCCCGCCAGCTCTACAACACCCGCTTCGACAACCTGAAGCCCGCCGCAGTCGCCTACGTAGCCACGGAGGCGGACGTAAAGGAGTGCCTCGCCTTCGCCAGAAGGCACCGCACCCCCGTAGCCATCCGCAACGGCGGCCACTCCTACGCCGGCTGGTCCTCCGGCACCGGACGCCTCGTCATCGACGTATCGAAGCTGGCCCGCATCAAAGCGAACGGCAGCACGGCAACCATCGGCGCCGGCGCCAAGCTCATCGACGTCTACCAGGGCCTCGCCCGCAACGGCCGCCGCACCATCCCCGCAGGCTCCTGCCCCACCGTCGGCATCTCCGGCCTCACCCTCGGCGGCGGCCACGGCGTAGTCTCCCGCGCGTACGGCCTGACCTGCGACAGCCTGACCTCCGCCACCCTCATCACCGCCGCAGGCAAGCGCCTCCACTGCACCGCCACCGAGAACGCGGACCTCTTCTGGGCCCTGCGCGGCGCGGGCAACGGCAACTTCGGCGTAGTGACCGACCTGACCTTCCGCACCCACCCCGCCCCCGCTGCGGTGACCGCATTCCTCTCCTGGCCCTGGTCAAAGGCCCAGGCGGTCGTCAACGCCTGGCAGGAGTGGGGCCCGTCCCAGCCCGACGAGATCTGGTCGTCGGCGCACCTCGCCGCCGGCGCCGGCGGCCGGCAGCCCACGGTCAGCATCTCCGCGTTCTCCCTCGGCACCTACACCGACCTCCAGAACGCCGTCGACCGCCTCGCCGACAAGATCGGCACCCCGGCCCGCTCCGTCTCCCTGCGCCGCCGCACGTACCAGGAGTCGATGCTGATCTACGCCGGCTGTGCCGGTTTCACCGACGCCCAGTGCCACCTCCCCGGCACCACCCCCGGCCGCACCCCGCAGGGCGTCCTGGGCCGGGAGACCTACGCCGGCCGTTCCGACTTCTTCAACCGTTCGCTCTCGCCCGCCGGGATACGCGCCCTGCTCGCCCAGGCGGAGGCCTTCACCCGCATCCCCGTGGCCGAGGGCGGTGGCGGCGGCAGCATCGCGCTGACGGCGCTCGGCGGTGCGGTGAACCGCGTGGACCCGCTCGCGACGGCCTTCGTGCACCGCCGCTCGCGCATGCTCGCCCAGTACATCGGCTCCTGGCGGGCCGGCACCCCCGGAACGGCCCAGCAGACCTGGCTGAACAACGCCCACGGGGCCATGCGCCGCTACGCATCGGGGGCGGCGTACCAGAACTACACGGACGCGACCCTGACGGACTGGCGGAAGGCGTACTACGGCCCGGCAGCCAGCCGCCTCACCAACCTCAAGAAGCGCTACGACCCCGACAGGCTCTTCGACTTCCCCCAGGCACTCTGACTTACGTAGAGCACATCAAGAGCGTAAAGACCGTCACGCCGCGAGATCGCTGCGCTCGTCGTCCCCGGCCACCCGCTGGCCGGGGAACGAGGGCACGCCCTCCGGCTCCGCACCTGCCGAGGCCGCCCCCGCCCCCTTCGCCCGTACGAGCCAACCCACCTTCTCCGAGCGCGAGATGGCAGCCATGAGCGGCGTGAGCAGCGCCATCGAGAGCGGCGCGAGCAGCAGCGCCACGGCCGTACCGAGCGCGAACCCGCCCACGACGTCGGTCGGATAGTGCACACCCATGTACACCCGGCAGAAGCCCTCAAGCACGGCCAGCCCGATCGCGGCGAGCCCGAACTTCCGGTTGGCGATGAAGACTCCGACGCCGATCGCCATCGCCATCGTCGCGTGGTCGCTGACGAACGAATAGTCGGTCTTGCCGGCGACGAGGACCTCAAGCCCCGTGTGGTCCTTGAACGGCCGCGGCCGTTCGACAAACCCACGGATCGGAATATTGATCAGCAGCGCGATCCCCGCCGCGAGCGGCGCCCAGACGAGCCCGGCCACCGAGGTGACCGCGTCCTCGCGCCGGCGCACGCTCCACCAGCACCCGAGCGCCACCAGGACCATGCCGAGCATGATCCCGTACTCACCGATGAACTCCATGACCCGGTCGAACCAGCCGGGGGCGTCCGCCGCCAGTCCGTTGATGTCGTAGAGCAGACTGACATCGGGGTTGGCCCCATCGAGTGCGAGTCCAGCCATCTGCCGCGGCCCCTTGCCTTGTTGCCTGCTGCGCGGCACGCGCGTGTGCGTGCTGCTTCTGCGAATCCCCCGGTGGTCCGTGCCTGCTGCTGTGCGGTGGGTCAGTGCATGGTCAGTGCAGTTGTCCCCGGTTGAGGGAACGCTCCGCCCGCCCCCGCCGTTCCATTCTCCACCGAAAGATCACCATGACGTTATCGAAGAGAGATGCGTAGTCGCAGCTCAGGACAGGGTGCCAACGGTGTGTTACTACTCCGGACGCTTCGTCGGGAGCGCCTTCGCGCCATCCTCGGTGACCCGGGTGGCACCAAAATAATCCGGCGTATCGATCTTGTCGAAGCGGATGACGGCGCCGGTGAACGGCGCGTTGATCATGTACCCGCCGCCGACGTACAGCCCGACGTGCCGGATCTCGCGCGAGTTGGTGAGGTCGTCCGAGAAGAACACCAGGTCCCCGGGCAGCAGCTCGTCCCTCGAAGGATGCGGCCCGGCGTTGTACTGGTCGTTCGCCACGCGCGGCAGTTCGATCCCCACGGTCCGGTACGCCGCCTGCGTGAGCCCGGAGCAGTCGAAACGCCCGCCCTGCTCGGGCGTCCCGTTACCGCCCCACAGGTACTTCGTGCCGAGCTTCTTCTGCGCGAAGTAGATGGCTCCGGCGGCCTGCCGCGACGGCTGCACCCGCCCGACGGGCTTCGCGAAGCTCTGCTCCAGGGTGGTGATGACCTTCACATAATTCTGCGTCTCACGATACGGCGGTACGCCCCCGTACTTGATGACGGCGTACGCGCCCGCGTTGTAGGCGGCCAGCATGTTCTTGGTCTGATCCCCAGGCACTTTCTTCACATACCCGGCCAGTTCACAGTCGTACGACGCCGCTGACGGAATCGCATCCGCCGGATCCCAGATGTCCCGGTCCCCGTCCTTGTCCCCGTCCACCCCGTGGGTCGCCCACGTGCCGGGAATGAACTGCGCGATACCGCGGGCGTCCGCCGGGCTCTTGGCCTGCGGATTCCAGCCGCTCTCCTGGTACAACTGCGCGGCGAGGAGGGCCGGATTGATGGCCGGGCAGAGGTTGCCCCACTTCTGCACGAGCGGCTGATAGAGCGCGGGCACGGCCCCCTTGGCCAGCCCGACCGCCCGCCCGCCACCCGCACTGCCGGCCAGCCCCGCGGCGGCGGAGAAGGTCCCGACGACGAGCAGCGCGACAAAGCTCAGACAGAGCCCTATCCCGACCCCCGAGGCCACCCAGACTTTTCGCACCCCTCAACCCTCCCCCATGCGGTCCGGGTTCACTACCGTTTTCGCCGCGCGCCCGCCGACTCCGTTCTTCCTTCAGCCAAAACGCCGCGCCCGCCAGGGCGGCGGACGCGGCGTTGGGTTGCTTACGGATCAGAGAGCGCGCAGGGCGTCCCACGTCTGGGGACCGACGATGCCGTCGACCCGGAGACCGTTCACGTCCTGGAAGTGGACGACCCAACTCTCGGTACGGGGCCCGAAGGCGCCGTCAATTGCAAGCACATCGCTGCCGCTCCAGTAATTGATGAGGCACTGCACCTCCCGGACCCGGTTGCCGGAATCACCGCGCTGGGTCGTGGCAGTGCCGTCGTAGTAGCCGCAGTACGCGGGCGGAGCGAGCTGAACGGCTGAGACGGGAGCGGCGGCCTGTGGGGAATGGGCGACGGCGGGTGCGACGGACATGGCGAGCGCGCCGAAGACTGCGGCGGTGGCGAGGGCGACCCGATGACGTGCGAACATGAGCAACTCTCCCTATTTGAAGCCGATTTGGCCGAAGTGCCGGAGAGGTTCGTGTCCGCGAGCGGTCGCACTATGCGCATATGCCACGAGTTCGACCCGTGTGGGTGACGCGACATGTCACCCCGCTGGGTGGATCAGCTCGACCTTCGGAAAGTAGGTGCGGTATCGCGCCACGTCCCGCGCAAGCAGGCGATAGGAGCGGACAGCCGCGTGCGCACCGATGTAGAAGTCGGGCATCGGAGAGGCTTTGGCACCGCCGCGTTGCCGGTAGGTCATGAATGCCTTGCCGGCGAGAAAACCCGCCTCGTAGGGAAGCTGTTCCCGTAGGTAGTCCTCGGGCGGCAGGGCTTCGTCCAACGCCTCGATGGAGGCGTACCCGACGGACACCTCGGCGTAGACGAGCGGATTGATGACCACCTCCCCCTCGTCGCATGCCCGCGCGAGCGCTTCTTCCGACCAGTCGGCCCACTTCGGGTCATCGGTCGCGATGTCGAGGAGTACGCAGGAATCGACAAGGGTGACGGGGTGCTCGGCCGCGTTCCGGACCGCACGCAGATGCCTACTCGCCACGCAACAGCTCCATGAGCTCGTCCGTACTCAGCGCCGTTGTGGCCGTGCCGCGCAGTCGGCGCGTTGTCCGCTGCCCACGTGTGGTGCTGCCCTCCCTGCGCACTATGCGCAGCGCGCCGCCCTCCGCAACAACGTCGACCTCGTCGCCGGGCCGGATCCCGATCTGCTCCCGGAGTTCCGCAGGGATCGTCACCTGCCCCTTGCTGTTGACCCTCACAGGCCACCTCCTGTCGGAGAATTCCGCTTGTCCGCCGTAATACGCGTACCACGTAATACTACCTCCCGTCACGACAGCACACACTCCACCCAGAGCAGCTTGCCGCCCTGGCCGGGCAGGCCTGTGGCGATGGGATACGCGCCCCAGCTGTCGGCGCAGAGCTGAACGAGATGCAGACCGCGCCCGCCCTCGGCACCGTCTTCGGGCGGCCCGCCCAGCGCGCCCTCGAAGGGGGCCGGGATGTCGGGATTGGAGTCCCAGACCCCGAGCCGGAGCCGTCCTGGATCCGTGGCGCGCAGGCGAAGGGCGTACGGGCCGGTGGAGTGGAGGTGGGCGTTGGTGACGAGCTCACTGGCCAGCAGTTCGGCGGTGTCGGTCAGACGCGTCATGCCGTGCGTACGGAGTACGGCGCGGAGGGTGGAACGCGCGATACCGGGGGCACGAGGGTCGTGCGGGAGTTGAAGGGTGTACGTCCAGGCGGGCGTTACGGTGGCCATGGAAGTCTCCGATCGCGGAGGGGAGTTGAGTGGTATGGGTGCGTTGCCCAGTGACCAGGTCGCTCCGTCGAGCGGGGTTCTTCCGGGCGGGTGGCCTGAGTCACACAGTAGGGTCGATTCAAGGATTCCTTGGTCGAATCCAAGGAATCCTGGTCCTAATCATCCGTGTGGGTGACCTATCAACCAGGGACCGCACTCCGGGAGTTGAGTCATGACAGTGAAGCGCGCCACCTCCGGGCGCCGCATGCGCCTCGGTGTTGAGCTGCGGAAACTCCGCGAGCGAGCTGGGATGACCTCCACCGAGGCAGCCCAGATGTTGGGCACCAGCGCGGGCCAGTTGAGCAACATCGAGGTGGCCCGCTTCGGAGCCAGCGCCGACCGCGTCCGGGCACTTGCCCGCATCTATGACTGCTCGGACCATGCCTTTGTCGAGGCCCTTGCAGGCATGGCCGGGGGGCGGCAGCGGGGGTGGTGGGAGGAGTACCGAGAGATCCTCCCCACCAGTCTTCTGGACCTCGCAGAGATGGAGCACTACGCGACCGCCCTGCACACGGCGTACACGTCACACATGCCCGGCCTGCTCCAGAGCGCAGACCACGCCCGCGACGTCTTCCGCCAAGTCGTGCCCGAACTGTCCCCTCCCGAGATCGAGCACCGACTCTCCCACCGCATCAAACGGCAGGCCGTCCTGTACCGGGCGGACCCCGTCCCGTACACAGCGGTCGTTCATGAGGCCGCCCTGCGCATGAGGTTCGGCGGGCCTTCGGTCGCACGTCGCCAGCTTGAGCACCTATTGGGGATGAGCGAGCGCGAGCACATCACGATCACGGTGATCCCCTTCGACGCCGGAGGATTTCCGGGCGCGGGCCAGTCGATCGCGTACGCATGTGGCCCTGCCCCTCAGCTCGACACCGTCCACCTCGACCAGTCCCACGGCTCAGCACTCCTCGATGCCGAGGCTCAGCTCCACAAGTACCGCATGGTGCTGGACCGACTGAAAGCGTTCACCCTCACCCCGGAGAAGTCCCGGGACTTCATCCACAACATCGCCCAGCAGCTGTGAAAGGACCCGTCATGCGCACACACCACTGGCAGAAGTCGTCGTACTGCGGCGAAGGTGACGCATGCCTGAACGTTGCCGCAACCATGGACCGCCCATGGCAGAAGTCCTCGCACTGCGCGCAGGGCGATTCCTGCGTCCACGTCAGCGCAGCGGCACGCACGATCAAACTCACCGAAAGCAGCGACGCCAGCGGGGCGATACTTTCCGCCACCCCCACCACCTGGGCAGCCCTCCTCCACGCCCTCAAGGAGAACGCGAACCGTGTCTGACATCCCCGCCGACCTCGACTGGATCCGCGCCGCCCCCGAGGGCGAGGAAGGCCCCGGCCCCTGGATCGAGATCGCCTTCGGGCCCGAGGACCTGGTCTACCTCCGTGAGACGCGCGAGCCGGACAACGTCGTCACGACGACCCAGAAGAAGTGGGACGCGTTCGTACTCGGCGTACAGGCAGGTGAGTTCGACCACTTCGCCGAGCTCGACACCCCAGAGCCGCCGCCGGCCGTTTGACAGCCGACCTATCGCTTATCGATAGTATCGATAAGCGATAGGTCGAGGGCAAGCACGGGGGAGCGTCATGCGTACGAAGTCATGGTGGAGCCGCACGGACAACCGGCTCCTGGAGGGCGGCCTCGCGCTGGCCATACTGCTTGTGAGCCTCTTCGGGGTACTCCTCCCGTCCTCGGAGTGACAGGCCCCTTCGATCCGATACACGTCCGCGAGGTCGCAATCGACGGAACGGCGCAGCTGGCCGGCACGGCGACAGAGGGTCAGGTGTCCCTCGCCGGCACAAGCCACGCAGACCTTGTCCTCGACGACCCCGACGCCCCGCAGCGCCTGCTGCTCGCGCTGCCCGAGATCGTCGACAGCCTGCTGATCGTCCTGATCCTCAACCTGCTGCTCCGGATGGCCCACACCCTGCGCGACGGCGACGTCTTCGTACCGCAGAACGCCCGACGGCTGCGCATCATCGGGGTCACGGCACTGCTGCTCGGTTACGCCGTCCCCCTGCTGACGGCGGTCACCACGGACGCCCTGGTGAGCGGAACGCCGACCGCGGAGGAGATCCCCTTCTCGTACACCGTCTCCGGCCTGCCCGCACTCGCCGCCCTCCTCGTCCTCGCTCTCGCCGAAGCCTTCACGCGCGGCGCGAAGCTACGAGCCGACACGGAGGGGCTTGTCTGATGCCGCCGGAGGAAGAACACCGGATCAAGGTCCACCTGGACCAGCTTCTGGCGGACCGGGGCATGACTCTGGCCGAGCTGGCACAGCGGGTCGGCGTGACGGTCGTAAACCTCTCCATCCTGAAGAACGACCGGGCCAAAGCGATCCGCTTCACCACGCTGACCGCGATCTGCCGCGAGCTGAACTGCGAGCCCGGCGACCTGCTCGGCCTCCGCGAGGACTGACGCCACAGCTGACCCCTCATAAAGGTGCATAACGCCAGTCATTGCCCGGAGTCACCCTCCGTGATACACAGAGTTACCATACGCGTTTGCGCATACACCCGGTCGGCACCGCAGGTCAGCGCGGTCCGGCCGGCGAGACGCGCGGAGCTCGGGTAAAGACAGCCGCCAAGTCGACATACGAGTGCGGTTCATCAGCGAAGATAGGACGTGACCCCTGTCGTGCGACGGGGGCGACGAACTACCCAACAGGGGCGGTGACTTACATGAACCTGGCAGCCGAAAAGGGCGACATCACCACCATCATCGGTGGAATCGCCCCGAACTGGGGTCCGTTCGGAACCCTCGGCAACGAGGCCCGCGTCATGATCGAGGTCGTGATGGCCATCGCCATCCTCCTCTGCCTCGGCATCGCGATCTGGGGCGCGGCAAAGCAGCGGATCGGGGCGACCGCGCTGAGGGACACGTTCAGCGCGGAGCAGGGCAAGGGCCTGATCGTCGCCGGCCTCACCGGCGTCTTCATCATCGGCTCCCTCGGCACGCTCTTCACCATCGTGTACGGGATGGCTGTTTAACGCGCCGTCAGCCATCACCGGGTGCTCCCGGCCCCACTCCCCCACCCCACCCGTCCGTCGTGCCCACCGGCTGAGGTTGCGTCTCCCTGATGTCGAGTCACCACACCGCGCCCGCGCGGGAACCAGCACGGCTACCGTCGTACTACGCGGAACTGCAAACGGTTGAGGGGGCGTACGCGGCATGAGTCTCGGCGACGAGCACGGCTACGGCAGCGACACGGGTCGTACGGACCGTGTCGGCGGCTCCGGCCAGACCCGCACGCGCCTGCCCGAAGGCGGCGGAAGCGACGTGTACGGGGGTGCGCGACGGCCCGTACGGACCTCGCGCTCCCTGATTACGGTGGTCGGTGTGGTCGTGCTGCTGATCGCGGCTATCGCGTTCGCGAACCGGGGCGACGGCGGTGTCGAAGGCTCGGGCGACGAGGCGAAGCGGGGCGACGGGGCGGAACCGACGGCGGCATCGGGCGTGAGACCGGTCACGAACAAGAACGGGGCGATCCCGTCGGGCTACGCGCAGGACGATCAGGGGGCGCAGAGCGCTGCTTCCAACTATGCGGTCGCCCTCGGATCCGACGGGATGTTCCAGAAGGACTCCCGGCACCGGATTGTCGATGCCATCTATACGCCCGACACAGCGGCGAAGCTGAAGGGCCCTCAGGACAAGGCGTACGACCCTGCCTTCCTGAAGAAGCTCGGTCTGGACGCGAACGGCAACCCGCCCCAAGGCAGCACGTTCGTCTCCCGCACCATTCCTGTGGGCACGAAAGTAGAGAGCTACAGCGGCGACACCAGCGAGGTCTCGGTCTGGTACACGGGCCTGATCGGCATGTCCGGGAAGGGTTCGACCGACCCAGTGAGCTCTACCTGGAAGACCTGGACCTTCCAGCTGAAATGGGTGGGCGGCGACTGGAAGGTCACCGCCGACTCCCAGAAGGACGGCCCTGCCCCCGTTCCCGGGGATGTCGCGGCCTCGACCTCGGACGAGATCAGCAAGGCAGTCGAAGAGTACGGAGGCTTCACTTATGCCAGGTAGCCCCCGCCCCCGTGTCCGTTCGGTCGTTGCCACTTTGGCGGCCATGCAGGCTGCTGTCTTTCTCTTCGCAGCCCGGGCGGTCGCCGCACCCACGCCGACCCCGTCGCCCGACAAGAGCGACGACCCGTGCGATCTGCTGATCGGCCCTGCCAAGGAGTACTGCGAGGACGGCGAAGGCGGCGGCTCCCGCCTCCGCGCCCCCACCGACCCCGCCGAGTCCCTCGACCCCCTCTCCTCCCTCGCCAAAGGCTGCGCCGACGCCGCCGCCTGGATCGTCGGGAAGCTCTCCGACGCCGTGAAGTCGACCGCCACCGTCGACTTCACCAACCCCAAGTTCCTCCAGCAGTACGCCGTCGTCTTCGCCGCCTCCGCCGTCCTGACGCTCGTCCTCTGGCTCCTGGCCGTCGCAAAGCGGGCCATCCGTGGCGTGCCCCTCAGCACCGCGCTCTCCGAAGCCATCGGGTTCCTCTGGCTCACCGTCCTCGCGTCCGCGTTCACGCCCCTGATCCTCTACACCGTCGTATCGGCCACCGACGGCATCACCGAGGTCATCGCCTCCAGCAGCGGAGGCCAGACCGACGTGTTCTTCGGGTCCTTCGCCGAGGCGCTGAAGAAGGGGGACGACATCGGCGGTGGGCCGATCATGCTGATCGTCGTCTCGCTCGTGACCGTCCTCGCCGCCGGCATCCTCTTCCTGGAGCTGTTCATCCGCGCCCTGCTGCTCTATGTCGGCGCGCTCCTCGGCGTGGTCGTCTACGCCGGGCTGGTCGACAAGAACATGTGGGGTCACGTACGCCGCTGGGCCGGCATCATGATCGCGATCATCATGGTCAAGCCGGTCATCGTCATCGTCCTCGGCCTGGCCGGGGCCCTCTCCTCCGACGACGGGCCGAACGCCTTCTCCGCCGTCGTGTCCGGCCTCGCCATCATCCTGCTGGCGATCTTCGCCTCCGGGATGATCTACCGCTTCGTCCCCGGCTTCGGCGACGAGATCGCGAGCGCCCGCAGCAACCGCAACAAGGCCACCGACGGCGCCCAGGCAGCCGCCGTCATCAGCTCCCCCGCCGCACTCGTCTCGCAGGGCATCAAGACCCACAGCAGCCGAGGCGGCGGAGGCGACGGCGGCAAGGGCGGCAGCACCTCGCCGCCCCGCCAGGCCAACCCCGTCAGCGGCGGTGTCGCCGCCCACAGCGCCCGCAGCTCAGGCGGCTCAGGAAGCGCCGGCGGCGGGACCGGAGGAGGCGGCGGAACTGTCCCCTCCGCCGCACCCTCGGCCCGTAGCAACAGCACCCACACGAACCGGGGTACCGGCAACACGGGTACCGGCACCAACAGCACAGGAGCAGGAGGTGGAGGGCGTTGACCACCCAGTCCCAACCGATCGCGCCCCGCCGTACGTATCTGATCGGCCGAGCCCGGCCGAACGCGATCGTCGGCAAGAACCGCGAGACCGGCGAGATCGCGCTGATCATCGCCGGCGCGTTCCTGGGCATGATGAGCGGGCTGCTGGTCCCCGTCCTGTCCCTGCGGATCGTGCTGCTGATGGGCTTCCCGCTGCTCGCACTGATGGCGGTGTACGTCCCGTTCAAGCACCGCACGTTCTACAAGTGGTTCGAGATCAACCGCAGCTACAAGCGCACCCTCCGCAACGGCACGACGTACCGCAGCGCCGCCATGGAAGCGGGCGTACGCAGCGACGGCCGCGAGGTCGAGGTCGGGCCCCCGCCCGGCATCGGGCGTATCAACTGGCTCGCCGCCCCCTTCGGCCCCGACGAGATCGCCGTGCTCCTGCACGCCGACCGCAGAACCGTCACAGCCGCCATCGAGATCGAGGGCCCCGGCGTCGGCCTGCGCGACAGCGAGGACCAGGAAGCCCTGGTGGACCGTTTCGGCACGCTGCTGAAGCATGTGGCGAACGGCGACGGCTTTGTGACCCGCCTTCAGATGCTCGCCCGCACCCTCCCGGCCGACCCCGACGCACACGCCAAGGACGTCGCCCAGCGCGGCGACGTGCATGCCCCCGGATGGCTGCAGGAGTCGTACGACCAGCTCCAGTCGATGGTGTCGACATCGAGCGAGCAGCACCGCGCGTACCTCGTCGCCTGCATGCACTACTCCCGCGAGCTGGCCGCCGAGGCCCACGCCATGGCCCGCGCCGCCCGCCCCCACAGCGGCCGCAAGCTCGACCGCGACTCCGGTCTCGCCGTCGTCATGGCGCGCGAGCTGACCGACATCTGCGCGCGGCTCGCGGAGGCCGACATCCGGGTCCGTCAGCCGCTCGGACAGGGACGGCTGGCGTCCCTCGTCCATTCCATGTACGACCCGGACCACCCCATCGACCACATCCAGGCCATGACGAAGCGCAACGCCTGGCCGGCCGAGCTGGACGCCATGGAGGCGACGTATCTCCAGGCCAAGACGCGTGAGTCGTCAACACGCGCACCCTGGTGCCACGCCACCGCCTGGGTGAAGGAGTGGCCGATGACGCCGGTCGGTGTGAACTTCCTGGCGCCGCTGCTCGTTCACACCCCGGACGTGATCCGTACGGTCGCGGTCACCATGGACCTCGAACCCACCGAGGTCGCCATCGAGCGCATGCTGACGGAGAAGACGAACGACGAGGCGGAGGCCAGCCGCCAGGCCAAGATGAACCGGACGGTCGACCCGCGCGACATCGCTGCTCACGGCAGGCTCGACCAGCGGGGTGAAGATCTCGCGAGCGGTGCGGCGGGGGTGAACCTGGTCGGGTACATCACTGTGTCGTCCCGTTCGCCCGAGGCGCTGGCCCGCGACAAGCGGACCATCAGGGCCTCGGCGGGCAAGTCGTATCTGAAGCTGGAGTGGTGCGACCGAGAGCACCACCGGGCGTTCGTCAACACCTTGCCGTTCGCCACCGGCATCCGTCGTTAGCCGAGAGGGCAGACCCGCCATGCGAGATCCGCTGTCCGTCCTCACGGATGCCTTCACCAGCTTCCTCTTCGGGAAGGTGGAGACGACCAGACTCCCCGTCCGTACGTCGACGGGGCAGGCCCAGGCCGTCTACCTGCCGACCGCGGCGCCCGGCCTCGGCGACTCGGGCGTGATCATCGGCCGCGAGGTGTACAGCGGCAAGGGGTACATCTACGACCCCTTCCAGCTGTACGGACAGCAGCTCCCGGCGCCGCACTGGCTGGTCCTCGGCGAGTCCGGCAACGGCAAGTCGGCGCTGGAGAAGACGTACGTACTGCGCCAGTTGCGCTTCAAGGACCGGCAGGTGGTCGTCCTGGACGCACAGGGCGAGGACGGCGCCGGCGAATGGAACCTCATCGCGCAGCAGCTGGGTATAACCCCCATCCGGCTCGACCCGATGGCGGCGCTCGACGGCGGAATCCGCCTCAACCCGCTCGATCCGGCGATCACGACGACGGGCCAGCTGGCCCTGCTCCGTACGATCATCGAGGTTGCGATGGGCCACGGCCTCGACGAGCGGTCCGGCTTCGCGCTCAAGGTCGCGCACGCGTATGTGAACGAGACGATCGTCGACCGGCAGCCGGTCCTGACGGACATCGTCGAGCAACTGCGCCACCCGGAGCCGGAGTCGGCGGAAGCGATGAACGTAGACCTGGACGACGTACGGGCCTGGGGCCTCGACGTCGCCCTCGTCCTGGACCGGCTGGTCGACGGTGACCTGCGGGGGATGTTCGACGGCCCGACGACGGTCGGCATCGACCTGGACGCGCCGCTGATCGTCTTCGACCTCTCCCACATCGACCGCAACTCGATCGCGATGCCGATCCTGATGGCGATCGTGGGCGTATGGCTCGAACACACCTGGATCAGGCCGGACCGCAAGAAGCGCATCTTCCTGGTGGAGGAGGCGTGGCACATCATCAACTCGCCCTTCGTGGCTCAGCTCTTCCAGCGGCTGCTGAAGTTCGGCCGCCGACTGGGCCTGTCCTTCGTGGCAGTGGTCCACCACCTGTCGGACGTGGTGGACGGCGCGGCGGCGAGAGAGGCCGCGGCGATCCTCAAGATGGCGTCGACGAGGACGATCTACGCGCAGAAGGCGGACGAGGCACGGGCGACGGGCCGGGTCCTCGGCCTCCCCCGCTGGGCGGTCGAGATCATCCCCACCCTGACGCCCGGCATCGCGGTGTGGGACGTGAACGGCAACGTCCAGGTGGTCAAACACCTGATCACAGAGGCGGAACGACCACTGGTCTTCACGGACCGCGCGATGACGGAGGCCTCGGCGGACATGATCCGCGACGACATGGTCTCCGACGACATGCGAGCCGCGGAGTTGGAGGCGGAGCAGAGGGCGACACTCATCGAGCAGCAGATAAACGAGTCGAACGAATCGACGGTCGCCTGAGATGCACGACAGCGAGCGCCGGAGAGCGCCGGAACGCGGAATTCCCGACTCACTGCTGGTCGGCCTGCTGGGATTCCTGCTGGCCCTGACGGTACTGACGTGGCTGGCGACCGGCCTGGCGGCCCTGTTCACCCACGGCGCGTGGCCGGACGGCGTCACCTTCACCCGCACGCCACTGGCCCTGCGTCACCTGATGGGCGCCCCGCACAACATCCCGGAGGCATGGCCGGACACACCGGCGGACCAGCTTTCGGGGTACGGGCTGTTCTGGGGCCTGCTGATCGGCGAGCTGATGGTGCTGATGGTGCTCACCATCTTCGTGCTGGGTGTGCTGGCGCGTCTGAAGGTGCAGCGGGCGGTGGCCCGGGAGCGTGCGATGGCGGGCGCGGGTAGAGGTGCGGTCTCCGGACCGCCGACCGCAGTTGAGAACACGAAGGCGGACGCGAAGCTGAGCACCCAGATGGGCGCCGAGGCGGAGAGCAGACAGGAAACCGGGGCGACGCCCACCGACCGGACCACTCCGGCGATCCCCCCGGCCCCATCGGTCCAGATGGCCCCGACCACCGCGACCCTCCCCAGCGCGACCGTCCACAGCACGCCGACAGCCCCAACAACCCCGCCCGTCCCGGCCGCCGTCCCCGCGCCCCGCACCCCCCGCGTCCTGTACGGCAGCCCCGAGACCCGCCGCCCCAGCGCCGTACAGGCCGTTCTGGAGGCCGAAGGCGCCGTGCTCGTCGTCACCTCCGACCCCACTGTGTGGGCCGACACCAAGGACGCCCGCGCCAAGCTCGGCCCCGTCCTCGTCTACGACCCGGGCCACCTCTGCGACACCCCGGCCCGCCTCCACTGGTCCCCCACCGCCGACTGCGAGCACCCCGACGTGGCAGCAGCTCGGGCAGTAGCGCTGCTGGCGCCCGTACGCCCCCAGGCCCGCCTGGACGCCGCGATGGCCGACACCGCCGAGACGCTGCTGAGCAGCTGGCTGCACGCCGCCGCCGTGGACGGGCGCCCCTTCCGACAGGTGCACCGCTGGGCGCAGGGCAGCAGTGCGCACGAGGCGGTACGTATCCTCCGTACGCATCCCAAGGCGTCGAGCGGCGCCGCGGGCCTCCTGGAGTCGGCGCTCACTGCGTACCCCGAACGCCGTGAGGTGGCCCAGGAGTTGACGGCCCGTGCACTCGCCGCGCTCTCCTCGATCCACATCCGCGAGGCCTGCACCCCGAACCGAACCGATTCGCTCACTTTGGAATCATTTATCGACGAGGGGGGCACCCTTTATGTGGTGGGTGAAGCAATCGAG
This sequence comes from Streptomyces spiramyceticus, assembly GCF_028807635.1. Lineage (NCBI taxonomy): Bacteria > Bacillati > Actinomycetota > Actinomycetes > Kitasatosporales > Streptomycetaceae > Streptomyces > Streptomyces spiramyceticus. Next base: position 2,985,703 of record NZ_JARBAX010000001.1, read on the forward strand.
GACCCCAAGCCGCGCCCGGGAGCGATGCCTCTGCTCACCGCACTAGCATCAAGCGTGGTCGAGCACGGCCGCCGCATGGCCGCACGGTCAACCGACGGTCGGCTCGACCCACCAATGACGTTCGTTCTCGACGACGTCGCGGCCGTGGCACCGCTTCCCCTGCTCCCGGAGCTGCTGTCGACCGGCCAGGACCAGGGTCTGCCTGCGCTGGTCCTGCTCCGCTCGCAGGAACAGGGCCGAGCCCGCTGGCCGGACCACCCCCTGACGACCGGTTAGGACGCCGAAGGCCGCGGGACCACCATCTCCCTCTCGTTCGCGGAAGCGTCACCCGGAACCGGCGCTGTCGCACCGCTCGGTACGAACCCGACCTTCCGGTAAAGAGCCTCCGCCCGTGTGTTGCGCTCGTGCACGAACAGCCTGACCTGCTCGATCCGCGGCTCGCTCAGCGACCACGCCCACTCCAGCGCGGCCCGGAAGAGCTCCTCAGCCAGCCCGGCCCCGCGCGCCTCGGGCCGTACGAACACGCCGACGACATGCACCTGGTCGACCTCCGCCGCCTCGACGAAACTGGCCGGCGCACCGGCCCGTTCGACGATCGCGGTGACCGACCCCACCCAGCGCCCGTCGGGCGCCTCCGCGACGAACTGCCGTACCTCGATGCCCTGGACAGCCTTGTCCGTACGCTCCTGCCAGTACAAAGCCGGCTGGGCGACGGCCTTCTCGTACGTCTCCAGGAAGGCGAGGTGCGCGACCGGATCCTGAAGCGCAGCGAGCCTCAGCTCGCGCACCTTCTCCCACTCCCCGGCGCCCACGGGCCGAATCACGTGTTCCATGCCGCCGATGCTGCCATCGCGCACTCGCCGAGGCGACCCAATAACCCCAATACCCCTTGAACGCAGAAAAGCCCCGCACCATAAAGGTGCGGGGCTCCCCCACAATGATTGTTCGGCGGCGTCCTACTCTCCCACAGGGTCCCCCCTGCAGTACCATCGGCGCTGAAAGGCTTAGCTTCCGGGTTCGGAATGTAACCGGGCGTTTCCCTAACGCTATGACCACCGAAACACTATGAAGTTAAACAAACCGGTGCCGTCACAGTTCGTTACTTCAGAACTAACACAGTGGACGCGAGCAACTGAGGACAAGCCCTCGGCCTATTAGTACCAGTCAGCTCCACCCGTTACCGGGCTTCCACATCTGGCCTATCAACCCAGTCGTCTACTGGGAGCCTTAACCCCTCAAAGGGGGTGGGAACACTCATCTCGAAGCAGGCTTCCCGCTTAGATGCTTTCAGCGGTTATCCTTTCCGAACGTAGCCAACCAGCCATGCCCTTGGCAGGACAACTGGCACACCAGAGGTTCGTCCGTCCCGGTCCTCTCGTACTAGGGACAGCCCTTCTCAATATTCCTACGCGCGCAGAGGATAGGGACCGAACTGTCTCACGACGTTCTAAACCCAGCTCGCGTACCGCTTTAATGGGCGAACAGCCCAACCCTTGGGACCGACTCCAGCCCCAGGATGCGACGAGCCGACATCGAGGTGCCAAACCATCCCGTCGATATGGACTCTTGGGGAAGATCAGCCTGTTATCCCCGGGGTACCTTTTATCCGTTGAGCGACAGCGCTTCCACAAGCCACTGCCGGATCACTAGTCCCGACTTTCGTCCCTGCTCGACCCGTCGGTCTCACAGTCAAGCTCCCTTGTGCACTTACACTCAACACCTGATTGCCAACCAGGCTGAGGGAACCTTTGGGCGCCTCCGTTACTCTTTAGGAGGCAACCGCCCCAGTTAAACTACCCATCAGACACTGTCCCTGATCCGGATCACGGACCGAGGTTAGACATCCAGCACGACCAGAGTGGTATTTCAAGATTGACTCCACACACACTGGCGTGCATGCTTCACAGTCTCCCACCTATCCTACACAAGCCGAACCGAACACCAATATCAAACTGTAGTAAAGGTCCCGGGGTCTTTCCGTCCTTCTGCGCGAAACGAGCATCTTTACTCGTAGTGCAATTTCACCGGGCCTATGGTTGAGACAGTCGAGAAGTCGTTACGCCATTCGTGCAGGTCGGAACTTACCCGACAAGGAATTTCGCTACCTTAGGATGGTTATAGTTACCACCGCCGTTTACTGGCGCTTAAGTTCTCAGCTTCGCACGCCCGAAAGCGCACTAACCGGTCCCCTTAACGTTCCAGCACCGGGCAGGCGTCAGTCCGTATACATCGCCTTACGGCTTCGCACGGACCTGTGTTTTTAGTAAACAGTCGCTTCTCGCTGGTCTCTGCGGCCACCCCCAGCTCACCGTGTAAAACGGATCACCAGTGATGGCCCCCCTTCTCCCGAAGTTACGGGGGCATTTTGCCGAGTTCCTTAACCATAGTTCACCCGAACGCCTCGGTATTCTCTACCTGACCACCTGAGTCGGTTTAGGGTACGGGCCGCCATGAAACTCGCTAGAGGCTTTTCTCGACAGCATAGGATCATCCACTTCACCACAATCGGCTCGGCATCAGGTCTCAGCCCTAATGTGTGACGGATTTGCCTATCACACGGCCTACACCCTTACCCCGGGACAACCACCGCCCGGGCTGGACTACCTTCCTGCGTCACCCCATCGCTTACCTACTACCACCTTGGGCCGCCGGCTCCACCACTTTCCTTTCCCCGAAGGGTCCGGAACGGCTTCACGGGCTTAGCATCAATGGGCTCAGTACTGGGCGTTTCAAAGCGGGTACCGGAATATCAACCGGTTGTCCATCGACTACGCCTGTCGGCCTCGCCTTAGGTCCCGACTTACCCTGGGCAGATCAGCTTGACCCAGGAACCCTTAGTCAATCGGCGCACACGTTTCTCACGTGTGTATCGCTACTCATGCCTGCATTCTCACTCGTGAACCGTCCACAACTCGCTTCCGCGGCTGCTTCACCCGGCACACGACGCTCCCCTACCCATCCCAGCAGGCGTTGGCCCTATTGCTGGAATGACACGACTTCGGCGGTACGCTTGAGCCCCGCTACATTGTCGGCGCGGAATCACTTGACCAGTGAGCTATTACGCACTCTTTCAAGGATGGCTGCTTCTAAGCCAACCTCCTGGTTGTCTCTGCGACTCCACATCCTTTCCCACTTAGCGTACGCTTAGGGGCCTTAGTCGATGCTCTGGGCTGTTTCCCTCTCGACCATGGAGCTTATCCCCCACAGTCTCACTGCCGCGCTCTCACTTACCGGCATTCGGAGTTTGGCTAAGGTCAGTAACCCGGTAGGGCCCATCGCCTATCCAGTGCTCTACCTCCGGCAAGAAACACACGACGCTGCACCTAAATGCATTTCGGGGAGAACCAGCTATCACGGAGTTTGATTGGCCTTTCACCCCTAACCACAGGTCATCCCCCAGGTTTTCAACCCTGGTGGGTTCGGTCCTCCACGAAGTCTTACCTCCGCTTCAACCTGCCCATGGCTAGATCACTCCGCTTCGGGTCTAGAGCGTGCAACTACGTATCTAAATTAGACACAGCGCCCTATTCGGACTCGCTTTCGCTACGGCTTCCCCACACGGGTTAACCTCGCTACACACCGCTAACTCGCAGGCTCATTCTTCAAAAGGCACGCAGTCACGACGCACTGAGTAAACTCAATGCGCGACGCTCCCACGGCTTGTAGGCACACGGTTTCAGGTACTATTTCACTCCGCTCCCGCGGTACTTTTCACCATTCCCTCACGGTACTATCCGCTATCGGTCACCAGGGAATATTTAGGCTTAGCGGGTGGTCCCGCCAGATTCACACGGGATTTCTCGGGCCCCGTGCTACTTGGGTGTCTCTTAAACGAGCCGCATGAATTTCAGCTACGGGGGTCTTACCCTCTACGCCGGACCTTTCGCATGTCCTTCGCCTATCCATACGGTTTTTGACTCGTCTCACGGCCGGCAGACCGTGACAAAGAGATCCCACAACCCCGCATGCGCAACCCCTGCCGGGTATCACACGCATACGGTTTGGCCTCATCCGGTTTCGCTCGCCACTACTCCCGGAATCACGGTTGTTTTCTCTTCCTGCGGGTACTGAGATGTTTCACTTCCCCGCGTTCCCTCCACATACCCTATGTGTTCAGGTATGGGTGACAGCCCATGACGACTGCCGGGTTTCCCCATTCGGAAACCCCCGGATCAAAGCCTGGTTGACGGCTCCCCGGGGACTATCGTGGCCTCCCACGTCCTTCATCGGTTCCTGGTGCCAAGGCATCCACCGTGCGCCCTTAAAAACTTGGCCACAGATGCTCGCGTCCACTGTGC